>NZ_JBNDMO010000003.1:0-450103 GCF_050436625.1 Paraburkholderia sp. GAS334 | reverse complement strand
GACCAGAGTTAGCGCTTCAGCGCTTACTCTGGTCCGATCCCCGCAGGGGATGCGTGCCAAGCACCAGACGGTGTTAGCAGGACGCACAGGTTGAGTGATCAGTGTTGTGCCAGAAACAACACAACCCCCGAATCTCCCTCTGGTGAGCATCACCAGAAACTACTTCTTCCCGATTGGTTGTGCTGTCCCCACAGACAGCACGACAACAAGTCATGCCTGATGACCATAGCGTGTCGGTACCACCCCTTCCCATCCCGAACAGGACCGTGAAACGACTCCACGCCGATGATAGTGCGGATTGCCCGTGTGAAAGTAGGTAATCGTCAGGCTCCCCAGCAGCAACAGAAACCCCACCCCACAAAGGTGGGGTTTCTGCGTTTACCGCCCTCGAAACTACTGGTCCGTTGTCAGTCTCACGCCCTGGATCCGCGGGCGTGCACCCACACCAACCGCCTACACTTTCAGTCCGATTCGTGCCGTAGTTAGAAACGGCATCTGCCTCCCGGATCCGCGGCCAGCAACAGGCGTCGACATATCATTCGCGTCACACGGTCCGGGGCATGTTAAAGACGCAGCGGCCGAGTGCACCCGCATGCGGCCGCGCGTACCTCACCGAGACAGATATCGCAGCGCCAGTCGCACCCAGTACGTCGCGCCTACCGGCAGCAGATCGTCGTTAAAATCGTAGCTCGCGTTGTGCAGCATGCACGGACCAGCCCCGTGGCCCGCTTCGCGATGGCCTCCGTCGCCATTGCCCAAAAATGCGTAGCATCCTGGCTTCGTCAGTAACATGAACGAAAAGTCTTCGGCACCCATAGTGGGTTCGACAGAGTCGTCCACGTTTTCCGTGCCAACGACCTCTCTCATCACATCGGCTGCGAATCGCGTTTCCTCGGCGCTGTTGATCGTTGGGGGGTAGTTTCGGTGGAACGTGATGTCGACCGTGCAGTCGTAAGCCTCTGCCGTACTCCCTGCTATTTTGCGCAGTCGCGCCTCGATCAGGTCGAGTGTCCCGGCCGTAAAGGTGCGAACCGTACCGCCAATCCAGGCGACGTCGGGTACCACGTTGACCGCATCGCCAGCATGGATCTGCGTGATCGATAGCACTGCCGTGTCGAGCGGCTTTTTGTTCCGCGTGATGATGCCCTGCAGTCCATTGGCAATCTGGACGGCAGTGAACACCGGATCACGTCCATTGTGCGGGAGCGCCGCGTGTGATCCTACGCCCTTGATTTCAATGCGGAATTCATTGCTCGACGCCATGATCGGGCCTTCGGTCACGCCGAAGTGTCCAGCCGGCATCCCCGGCCAGTTATGGATACCGAACACGGCATCGACGGGAAACCGGGTGAACAACCCGTCGTCGATCATTGCCTGCGCGCCGGCGCCGCCTTCCTCGGCGGGCTGAAAAATGAACACGATCGTGCCGTCGAACTCACCGTGCTTCGCCAGGTGCCGGGCCGCGCCCAGCAACATGGCGGTGTGGCCATCGTGACCACACGCGTGCATCTTCCCGTCGTTGCGCGACCGGTGCTCAAACGTATTGAGTTCATGCACTGGAAGTGCATCCATATCGGCACGCAGACCGATCGATCGCGAGCCGTTACCGCGTTTTAACACGCCCACTACACCCGTCTTGCCCAACCCCCGATGCACTTCGATGCCCCAATCGGTGAGACTCTTCGCCACGAGATCGGCCGTCTGGGTTTCCTCGTAGCGCAACTCAGGGTTGGCGTGGATCGTTCGTCGGAGCGTTTGAATTTCGCCGCTAGCGGCCTGGATTTCCGGGATGAGTTTCATGGTCGTTTGTGCGTCATTGGCTGCGTGTCGCTCGAGGCTCTTCGCTCGAGCCCGGGACAGATCATTCTACGCCGAACAGCCTTTTTGGCGGAACGGCACGGCCGGCGCGCGCCGGACGTAATAAAATTACGTGTTGCCCGCATTGCACCTCTCTTCCACGGATCCTCCATGAACGCTCCCGCCGCATTTGCCCGTGCAGTTTGCCCGCACGACTGCCCGGATACCTGCGCGATGCGCGTGACCGTCGAGAATGGCAGGGCGGTCAAGGTGACGGGCGATCCTGACCATCCGCCGACGCAGGGCGTGCTGTGTACGAAGGTGAGTCGTTACGCGGAACGCGTGCATCATCCGAAGCGGCTGACGACGCCGATGAAACGCGCCGGAAAGAAGGGGGAAGGGCGGTTCGAGCCGATCAGCTGGGACGAAGCCTTCCAGCTGGCGGCTACGCGCCTGTCGGAAATCGCGCAACGGGCACCCGAGGCGATCGTTCCGTACAGCTACGCTGGCACGATGGGACTTGTGCAGGGCGACAGCATTGCGCAGCGATTTTTCTACAAACTGGGTGCGTCGCAACTCGACCGTACGATCTGCGCGGCGGCCGGTGCAGCGGGACTCAAATATACGTACGGCGCGAGCGTCGGCATGCTCACGGAATTCTTCGAAGAGAGCGAGCTGATTCTGATCTGGGGCTCGAATCCGATCGCGTCGAATCTTCATTTCTGGACTCGCGCGCAGGAAGCGAAGCGCCGCGGCGCTCGCCTCGTCGCGATCGACCCTTACCGGTCGCTCACCGCGGAAAAGTGTCATCAGCACATTGCGCTGAAGCCCGGCACCGACGCGGCTTTGGCTCTCGGCATGATCCACGTGCTGATCAGCGAAAACCTGCTGGACCGCGATTATATCGACGCTCATACACTCGGTTTCGATGAGTTGGCGGAACGCGCCATGACGTATCCGCCGGCGCGCGCCGCACAGATCTGCGGTATCGATGAGCAGGTCGTTGTCGAGTTGGCGCGTCTTTACGGGCGCACAAAAAAGACGGCGATCCGTCTCAACTACGGTATGCAGCGGGTGCGCGGCGGCGGCAACGCGGTGCGCGCGATCGCCTGTCTGCCGTCGCTGACCGGCGCGTGGCGTGATCGCGCGGGTGGATTGCTGCTGTCGTCGTCGGGCTGGACGCCCGTCGATTCGCACGCGCTCGAGCGGCCGGATCTGATGCCCGGCTCGCCTGCAAAGCAGCCGCGTGTGATCAATATGAATGCGATCGGCGACGCGCTCACGCATCCGGGCGACGCTGTGTTCGGCCCGAAAGTCGAGGCGATCGTCGTCTATAACTCGAATCCGGTCGCGGTCGCGCCGGATTCCGAGCAGGTTGCTGCGGGTTTCGCGCGCGAGGATCTGTTCACGATCGTGCTCGAGCATTTTCAGACCGATACGGCCGATTACGCCGACCTGCTTCTGCCGGCCACGACCCAGCTCGAGCATCTCGACGTCCACAAGTCATACGGGCACACGCACGTGATGGTCAACCTGCCTGCAATCGCGCCCGTCGGCGATGCGCGTCCGAACACGGACATCTTTCGCGGCATTGCACGCGCAATGGCGCTCGACGAACCGGCGCTTTACGAAAGCGACGAAGCGGTCGCGGCTGGGGCGTTCCGCTGGAACGACGCTGCGCTCAAAGGTTTCGACTGGGAGTCGCTCAAGAAGGTCGGCTGGGCGAAGCTGAATCTGCCGGATGCTCCGCTCGCCGATGGTGCGTTTCGTACCCCGTCTGGCAAGTGCGAGTTCTTTAGTGCGCGGCTCGCGCAGCAGGGGCTCGATCCGTTGCCCGATTATTTGCCGCCGTACGAATCGGCTGACGGCGCGCCCGAACTCGCGGCGCGCTTTCCGCTGGCGATGATCTCGCCGCCGTCACGCAATTTCCTGAACAGCACGTTTGTGAACGTGGAAAGCCTTCGTGCAACCGAGGGTGAGCCGCATCTCGACATTCACCCGTCCGATGCACTTGGTCGCGGCGTCAACGATGGCGATCTGGTGCGCATCTTCAACGACCGCGGCTCGATGCAGGCTCGTGCCCGCGTGACGGAGCGGGCACGGGAGGGCCTCGTCGTCGGCCTGTCGATCTGGTGGAAAAAGCTCGCTCCAGACGGGCACAACGCCAATCAGGTCACGAGCCAGGCGCTGACGGATCTCGGTGGCTCGGCCACCTTCTACGACTGTCTCGTCGAAGTCGAGCGCGTTTGAGCACGGCGCCCTGAAGCGCCGAAAACGTCACCGGCACGTCGATCTGCGGTTCGAGGGTCACGTCTAACCCGGGTTTCTTTCGAGAAGAACGCCGGGGCACGCATGCTACGATGCGTGTTTTAGCACGACCATTCGAAAATATAAGGAGGAGACGCCGCATGGACAAAATCTGGCTGAAATCATATCCGCCCGGCGTTCCAGCTGAGATCGATCCGACGCAGTACGCATCCGTTGCCGACCTGCTCGAAGAAAGCTTCCGCGAGCATCGGGCAAAACCTGCCTTCGTCTGCATGGGCAAGGCCATCAGCTACGGCGAACTCGACGCACTGTCGCGCAAACTCGGCGCGTGGTTTCAGTCGAAGGGCATTGTGCGCGGCGCACGCATCGCGATCATGATGCCGAACGTGCTGCAATATCCGGTCGCCATCGCGGCGATCCTGCGTGCGGGCTATGTCGTCGTGAACGTGAACCCGTTGTACACGCCACGCGAACTCGAGCATCAACTCAAGGACAGCGGCGCCGAAGCCATCATCATTCTCGAAAACTTCGCGAACACCTTGCAGGCGGTCGTCGGCAATACGTCGGTGAAGCATGTGATTGTGGCTGCGATGGGCGATCTGATGGGCGCGAAGGGCATGATCGTCAACTTCGTCGTGCGTCGTGTGAAGAAGATGGTGCCGCCTTGGAGTCTACCTGGGCATGTCCGTTTCAACGATGCAATCGCTGAAGGCGGCCGGCAGACGTTCAAGGCTGTGCAGCAAGGCCCGAACGATATCGCTTTTTTGCAGTACACCGGTGGCACGACCGGCGTCGCGAAAGGCGCGACGCTGACGCACCGGAATCTGGTCGCGAATGTCCTGCAATCGCACGAGTGGATGGACCCGGTGCGTCACGGCCGGGGTGAAATCGAACAGTTCGTGACGGTCGTTGCGCTGCCGCTGTATCACGTGTTCGCGCTGACGGTCTGCGGGCTGCTGACGATCCGTACCGGCGGCCTCGGCGTGCTCATTCCAAATCCGCGCGATATCGGCGGCATGATCAAGGCGCTGCGCGGTTACGCGATCACGACGATCCCGGCCGTGAACACGCTGTATAACGCGTTGCTGAATCATCCGGATTTCTCGCAGCTCGATTTCTCGAAACTGATCACCGCGAACGGCGGCGGCATGGCTGTTCAGGAGGCGGTCGCGAAACGCTGGTACGAGAAGACGAACACGCCGATCGTCGAAGGTTATGGCCTCTCGGAAACTTCCCCGTGTGTCACGTGCAATCCCGTGACCGTGACCGAATACAGCGGCACGATCGGGTTGCCGTTGCCGTCGACGGAAGTGTCCATCCGCGACGACGAAGGCAACGAAGTGCCGCTCGGCCAGCCCGGTGAAATCTGCATTCGTGGGCCGCAGGTGATGGCCGGCTACTGGAACCGGCCGGACGAAACGGCCAAGGTGATGACCGATGACGGTTTCTTCAAATCCGGCGACGTGGGCGTCATGAGCGAGAAGGGGTTCGTGAAGATTGTCGACCGCAAGAAGGACATGATTCTGGTGTCGGGCTTCAATGTGTATCCGAATGAGATCGAAGATGTCGTTGCAAAGCATCCGGGCGTGTTTGAGGTCGCCGCGGTTGGCATGCCGGACGAGCGCTCGGGCGAGGCGGTCAAGCTGTTCATCGTGAAGAAAGATCCGGCGCTCACTGACGAAGACCTGTTCTCGTTCTGCAAGACACAGCTGACTGGATATAAGCGCCCGAAGATCATCGAGTTCCGCACGGAGTTGCCAAAAAGCAATGTCGGCAAGATTCTGCGACGTGAACTGCGCGATGGGCGGGCTTGAAACGGAGAGGTAAAGGTGTCGGTCGCGGCGTGTCAGTGTGTGCGATGGCTCGTCTCGATAGGTCGCTCCACGATTGCTCCAAAACGACGCGCCAAAGCAGAACTTGACGGCTTAACAGGCTCACGCCCGTTGAGCCGTTTTTTGTTGCGGTGAGATCAGCGGATGTCCGCGGACGGGGCGTTGCAGAAGTCGGCACTTTTCAGCACACAGCAAAAACAGCGGGCGTAAAAAAAGGCGCCCGAAGGCGCCTTTGAGGCAAACAGCTTTGTTTACGACTTATTAGAACTTGTGACGGATACCGACGCGGGCCGTTACCTGGGTGTTGCTCTTCGACGGGGTCAGGTTGTTGATCGCGGCGACTGCTGCACCACCGTTCGAGTCCGTACCCGAAGCCTTCTGATACACGCCGACGATGTAGACGTCGGTACGCTTCGACAGGAAGTAGTCCGAGCCCAGCGCGTACTGGAAGTACTTCGCGCCACCGGTGTTCGTACCGTTGTTGCGGTCGACGCTGCTGGCGTCCGTATAATCGAATGCCGCGCCAACCAGCAGAGCCGGCGTCAACTGATACTTGAAGTTGATTTCGCCGTTGTTGAACTTGGCGGAATTCTTGAAGCCACCCGGGTTCGGGCCCGACGACGCGTTGCCCAGACCCAGGAACTGCACGTTCGAGTACGTTGCACCGATCGTTGCTGCGCCGAACGTGTAAGCACCGCCCGCGCCGATGACCTGATACGTGTTAGCCGAAGCGTAGCCCGAGTAGACCGGCGACGAGATGAAGTTCGTCGTCGTTGCTGGCGTGCTCTGGCCGTTGTCGCCGAAGAAGCCATTGTTCGGATTACGTGCATTCAGGTAAGCCACGCCCAACACCAGCGGACCGTTGTTGTAGCCTGCGCCAACCGAGAAGAGCTGGTTGCGCGAGTAGGCGCCAGCGATGCCGCCGAGGCTATACACGCCGCCGAACGTGAAGCCGGCGTAGTTCGCGCTCGTGAACTTGATTGCATTGTTCACGCGGTATGCGTTGTTGAAGTTGTCCAGGTCGCCCGGGTGAGCAACGATGTAGCCGCCCCACTGGTCACCTGCTTCGAGCGGACCGACGTAGTCGACCACTGAGTCATACTGGCGACCGAGCGTCACGGTACCGAACTGGCTCGACAGGCCAACATATGCCTGACGGCCGAACATCAGACCTTGCGACGAACCCTTGTTTGCCTGGCCCAGTGCACCGTTGCTCAGGTTGAAGCCGTTTTCCAGAACGAAGATAGCCTTCAGACCGCCACCCAGATCTTCCGTACCACGCAGACCGAAACGGCTACCTTGCAGAACGCCGCTCGTCAGGTTGTACAGATGGCTGCCGCCCGAGTTTTGCGTCCAGTTGAAGCCTTCGTCAATAATGCCGTACAGGGTCACGCTGCTCTGTGCATGAGCGACGCCCGCAAACGTGCCCAATGCTGCCAGAGCGAGAAGCGACTTTTTCATCGAAATGATCTCCAAGGAATTACGAATCTTTTCTACAAGGCGAATATTTGTCATGCGTTGCTGCCTTGAATGTAACTTCGCGAGAAGTTGCACGTAATGTAACAAAACGACCTACCCGCACAAAGGAAAAGCCGACCACCCGGTAACCTCCTGTTTCGTTTACGCAACATGGGCTAAAATCATGGGTTATTCCCGCTCGCGGGGATTCTGCAAAAGCATGTTTTGTCGTGCAAAGACAAAGCCTTACGGAGCCTGACGCACATCGGGCAGCGCCGAAAATCGAGGGAGGCCTGGATGACGCTTGATGAACTGATTACCGAGCTGGATCGGGGTTTGCGTTCGATGACAGGGGTGTCACGGATGTCGCGCCCTGTTCCACTTCCACCGGTTGCAACCGACGCGTCGCAAGCGGTCGAAATGTCGCCAGCGGAACGTGCGCACGCCGCGGGTCTGATGCGCGTCAATCACGTTGGTGAGGTGTGCGCCCAGGCCTTGTACCAGGCGCAGAAGCTGGCCACCCGATCGCCCGCGTTAAAGGAAGCGTTCGAGCACGCCGCCCGCGAAGAGGAAGATCACCTCGCGTGGACGTCGCGTCGTCTCGAGGCGCTCGACTCGCGTCCGAGTCTGCTCAATCCCCTCTGGTATGCAGGCGCGCTCGCACTCGGTCTCGTAGCGGGCCGTTTTGGCGATCGCGTGAGCCTTGGCTTCATGGCCGAAACCGAAAAGCAGGTCGAGCATCATCTCGACGGCCATCTGGAAAAGCTGCCGGAAGCCGATCGTGAATCGCGCGCGATCGTCGAGCAGATGCGCATTGATGAAGCGGCGCATGGCAAGGCAGCGAAGGACGCCGGTGGTATCGATCTGCCGTTTCCAGTACGTGCGCTGATGCGTGCTGCGTCAAAGGTCATGACACGGACGGCGTATTACGTATAGTTGTACCGGTGGGACGGCGCGCAAGGCGCCGTCCTGCATCAGCATGGATTATCTGCCGCGTTTCTCCCTCTCTGTTCGCTTACGCGCTGCGCCTTTCCCCCGCACTTTTCACGTATCACCTTCACAAGTCGCAGTAGCTCATTCATTTATAACGATTTTCCGTTTTACATGCGACGTGAAGGAGTCGCGCTAAGTCCTTGTTCTAGCAAACAAAATTCCTCGAAAAAGCGTGTTTCTCCCTTGACCCGTGTTTAGCGTTCCTCTAAAGTGGGAGACAGTGTGAGAAAGTGTACATTTGTGTGATTTACCGGGTCATTTCAGGTAAATTTTCGAGATCGCGCGGGCGTCGTTCAACGTCCGGCAGCAATCATCTTGCGTGGGAGAGCAGAAGTGTTCCAAGGGGCGTCGGCGCTCACACTTGATGCGAAAGGACGGATGTCGGTTCCGTCCCGCTATCGGGATGCGCTGCAAGGACAGGCAGAAGGCCGGGTGACGATCACCAAGCACCCGGACGGCTGCCTGTTGCTCTTTCCGCGCCCGGAATGGGAGGTCTTCCGCGCGAAGATCGCCGCGCTGCCGATGGACGCCCACTGGTGGCGCCGGATTTTCCTCGGCAACGCGTCGGACGTCGATCTCGATGGCGCGGGCCGCGTGCTGGTTTCACCTGAGTTGCGGATGGCAGCGATGCTGGAAAAAGAAGTGATGCTGCTCGGTATGGGCAGCCACTTCGAGTTATGGGATGCGCAAACCTACGCCGCCAAGGAACAGGCGGCGATGGCGCAGGGCATGCCCGATGCGTTGAAGAATTTCACGTTCTGATCGCGGTTTACATATATGGCACCTGCGATGGGAAACGAACTGCAGCATCGCACGGTGCTGCTGGAAGAAGCGGTCGATGCGCTCGTCACGCGCACGGACGGCGTCTATGTGGACGGCACGTTCGGGCGCGGCGGTCATAGCCGTCTGGTGTTGAGCAGGCTGGGGGAAAGCGGGCGCCTGATCGCGTTCGACAAAGACCCGCTTGCGATCGCCACAGCACAGCAGATCGCCGATCCGCGCTTCGAAATCGTGCATGAGAGTTTTGCTTCACTGCGTGACGCGATCGCGGAGCGCGGGGTAGGGCGGGTATCGGGCGTGTTGCTGGATCTGGGTGTGTCGTCGCCGCAAATCGACGATCCGGAGCGGGGTTTCAGTTTCCGCGCCGAAGGCCCGCTCGATATGCGGATGGACCCGACGCGCGGCGAGTCTGCTGCTGACTGGCTCGCGCGGGCCACGGTGCAGGAACTGACGGAGGTGATACGAGATTATGGGGAAGAACGGTTTGCTTTTCAGATTGCAAAGGCGCTTGTTGCTCGCCGGGCAGAGTCCGACCGTCTTGGGCCTCTCGTCAGCACGGGCGAGCTTGCCCAAATCGTGGCTAACGTCGTCAAAACCCGTGAGAAGGGCAAGGATCCGGCAACCCGCACCTTTCAGGCTATACGGATTCACGTCAATCAAGAGCTTGCGGAGCTGCAAGTCGTTTTAGACGCAGCGCTGTCGTTGCTGGAGCAAGGGGGGCGGCTGGTGGTCATCAGCTTTCATTCGCTCGAGGACCGGATCGTCAAACGATTCATGCAGGCGCACGCGAGCGCGCCTGCGGTCGACCGCCGCCTGCCGATTCGTGCCGTCGATCTGCCCAGCCCGCCGCTCAGGATCATCGGCCGTGTGTTCGCCAGTGACGCCGAAGTCGCCGCGAACCCGCGTGCCCGTTCGGCTGTGATGCGCGTTGCGGAGCGTATCGCGCCATGAATCGCCTCAATATCTTCCTTCTGATCGTCGTGATGGGCTGCGCGCTTTCCGTTGTCAACGCGACCAATCAGCAACGCCAGATCTTCATCCAGCTGCAGCGGGCGCAGTCGCAGGAGCGACAGCTGCAGCAGGACTACTCGCAGCTTCAATACCAGCAGAGCGCGATGTCCAAGACGTCGCGCATCGAGCAGATCGCTACTACGTCCCTGAAGATGCAGTCGGCGACAACCGGCCGCACGCAATATCTGACGCTCGACCCGGGCGCAGTGAAAGCCGAGGACGCGCCGATGCCGGCGTCTGATGCTTTGGCATCGACCGCTTCCGCAGCCCGCCTGCGAGGTGTGCGATGAAAAAATCGACCAGCCGGAACGGCGGCAAGAGCGTCGCGTTCTCGTCGAACCCGATCCTCTCGGTGCGCCTGCCGATGTGGCGCTCGAAGCTCGTCGTGTTCCTGCTCTTCATGGCGTTCGTCGCGCTAACCGCTCGCGCATTCTGGATTCAGGGTCCGGGTAACGCGTTCTATCAGAAGCAGGGTGAAAGCCGCTATCAGCGCACGCTTGAACTGCCGGCCACGCGCGGCAAGATTCTCGATCGCAACGGCCTCGTGCTCGCGACCAGCCTGCCCGTGCGCGCAATCTGGGCGATTCCGGAATCCGTGCCCGACAATCTCGGCGCCGACAAGCTCGCCGCGCTCAGCAAACTGCTCGACATGACGCAGAAGGAACTGCGCGCGAAGCTCTCGGAAGACAAAACGTTCGTCTACGTGAAGCGTCAGGTGCCGGTCGACGTCGCGCAGAAAGTCGCCGACCTCGACATTCCCGGTATCTATCAGCGCGGTGAATACAAGCGCTTCTATCCGGAAGGCGAGATCACCGCTCACCTGATCGGTTTCACGAACGTCGAAGACGAAGGCCAGGAAGGCGTCGAACTCGGCGACCAGAAGCTGCTCGCCGGCATTTCGGGCAGCCGTCGCGTGATCAAGGACCGGATGGGCCGCGTGATCGAGGACGTCGACGAGCAGGTTGTGCCGCACAACGGCGCCGACGTCGATCTGTCGATCGACAGCAAGATCCAGTACATCGCGTACACGAACCTGAAAGCGGCCGTCGAGAAGTTCAAGGCGAAGGCCGGCACGGCGATGGTGATCGATGTACGCACGGGCGAAGTGCTGGCGCTCGTCAACTATCCGACGTACAACCCGAATGACCGCTCGCACCTGACCGGCGAACAGCTGCGCAATCGCATGCTGACGGACGTGTTCGAGCCGGGCTCGATCATGAAGCCGTTCACCGTATCGCTGGCGCTCGATCTGCATCGCGTCACGCCGACTACACTGGTAGATACGGGTCCGGGCCGTTTCATGCTGGACGGCGCGCAGATCACCGACGACAGCGCGTTTGGCGTGCTGACGGTCGGCGGGGTGATCCAGAAGTCGAGCAACATTGGCGCAACCAAAATCGCCATGACGCTCAAGCCGGAAGAGATGTGGAATATGTATACCAGCATCGGTCTCGGCCAGGCGCCGAAGGTCGGGTTCCCCGGCGCGGCGGTGGGACGTCTGCGCCCGTGGCACAGCTGGCGGCGCATCGAGCAGGCGACGATGTCGTACGGCTATGGCCTGTCGGCGTCGCTGTTCCAGCTGGCGCGCGCGTACACCGCGATTGCGCACGATGGCCAGATCGTGCCGGTGACGATTTTCCGCACCCCCGGCGACCAGCCGGCGCCCGGCACGCAGGTCTTCTCGCCGACTACCGCGCGTGAAGTCCGCGCGATGCTCGAAACCGTGACGGCGCCTGGCGGCACGTCGCCGGATGCGGCGGTGCCGGGCTATCGCGTCGGCGGCAAGAGCGGCACGGCGTACAAGCACGGCGGCCACGGCTACGACAAATCGAAGTACCGCGCGTCGTTCGTCGGCATGGCGCCGATGCCGAATCCGCGCATCGTCGTCGCCGTTTCGGTCGATGAACCGACCGCGGGCAGCCACTTTGGCGGTCAGGTGTCGGGCCCGGTGTTCTCGTCGATTGTCGGCGATACGCTGCGCACGCTGAATGTGCCGCCGGATATGCCGGTCAAGCAGATGGTCGTGTCCGACGATACGGCGCCGCCTGCCACACCGGCTGCGCCGCCCGCCGCGGCGGCTGCCGCGAAAAAACTGGCCACGGGCGCTGGCGGTGCGAAGAAACTCACCATCGCGGATAACGCGAAGACCCGTCCCGGAGTCGTTCGATGAGCGCGCTGCGTTCTGCGCATCCGGCGCACCGGCAGATCGCCGACGCGCTCACCTGGCTGCACGCCCGCGTGCAGCCAGCGGCGCATCTGCACGCCGATACGCGCTCGATCGCGGCCGGCGACGTGTTTCTCGCGTACGCCGTCGACGGCGCGGACAACCGCCCGTTCATCGACAACGCGATCGAACGCGGCGCGACGGCCGTGCTGGTCCAGCCCGAAAACTTCACCGCCGCGATCGATCCTGCGACGACGCTCGCCGTCCCCGCGCTGAACGAGCTCGCCGGCTCCATTGCCAGCGCCTGGTACAGCGATCCGAGCGACGCGATGCTCGTCGTCGGCGTGACGGGCACGAATGGCAAGACGTCGTGCAGCCAGTGGATTTCGTCGGCGCTGACGGCGGTTGGCACGCGCTGCGCGATCATCGGCACGCTCGGCAGTGGCATGCCGGGTCAACTTGTCCACACCGGTTTCACCACGCCGGATGCGCCGCAACTCCAGCGCAGTCTCGCGCAGTTGCGCGACGCGGGCGCGCAGGCGGTCGCGATGGAAGTGTCGTCGCACGCGCTGCATCAGGGGCGCGTGAACGGCACGTCGTTCGACATCGCCGTGTTCACGAATCTCACACAGGATCACCTCGATTATCACGGCACGTTTGCCGCGTACGAAGCTGCGAAGGTGCGTCTGTTCGACTGGCCCGGCCTGCGCTGCGCGGTGATCAATCGCGACGATGAAGCCGGTCGCCGTCTGCTGGCCAACGCGAAAGGCAAAATCCGCACGATTGGGTATGGCATCGAAAAAACGCATGAAAACGCGCTAGCCGATGCGTCGCTCGTCGCCTCGAACGTCCGCGCGACCGCAACCGGCACGGCCTTTCATCTGACGACTTCCGAATGGGGCGATGCCGACATCGAAGTCGCGACGCTCGGCGCGTTCAACGTAAGCAATCTGCTCGGCGTGCTGGGCGCGCTGCTCGCCGCCGACGTGCGGTTCGACGCCGCGCTGAAGGAACTGGAAAAGCTGGAGCCGGTGAACGGCCGCATGCAGCGCCTCGGCGGCCGCTTGCAGAATGACGAGCCACTCGTCGTGATCGACTACGCGCACACACCCGACGCGCTCGAAAAGACGCTCGACGCACTGCGCCCGATCGCGGTCGCGCGCGGTGGCGAACTCGTCTGCATGTTCGGCTGCGGCGGCGATCGCGATGCGACGAAGCGTCCGTTGATGGGCGCAATCGCCGAAAAGTTCGCAGACGCGGTCGTTGTGACGAGCGATAACCCGCGCAGCGAAGATCCGGCGTCGATTATCGACCAGATTGTCGCCGGCATGAAGGACGCGTCGAAAGCACGCCGCATCGACGACCGCGCGAGCGCGATCCTGCATGCGATCCGCCACGCCGCGCGTGAGGACGTGATCGTGCTGGCCGGCAAAGGGCACGAAGCCACACAGGAAATCATGGGCAGGAAACGCGCTTTCTCCGATCAGGACCACGCACGCCTCGCGCTCGCCGCGCGTGCGACGCAGGCTCGCGGAGGTGGCGAATGACGATGTATTCGCTACGCGAAGCCGCGGCGCTGATTCCGGGCGCGACCGTTCTCGGCGACGAATCGGTCACGTTCGATCGCGTGTCGACCGACAGCCGCACCGCTGGCCCCGGCGATCTGTTTGTCGCGCTTAAAGGCGACCGTTTCGACGCACACGACTTTCTGTCCGAAGTCGCTGAGCGTCACGTGAGCGCCGCACTCGTTACCCGCAGTCCGGGCGACTGGCGCGTGCCGGCGTTGCGCGTCGCAGATACGCGGGTCGCGCTCGGTGCGCTCGCGCGCGGCTGGCGTCGCAGGTTTTCGATGCCGCTCGTCGCCGTCACCGGCAGCAACGGCAAGACAACGGTCAAGGAAATGATCGCGTCGATTTTCGCTGCAGCTGTCGGCGAACAGGCACGGCTCGCTACGGCTGGCAATTTCAACAATGAAATCGGTCTGCCGCTCACGTTGTTCCGTCTCACTGAAGCGCATCAGCTTGCAGTCGTCGAACTCGGGATGAATCATCCGGGTGAGACCGACCTGCTCGCGAAGATCGCCGAGCCGACCGTCGCGGTGGTCAACAACGCGCAGCGCGAGCATCAGGAATTCATGGCGACTGTCGAAGCCGTCGCGCTCGAACATGCGAGCGTGATCCATGCGCTGAAGCCGGAAGGTGTGGCCGTGTTCCCCGCCGACGACACGTACGCGAGCATCTGGCGCGTTGCGGCCACGGGCAGCCAGATCATCGACTTCGCGCTCAATACAGCGGAGCGCACCACCGAAGCGGCGGTAACCGGCACGTTCGACGGCAACCGTCTGAGCGTCGATACGCCGAAGGGCCACATCGAAGTCGCGTTGCAGGTGCTTGGCGATCACAACGCGCGCAATGCGCTCGCGTCGACGGCCGCGGCGCTCGCGTCGAACGTATCGCTCGATGCGATCAAGCGCGGTCTCGAAGCATTCGGCGCCGTGAAGGGCCGCCTGCAGGTGAAGCGCGCTGCGTCCGGTTCGTTCGCCGGCGCAACGGTGATCGACGACACCTACAACGCCAATCCCGATTCGATGCGCGCCGCGATCGATGTGCTCGCATCGCGGCCGTCGCCGCGCGTGCTGGTGATGGGCGACATGGGTGAAGTCGGTGATAGCGGCCCGGCGTTTCATCGCGAAGTTGGCGCGTATGCAAAGGAACGCGGTATCGAAACGCTGCTCACCACCGGCGACGCCACGCGTGACGCATGCAGCGCGTACGGCGCACAGGCGCGTCATTTCGATGACGCCGCCGCGCTGGTCGCGCATCTGCAACAGGCTGGCTTCGGGCCGGCAACAACGATTCTCGTAAAAGGCTCGCGCTTCATGAAAATGGAACGCGTGGTGGACGCCGTGACGAGTCCACAACCCTCCGCACCGGGCACGACGCCCGGCGCACACTGAAATAGAAGGACCGAGGCATGCTTCTGGCGCTGGCGCAATGGCTGCAGAATGACGCAAGCTTTTTGCGCGTGTTCAGTTATCTGACTTTTCGTGCCGTCGCGGCGACTATCACCGCGCTGGTGATCGGGCTCGTCTGTGGCCCGGCCGTGATCCGCAAGCTGACGGCGATGAAGGTCGGCCAGGCTGTCCGCATGGACGGCCCGCAGACTCACCTCGTCAAATCCGGTACGCCGACGATGGGCGGCGTGCTGATCCTGCTCGGCATCGCAGTCGCGACGTTGCTGTGGGCCGACCTGACCAACCGCTTTATCTGGATCGTGATCCTCGTCACGTTCGGCTTCGGCGTGATTGGCTGGGTCGACGATTACCGCAAGGTCGTCTATAAGGATCCGCGCGGCATGTCGTCGCGTGAAAAGTATTTCTGGCAGTCGGTGATTGGTCTGTTTGCGGCTGTGTATCTCGCGTTCAGCGTGTCGGAAGCGAGCAACGTGCGGGTGTTCGACCTGTTCATGGCGTGGGTGAGGAGCGGTCTGTCGATGGGCCTGCCCGCGCGCGCCGACCTGTTGCTGCCGTTCGTGAAGTCGATCAGCTATCCGCTTGGCGTGTGGGGTTTCATCGTGCTGACGTATCTCGTGATCGTCGGCGCGAGCAATGCCGTGAATCTCACCGATGGCCTCGACGGTCTCGTGATCATGCCAGTCGTGCTGGTCGGTGCGTCGCTTGGCGTGTTCGCTTACGTGATGGGCAGCTCCGTCTACTCGAAATACCTGCTGTTCCCGCATATTCCCGGTGCGGGCGAACTGCTGATCTTCTGCTCTGCAATGGGCGGCGCCGGGCTCGCATTTCTCTGGTACAACACGCACCCCGCGCAGATGTTCATGGGCGACGTCGGCGCACTTGCGCTCGGCGGCGCGCTCGGCACGGTTGCCGTGATCGTGCGCCAGGAAATCGTGCTCTTCATCATGGGCGGCATCTTCGTCGCCGAAACGCTGTCGGTGATGTTGCAGGTCACGTGGTTCAAATACACCAAGCGCCGTTTTGGCGAAGGGCGACGCCTCTTCAAGATGGCGCCGCTGCATCACCACTTCGAATTGTCAGGCTGGAAGGAGACGCAGGTTGTCGTGCGTTTCTGGATCATCACGCTGATGCTGTGCCTGTTCGGTTTGTCCACGCTGAAGCTGCGTTGATCTGATCGACGCTGTTCGGCCATTGCAGTGAAATAAAGGGAAGCAAGCGATGTTTGGCGAGAAGTTTCGGGATCGGCAAAAGCCGATGGTGCTCGTGCTGGGACTCGGCGAATCGGGTCTCGCGATGGCGCGCTGGTGCGCGCGCCACGGGTGCCGGCTGCGCGTTGCCGATACGCGCGAAGTGCCGCCGAACCTGTCCGGGCTCGAAGCGCACGGCGTCGATGCCGACTTTGTCGGCGGCCCGTTTTCGCCTGTGCTCCTTGAAGGCGTGGAACTGGTTGCGATCAGTCCGGGCCTGTCGCCGCTGGCTGCTGATCTGCTGCCGCTGATCGCCGAAGCGCGCAAAAAAGACATCCCCGTGTGGGGCGAACTCGAATTCTTCGCACAGGCGCTGAAGACGCTCGACGAAAACGGCTACGCGCCGAAGGTGATCGCGATCACCGGCACGAACGGCAAGACCACGACGACGAGTCTCACCGGCCTGCTGTGCGAACGCGCGGGCAAGAAGGTCGCGGTGGCGGGCAACATCAGCCCGGCCGCGCTCGACAAACTGACCGAAGCAATCGACAACACGGCGCTGCCGGACGTCTGGGTGCTTGAACTGTCGAGCTTCCAGCTGGAAACCGCGCATACGTTTGCTCCCGATGCGGCGGTCGTGCTGAACATCACGCAGGATCACCTCGACTGGCACGGCGGGCTGGACGCGTATGCCGCTGCGAAGGGCCGCATCTTCGGACCGGAAACCGTCCGCGTGCTGAATCGCGACGACGCACGTGTCATGGCGCTTGCGCCCGCAGGGGGCGCCGCGAAGGAAGTTTCCCTGGGGGACGCGGCCGCGCCGATGGTCACGTTCGGCCTGGACGAACCTACGCGCGCCGGCGACTACGGTTTGCTACGCGACAACGCGATGAACTGGCTCGTCGAAGCGCACGACCGCGACGCCAGCGACGAACCGCAACCGACGCGCCGTCGCAAGCACGAAACCACGACGCCGCCGAACATCGCCTTGAAGCGCCTGATGCCCGCCGACGCGCTGCGCATCCGCGGTCTGCACAACGCAGCGAATGCACTGGCGGCGTTTGCACTCGCCCGCGCGATCGGCCTGCCCGGCGCGCCGCTGTTGCACGGCCTGCGCGAGTACCGTGGCGAGCCGCATCGCGTGGAACTGATCGCATCGATTGAAGGCGTCGATTACGTCGACGACAGCAAGGGCACGAACGTCGGCGCGACGGTCGCCGCGCTCGACGGTCTCGCGCAACGTGCAGTGCTGATCGCCGGTGGCGACGGCAAGGGCCAGGATTTCGAGCCGCTCGCCGCGCCCGTGATGCGCTGGTGTCGCGGCGTGATGCTGATTGGCCGCGACGCGCCGCTGATCCGCGCGGCGCTCGGGGAAACCGGCATCGCACTCACCGATCACGCCACACTGGAAGACGCCACACGCGCCGCGAGCGCGCTTGCGCAACCGGGCGATGCGGTACTGCTTTCGCCGGCCTGCGCAAGCTTCGACATGTTCAAGGGTTATGCGCATCGTGCCGCGGTGTTCCGCAGCACGGTCGAAGAAATCGCTGCTGAACGGGGGACGATGATATGAGCTGGTCCGAACGTTTCGGCTCACGCCTCGAAAAACAGCGCGGCTCCGCGGGTGGCGAGAGCGTGTCCGCGCGCTCGACGGTCAGCGGCCTCGCCAGCGCCGTCAACGGCGTGCGGCCGCTGCGCTCGCGCATGCTCGACTACGATCACTCGCTGTTGTGGGTGGTGATCGCGCTGCTCGGCCTCGGCGTGGTGATGGTGTATTCGGCGTCGATCGCGATGCCCGATTCGCCGAAGTACGCGGCGTATCGCGACTACGCGTTCCTCGTGCGCCATCTGGTGTCGCTCGGTGTAGCGGTGGTCGCGGCGGTCATTACGTTCCGGATTCCGATCTCCGTGTGGGACAAATACGCGCCGAAGTTCTTCCTGATCGCGCTGCTCACGCTCGTGGTCGTGCTGATTCCGCACATCGGCAAGGGCGTGAACGGCGCGCGCCGCTGGATTCCGCTTGGCATCACGAACATGCAGCCGTCGGAAATCATGAAGCTCGCCGTGACGATCTACGCGGCGAACTACACGGTGCGCAAACAGGAATACATGCACAGCTTCGCGAAGGGCTTCCTGCCGATGGCGGTTGCCGTCGGTCTGGTCGGCGCGCTGCTGCTGCTCGAGCCGGACATGGGTGCGTTCATGGTGATCGCGGCGATCGCGATGGGCGTGCTGTTCCTCGGCGGTGTGAACGGCAAGCTGTTCGGCGGGCTGGTCGCCACTGCAGTGGGCACGTTCAGTCTGCTGGTGTGGGCGTCGCCGTGGCGTCGTGAACGGATTTTCGCGTACCTCGATCCGTGGGACGACCGCTATGCGCAGGGCAAGGCGTATCAGCTGACGCACTCGCTGATCGCGTTCGGACGCGGCGAGTGGTTCGGCGTCGGCCTCGGTGGCAGTGTCGAGAAGCTCAACTATCTGCCGGAAGCGCATACCGACTTCATCCTCGCGGTGATCGGTGAAGAACTCGGTTTCGTCGGCGTGCTCGTCGTGATCCTGATGTTCTACTGGATCGTGCGTCGCTCGTTCGAGATCGGCCGTCAGGCGCTCGCGCTCGACCGCACGTTTGCGGGGCTCGTTGCGAAAGGCGTCGGCATCTGGTTTGGCGCGCAGACCTTCATCAACATGGGCGTGAACCTCGGTCTTTTGCCGACCAAAGGTTTGACGTTGCCGCTCGTGAGCTACGGCGGCTCGGGCATTTTGCTGAACTGCGTCGCGCTGGCGGTGCTGATGCGCGTCGATTACGAGAATCGTGTGCTGATGCGTGGGGGAAAGGTATGACCACGACGCAACAGCACACGCTGATGGTGATGGCCGGCGGCACCGGGGGACACGTGTTCCCGGGGCTCGCGGTCGCGCACCGGATGCAGGCGTGGGGCTGGCGCGTCGTCTGGCTCGGCAATCCGGCGGGCATGGAAGCGACGCTCGTCCCGAAGCACGGCATTCCGATGGAATTCGTGCGCTTCGGCGGCCTGCGCGGCAAGGGGCTCAAGACGAAACTGATGCTGCCGCTGAACCTGCTGCGCGCGTGTGTGCAAAGTTTGAGCGTGCTGCGTCGTGTGAAGCCGGACGTCGTGCTCGGCATGGGCGGATACATCACGTTCCCCGCCGGTTTGATGACTGCATTGAGCGGCCGTCCGCTCGTTCTGCATGAACAGAATTCGATCGCGGGCCTGACGAACAAGGTGCTCGCGAAAGTCGCAAAACGCGTGCTGGTCGCGTTTCCGGATGCGTTGCCGCATGCCGAATGGACAGGTAATCCGATTCGCGAGGAACTTGCGCTCACATTGGCACCCAAAGCACGCTACGCACAACGTAGTGGCCCGCTGAATCTGCTGGTCGTTGGCGGCAGTCTTGGGGCGGCGGCGCTGAACGAAGTCGTGCCGCGCGCGCTTGCGCTGCTCGCGCCGGAGCAACGTCCGCGCATCGTGCATCAGGCGGGCGCGAAGCATATCGACGCATTGAAAGCGAACTACGCGGAAGCCGGTTTGCAGACCGGAGAAGACCTGCAACTCGCGCCGTTTATCGACGATATGGCTTCCGCCTATGCGAAAGCCGATCTCGTGATCTGCCGTTCAGGCGCGATGACGGTCGCCGAAATTGCAGCAGTGGGCGTGGCGGCGTTTTTCGTGCCGTTCCCGCACGCAGTAGATGATCACCAGACAACCAATGCAGCGTTTCTCGCCGACCACGGTGCGGCGCTGCTCGTGCAGCAACGCGACCTGTCGGCGGACAACCTCGCCGACTGGTTGCGCAGCCAGACGCGGGAAACCCTCGCGGACATGGCGGAGCGTTCGCGCTCGCTCGCGAAACCCGATGCCACCGAGCAGGTCGCGCAGATCTGCGCAGCCGTGGCGGGTGTAATCCCGAGCTTGAGCCCGGAAGGAAGGCAACAATGAAACACATCGTTAAACATATTCACTTTGTCGGTATCGGCGGCGCCGGGATGAGCGGCATCGCCGAGGTGCTCGTCAATCTCGGCTACCAGGTGAGCGGCTCCGACCTGTCGCGTAACGCGGTCACCGACCGTCTTGCTGCTCTCGGCGCCCGCATTGCAATCGGCCACGACGAGGCGAACATCGAAGGCGCGAACGCAGTCGTCGTGTCGACGGCTGTGCGCAGCGACAACCCGGAAGTGCTCGCTGCACGTCACCGGCGCATTCCGATCGTGCCGCGCGCGGTGATGCTCGCGGAACTGATGCGCCTGAAGCAGGGCATTGCGATTGCCGGCACGCACGGCAAGACGACGACCACGTCGCTCGTCGCGAGCGTGCTGGCTGCGGGCGGTCTCGATCCGACGTTCGTGATCGGCGGACGCCTGATCAGCGCGGGCGCGAATGCGCGGCTCGGCACGGGCGATTTCATCGTCGCTGAAGCAGACGAATCGGATGCGTCGTTCCTGAATCTGTTTCCGGTGATCGAAGTCATCACGAACATCGACGCCGATCACATGGACACCTACGGCCACGACTTCGCGCGGCTCAAGCAGGCGTTCATCGAGTTCACGCATCGGCTGCCGTTCTATGGCATCGCGGTGCTGTGCGTCGACGATCCGAACGTGAAGGAGATCCTGCCGTTCGTCTCGAAGCCGATCATCCGTTACGGTTTTGCACCCGACGCGCAGGTGCGCGCGGTCAACGCCGTAGCGAAAGATGGCCGCATGCATTTCACCGCGATGCGTGAAGACGCAGCGCCGATCGACATCGTTTTGAACCTGCCAGGCACGCACAACGTGCAGAACGCACTGGCCGCAATCGCAATTGCGACTGAACTTGAAGTAAAAGATGCCGATATCCAGCGAGCACTCGCGGATTTCAACGGCGTCGGCCGACGCTTCCAGCGTTACGGCGAAGTGCCGGCATCGGATGGCGGCACGTACACGCTCGTCGACGACTACGGGCATCACCCGGTTGAAATGGCCGCGACGGTCGCGGCGGCGCGCGGTGCATTCCCCGATCGCAGGCTGGTGCTGGCGTTTCAGCCGCACCGCTTCACGCGCACGCGCGACTGCTTCGAAGATTTTGTGAAGGTGCTCTCGACGGTCGACGCCTTGGTGTTGACCGAAGTCTACGCGGCCGGTGAAGCGCCGATCATCGCCGCCGACGGCCGGGCGCTCGCGCGTGCGCTGCGCGTGACGGGCAAGGTCGAGCCGGTATTTGTCGAGACGGTGGATGAAGTGCCGGATGCGCTCGCAGCATTGGTGCGCAGCGGCGACGTAGTGATCACGATGGGCGCGGGTTCGATCGGCGGTGTGCCAGGTCGGATCGCCCAGGAACAGAAGGCTTGAGATGAGCAGCAATATCGATCCGAAAACATTCGGTAAGGTGGCCGTGCTCCTCGGCGGAAATTCCGCTGAGCGCGAGGTGTCGCTGAAATCCGGCCGCCTCGTGCTGCAAGGTCTGCGCGATGCCGGCGTGGACGCGCATCCGTTCGATCCGGCCGAGCGTCCGCTCGCCGCGTTGAAGGACGAAGGTTTTGTGCGCGCGTTCAATGCGCTGCACGGCGGCTATGGTGAGAACGGCCAGATTCAGGGCGCGCTCGATTTCTACGGCATTCGTTACACGGGCAGCGGCGTGCTCGGCTCGGCGCTCGGTCTCGACAAGTTCCGCACGAAGCTCGTGTGGCAGCAGCTCGGCGTCCCGACGCCGCCGTTCGAAGCCGTGCTGCGCGGCGACGACTACGCAGCGCGCGCCAATGACATCGTCGCGAAGCTCGGCTTGCCGCTCTTCGTGAAGCCGGCGAGCGAAGGTTCGAGCGTCGCGGTCATCAAGGTGAAGCGCGCCGGCGCATTGCCCGCCGCGCTCGCCGAAGCCGCGAAGTTCGACAGGATCGTCGTGGTGGAGAAGAGCATCGAAGGCGGCGGCGAATACACCGCGTGTATCGCAGGCGATCTCGATCTGCCGGTGATCCGCATCATTCCGGCGGGCGAGTTTTACGACTATCACGCGAAGTACGTCGCCGACGACACGCAGTATCTGATTCCGTGCGGTCTGACGCCCGACGAAGAAACGCGTCTGAAAGTGCTCGCGCGCCGCGCGTTCGACGTGCTCGGCTGCACCGACTGGGGCCGCGCCGATTTCATGCTCGACGCGAGCGGCAACCCGTACTTCCTCGAAGTGAACACGGCGCCTGGCATGACCGATCACTCGCTGCCGCCGAAGGCGGCGCGCGCGGTCGGCATCAGCTACCAGGAACTGGTGGTGAAAGTGCTGTCGCTGACACTGAAGGACTGACGGTTAGACATGTGGAACAACGTTCGCCAGCTCAATTTCGCCTCCAACGCGTTGCATGCGTTGCTGGTGCTCGTGCTGCTGGCGGCAGGCGGTTACTGGATGATCCAGCGCCCGAGCTTCGCGCTGCGCGAGATCCGTATCGACGGCGACACCGAGCACATCAATTCGCCGACGGTGCGTGCCGGTGTGGTCGGGCGGTTGAAGGGCAATTACTTCACCGTCGACCTGGATCTGGCGCGTCAGGCGTTCGAGCAGATGCCGTGGGTGCGTCACGCGAGCGTGCGCCGCGTGTGGCCGAATGCACTGGCTGTCACGCTGGAGGAGTACAAACCGCTCGGAACGTGGGGCAGCGATCAGCTGGTCAGCGTCGACGGCGACCTGTTTACCGCGAACCAGGGCGAACTGGAGCAGGAGCTGCCCGCCTTCGATGGACCGGAAGGTACGGCGAAGGAAGTCGTCGCGCGCTATCGCGACTTCACGAAGTGGTTTGCGCCGCTCGGAGCGACGCCGGAAGAAGTGACGCTGTCGCCGCGTTACGCATGGACGGTGAAGCTGTCGAACGGCATGCAGGTGGAGCTGGGCCGCGAACGCAATCAGGACACGCTCCTCGATCGTTCGCACCGGTTGACCGCGGCGTGGGGCGCGGTGACGCAACGTTGGGGGACAGATATTGAGTATGCGGACTTGCGCTATCCGAACGGTTTCGCGATTCGCGCGGCAGGCATGCGCTTTATCAGCGAACCCGACAAGGGCAAGAAGTAAACGGACATCACACGCAATGAGCACGCTATGAGTAAAGACTATAAAGATCTGCTGGTCTCCCTCGACATCGGGACAGCGAAGGTCGTGGCCATCGTCGCCGAGCTGAAAGGCGAAGGTCACTACGAGGTGATCGGCCTCGGCCAGAGCGAATCGAAGGGGCTCAAGAAGGGCGTCGTGGTGAACATCGAGGCCACGGTGCAATCGATTCAGCGCGCGCTCGAAGAAGCTGAACTGATGGCCGATTGCAAGATCACAAACGTATTCACCGGAATCGCCGGCAGCCATATCCGCAGCTTCAATTCGAGCGGCATGGTGGCGATCAAGGAAAAGGAAGTCACGCAGACGGACGTCGCGCGCGTGATCGAGACGGCGAAGGCGATCAACATCCCGACCGATCAGCAGGTGCTGCACATCCTGACGCAGGAATTCATCATCGACGGCCAGGAAGATGTGCGCGAGCCGATCGGCATGAGCGGCATCCGGCTCGAGGTGAAGGTGCACATCGTGACGGGCGCAGTGAGCGCGGCGCAGAACATCGTGAAGTGCGTGCGCCGCTGCGGCCTCGAAGTGAACGATCTGATCCTGCAGCCGCTTGCTTCGTCGCTGGCGGTGCTGACGGAAGACGAAAAAGAGCTGGGTGTGGTGCTCGTCGATATCGGCGGCGGCACGACGGATATCGCGATTTTCAGCGAAGGCGCGATCCGTCATACCGCGGTGATTCCGATCGCCGGCGACCAGATCACGAGCGACATCGCGATGGCGCTGCGCACGCCGACGCCGGATGCGGAAGACATCAAGGTCGGCTACGGCATCGCGAAGCAGGCACTGGCCGATCCGGACGAGATGATCGAAGTGCCGGGGCTGGGCGAGCGCGGTCCGCGCACGCTGTCGCGCCAGGCGCTGGCGGCCGTGGTCGAGCCGCGCGTCGAGGAACTGTTTTCGCTCGTGCAGCAGGTGGTGCGCGAGTCGGGTTACGAAGAGTTGCTGAGTTCCGGCGTGGTGCTGACGGGCGGCGCGGCGATGATGCCGGGCATGGTCGAACTCGGCGAAGACATTTTCCTGAAGCCGGTGCGCATCGGTGCGCCGGAATACGCGGGCGGTCTTGCAGACGTGGTGCGCAATCCGCGCTATTCGACGGCGATGGGTCTGCTCGTCGAAGGCCGGGCGCAACGGATGCGCGGTCGCAAGGTCGCGGTGCAGTCAGGTTCGATGGGCCAGGTCCTGGGACGCATGAAAGACTGGTTCCTCGGCAATTTTTGAGGCTTTACAGCAGTTCCAGAAGCACAGCTTGAGTTGCAGGTTTCAGAAGCAGGTTTCAGAAGCAGGTTTCAGAAATACGCGCCGGTGCCGGCGGCTGGCGCGCGACAGGAGGTTGCCCGATCTCCTGCCGGATAACGGCCGAGTAGCTGCTTAGCGGCAGTACATTTTTTCTTGACGGAGGCAACATGGAATTCCAGATGCTGGAAACCGAAACCAACGGCACCATCATCAAGGTGGTTGGGGTAGGTGGCGCTGGCGGCAATGCCGTTCAGCACATGATCAACCGCGGCGTGCAAGGCGTCGACTTCATCGTGATGAACACGGATGCGCAGGCCCTGTCGCGTTCGCGCGCCACAGCTGTGATCCAGCTCGGCAACACCGGTCTCGGCGCTGGCGCCAAGCCGGAAATGGGCCGTTCGGCAGCAGAAGAAGCCCGTGAGCGCATCGCCGACGCACTGCGCGGCGCGCACATGGTGTTCATCACCGCAGGCATGGGCGGCGGCACCGGCACGGGCGCAGCACCGGTCGTGGCGCAGATCGCCAAAGAGATGGGCATTTTGACTGTTGGCGTCGTCAGCAAGCCGTTCGAATTCGAAGGCGGCAAGCGGATGCGTGTGGCAGAAGCTGGTTCGCAGCAACTGGAGGATCACGTCGACTCGCTGATCGTCGTCCTGAACGACAAGCTGTTCGAGGTGATGGGCGATGACGCCGAGATGGATAAATGCTTCCAGTGCGCAGACGACGTTCTGAACAACGCAGTCGCCGGTATCGCGGAAATAATCAATGTTGACGGTCTGGTGAACGTCGACTTTGAAGACGTGAAAACGGTGATGGGCGAGCAGGGCAAGGCGATGATGGGCACGGCGACGGTTGCCGGCGTCGATCGCGCGCGTCTCGCGGCTGAGCAGGCTGTTGCCAGCCCGCTGCTGGAAGGGGTGGACCTGTCGGGTGCGCGTGGCGTGCTCGTGAACATCACGTCGAGCCGTTCGCTGCGTCTGTCGGAAACGCGCGAAGTGATGAACACGATCAAGAGTTATGCTGCGGAAGACGCGACCGTGATTTTTGGCGCGGTCTACGATGATGCAATGGGCGACGCGCTGCGCGTGACGGTCGTGGCAACGGGTCTGGGCCGTGCGGCGAAGAAGCAGCAGTCGGCACCGATGACGCTTCTGCGCACCGGCACCGACAACCAGCCGATCGGCGGCCATCAGCACGCATACGCGCCGCAGCAGCATCACACGAGCGCAGCGGACTACGGTTCGCTGGATACGCCCGCTGTATGGCGTACGTCGCGTGATACGGCGGCTTCGCATGTGCAGGCGCTGCAGGAAAAGGGCGTCGACACGTACGATATCCCGGCGTTCCTGCGCAAGCAGGCGGACTAACCGCGGGCAGGCCTTCGCTGCGGCACGGTTGATGCGTGCCAGCAGTCGGATGCACGGGCGTGGCGAGTGAACTGCCAGCAAGGCCGCGTTTCGTCGGATGCGCGGCGGGGACAGATGCCCTCTTCGTATTCGCGAAGCGGATCGGGCGGCTGTCGGCGAAAGATGGGTTCACTGCGACACGAAAACGTGCGGGTGTACGCTGCATCGATGTAAAGGACTGAGCATGATTCAGGTGGGTGAAAAGCTGCCGGAAGCAGTCGTCTACGAATTGATCGAAGACGGGCGCGAAGGCTGCACGATCGGGCCCAACAGCTTCGACGTGCGCGAACAGACCGCGGGAAAGCGCGTGGTGATCTTCGGATTGCCGGGCGCATTCACGCCGACCTGTTCGGCGAAACATGTGCCGGGCTATGTCGAACAGGCCGCCGCGTTGCGCGCGGCCGGTGTCGACGAGATCTGGTGCGTGTCCGTCAACGACGCGTTCGTCATGGGCGCGTGGGCACGTGATCAGCACACCTCGGGCAAGGTGCGCATGATGGCGGACGGTAGTGCGGCTTTCACGCGGGCGCTTGGTCTGGAGCAGGATCTGTCGGCGCGCGGCATGGGAATCCGTTCCCAGCGCTACGCGATGGTGGTCGACAACGGCGTGGTCAAGACGCTGAACGTCGAAGCACCCGGCAAATTCGAAGTCAGCGATGCTGCGAGTATTCTCGCCACGTTGAGCTAGCTGCGAGGCGCTGTTTTGCCGCCTGGTTCCTGCGAGTGTGGCAGGCAGGCAACGGTGAAATGACGCTTTTGTGACTGGCCGTTACGCGGGCCGATGTCCGGAAACGCCTCCGTTCCGGGCGTCGGCCCGTCACGCTTTCCGCAAAGTTTCCGTGAAGTAATGATGGGAAACAGATTGATACGTTCGGTGAAAACCCGATGTGAGGTTGATGGAGTATAATTCGCGCTATGGAATAAAAAGTCCCGATTGGGATTTTCAATCGAATAGAAGACCATCATGTTGAAGCAGCGCACTATCAAATCGATCGTCAAGACGGTCGGCATCGGCTTGCATTCGGGCCGGAAGGTCGACCTGACGCTCCGTCCGGCCGGACCGGACACGGGCATCGTGTTCACGCGTGTGGATCTGGCCACGCCAGTGGAGATTCCTGCGCAGGCCATGGCGATCGGCGATACGCGGCTGGCTTCGGTGCTGCAGAAAGACGGTGCCCGGGTGTCGACGATCGAGCATCTGATGTCCGCCTGTGCGGGCCTCGGCATCGACAATCTGTACGTCGACGTCACCGCTGAAGAGATCCCGATCATGGACGGCAGCGCGGCTTCGTTCGTGTTTCTGATCCAGTCGGCCGGCGTCGAAGAGCAGAATGCCGCGAAGAAATTCATCAAGGTTACGAAGCCGGTTGAAATTCGCGACGGCGACAAATTTGCGCGTCTCGAGCCGTTTTTCGGCTTCAAACTGAAGTTCACGATCGATTTTCGCCATCCTGCTGTCGACAAGACGGGGCAGGCGCTGGAAGTCGATTTCGCGAATACGTCGTACGTGCGGGAAATCGCGCGGGCGCGTACGTTCGGCTTTGCGCACGAAGTGGAAATGATGCGCGAGCTGGGTCTGGCGCGCGGCGGCAGCATGGATAACGCGATCGTGCTCGACGAGTACCGCATCCTGAACAACGACGGCCTGCGTTATGACGACGAATTCGTGAAGCACAAGATGCTCGACGCGATCGGCGACCTTTACGTGGTCGGTCATCCGTTGCTGGCTTCGTACAACGCGTACAAGTCGGGACACGGCCTGAACAACCAGCTGTTGCGCGAACTGTTGGCGCACGAGGATGCGTATGAAATTGTCACGTTCGACGATCCGCAAAAGGCGCCGCGCGGCTTTGCCTACGATACGCAGACGGCGTTTGCCTGATTGCTACCGGGCGGCTTGATCCGCGATCTGTGGAAAACGAGTTGCACAAGACGAGTTGTACAAAAAATAAGCGGCCTTCCGGGCCGCTTATTTTTTTGGCTCGCGACTGATGCGATGGCGGGCAGCCATTCTGGCCAGTGCTTCACGTAACGGCGAAGGCGCGAGCGTCTCGCTCAGTTCGTACAGCGCTTCGGCGCCACGCGCTGTCATACGTGCCTGTTTGGGCTGCGGCGGCTCCTTTACCGCCTGCGGACGCACGCGGATTCTCAGCGAGTTGACTGCCCACCCGCGCTGCTGAAGATCTGACACCAGACGGGGTTCAAGATGTCGCAGGCGCGCCGCGAGCGCGTTATGTGCGGCGAAAAGTGCCAGTACGCCATCCTTGATGAAACCGGGCTCGACGCTCGTCGCCAGATAGTCGGGCAGCAGCTGCTTCAGATCGCGTTCCAGCGCGGCAATCTGCTCGACGCCGGCACGCAGCGCCGCGAACGCGTCGGTGCGATTCAGCACTTCGGCGACCGGCTGCGGGCGGCGCGCAGCGTTCTGGTTTGAAAACGGCCTTGAAAACGACGAGAAACGGCTCATATTTTCTGCAGGCTTTCGGGATGAGGACGGGCCAGCTGGCGGCAGCGCGGGCATCATCGCGCGCCACGTACTGTGATGCCTGGATTGTACCCCGTGGCTCGCGCGCCAGGCCGCCGTCAAGGCCAGCCGGGGCGCGGCTGGAGCAGACCTCAGCCATTCCGCCATGGACACAGGCGCAGCCGGGGCTGCGTGCTAAAATCCCCGATTCGAATTCACTCTTGGACCTAAGCCGCCGAGGCCCCCCGATTCCGGGCTCACACGCCGTGTGACCGGGCCGAAGCCGCGACGCAGACACCGATCCGATGACCACCGGTTTTCTACAAAAGATTTTTGGCAGTCGCAACCAGCGGCTCGTCAAGCAATATCAAAAGACCGTCGCGTCGATCAATGCGCTCGAGCCGCAGATCGAGCAGTTGACGGATGACCAACTGCGCGCCAAAACCGGTGAATTCCGACAGCGTGTCGCGAGCGGCGAATCGCTCGACAAGCTGCTGCCCGAAGCCTTCGCCGTCTGCCGCGAGGCGAGCAGGCGCATGCTGCACATGCGCCACTTCGACGTGCAGCTGGTCGGCGGCATGGTCCTGCATTACGGCAAGATCGCGGAAATGCGCACTGGCGAAGGCAAGACGCTCGTCGCTACGCTGCCGGTCTACCTGAACGCGCTGTCCGGCCGCGGCGTGCACGTCGTGACCGTCAACGATTACCTCGCGCAGCGCGACGCCGAATGGATGGCGCGTCTGTACAACTTCCTCGGTCTGACGGTGGGTATCAACCTGTCGCAGATGGATCACGCCGCCAAGCAGGAAGCCTACGCCGCGGACATCACGTACGGCACGAACAACGAATTCGGCTTCGACTACCTGCGCGACAACATGGTCTACGAGACCGACGCGCGCGTGCAGCGAGCCCTGAATTTCGCGGTCGTCGACGAAGTGGACTCGATCCTGATCGACGAAGCGCGTACGCCGCTGATCATCTCCGGCCAGGCCGAAGATCACACCGAACTCTACGTGCGCATGAACGCGCTGCCGCCGCTGCTCGAACGCCAGATCGGCGAAGAGAAAGCCGACGGCACGGGCGTCGAAAAGCCGGGCGACTACACGCTGGATGAAAAAGCACGTCAGGTGTTTCTCACCGAATCGGGCCACGAAAAGGCTGAGCGTCTGCTTGCCGAGTGGGGCCTGATCGGCGACGGCGAAAGCCTGTACGCGCCGCAGAACATCACGCTGATGCACCATGTGTACGCCGCGTTGCGCGCTCACACGCTGTTCTTCAAGGATCAGCACTACGTCGTGCAGAACAACGAAGTCGTAATCGTCGACGAATTCACCGGTCGTCTGATGTCGGGTCGCCGCTGGTCGGACGGGTTGCACCAGGCGGTCGAGGCGAAGGAACACGTCAAGATCCAGAGCGAAAACCAGACGCTCGCTTCGATCACGTTCCAGAACTACTTCCGCATGTACTCGAAGCTGTCCGGCATGACCGGCACGGCCGATACCGAAGCGTACGAATTCAACGAAATTTACGGGCTGGAAACGGTCGTCATTCCGACGAACCGTCCGCCGAAGCGGAGCGACAGGCAGGATCAGATTTACAAGACGGCGAAGGAGCGTTACGACGCCGTCATCCGCGATATCCAGGATTGCTACGAGCGCGGTCAGCCGGTGCTGGTCGGCACGACGTCGATCGAGAACTCCGAACTGCTGTCGGGCCTCCTGACCAAAGCCGGTCTGCCGCACGAGGTGCTGAACGCGAAGCAGCACGCGCGCGAAGCGGCGATCGTCGCGGAAGCTGGCCGTCCGAAGCGTGTGACGATCGCGACCAACATGGCCGGTCGCGGTACCGACATCGTGCTCGGCGGCAACGCCGAAAAGCAGGCAACGTTCCTCGAACTCGACGAATCGATTCCCGCCGACGAAAAGGCGCGCCGTATCAAGCAACTGCACGACGAATGGCAGACGCTACACGACGAGGTGAAGGCCGCGGGCGGTTTGCACATCGTCGGCACCGAGCGTCACGAATCGCGCCGGATCGATAACCAGTTGCGTGGCCGCGCGGGCCGTCAGGGCGATCCGGGCTCGTCGCGTTTCTATCTGTCGCTGGACGATCCGCTTCTGCGCATTTTCGCGGGCGACCGCGTGCGCTCGATCATGGATCGCCTGAAGATGCCGGAAGGCGAGGCGATCGAAGCGGGCATCGTCACGCGTTCGATCGAATCGGCGCAGCGCAAGGTCGAAGCGCGCAACTTCGATATCCGCAAGCAGCTGCTCGAATACGACGACGTGTCGAACGATCAGCGCAAGGTGATCTATCAGCAGCGCAATGAACTGCTGGAAGCGCACGACATCACCGAAACCATCGGCGCGATGCGCCATGGCGTGATCGCCGATATCGTCCATCAGTTCGTGCCGGCGGGCAGCATCGAAGAACAATGGGACGTGCCCGAGCTGGAAGAAGTGCTGCGCAACGAATGGCAGCTCGATCTCGCCATTCAGGAAATGATCAACGAGTCGAAGTCGATCGACGCCGATGAAATTCTCGAAGCCGTCACCGCGGCTGCCGACGAAGCGTACGAAGGCAAGGTCGAACTGGTCGGTCGCGAATCGTTCAGCGCGTTCGAGCGCTCGATCATGCTGCAGACGCTCGACCGTAGCTGGCGCGAACATCTGGCTGCGCTCGATCACCTGCGTCAGGGTATCCATCTGCGCGGCTATGCGCAGAAGAACCCGAAGCAGGAATACAAGCGCGAAGCGTTCGAACTGTTCGCCGCAATGCTCGATGCCGTGAAGCTCGAAGTGACGCGCGTTGTGATGAACGTGCAGATCCAGTCGCCGGAACAGCTGGAGCAGGCCGCTGAGCAGTATGAAGAGCAGGGCAGCCATCTCGAGAACGTCGAGTTCCGCCACGCCGAATTCGCGGAAGCTGCAGCGGCAGCGCCGGTTGCGGCCGACGCGGCAGCGGCCATGATCGGTGACGCGATGAGTCACGCGCAGCATGCTGCCGGATCGCAGCACCTGGCGGCGGATGGTGTGCCGAAGGTCGGGCGCAACGATCCGTGCCCATGCGGCAGCGGCAAGAAGTACAAGCAGTGCCACGGCAAGATTGCCTGAGTTAGACGGCGCGCGCATCGTGACTGGGGCGCGCGCCGGGTTGTGTTTGCCAGGCCGTTTTTACAGCGCCTGCTGATTCTCTGGTGGTCCGGCATCCGTCTGGTCCGCTCATGTTGATCCCCGATGCCGGTTCTGCACCGGCACGCTCATCTCCGACAGGTCGCCAACATGGCTGTCAATTTCCCCTCGATCGATCCCGCTCAACTTCATCCTGTCGCCGGCGTCACGCTGGGTTGGGCCGAAGCGAACATCCGCAAGCCGAACCGCAAGGACGTGCTCGTCATTTCCGTCGACGAAGGCGCGACTGTCGCAGGCGTGTTCACGCAGAACCGTTTTTGCGCCGCGCCGGTCACCGTGTGTCGTGAGCATCTGGAGCGCGTGCGTGCGGGCGGGAAGGGCATTCGTGCGCTGGTTGTGAATACGGGCAATGCGAACGCCGGCACGGGCGAACCGGGTCTCGCGCATGCGCGCGAAACCTGCGTCGAACTCGCGCGCCTCGCCGACATTGCACCCGGGCAGGTGTTGCCGTTTTCGACGGGCGTGATTCTGGAGCCGCTGCCGATCGATCGTCTGAAGGCCGGTTTGCCTGCAGCGCTGGCTAACCGCAAAGCCGGACACTGGTACGACGCCGCGCAGGCGATCATGACGACCGATACCCTGGCGAAGGCGACGTCGCGTCAGGTGGCGATCGATGGTCATACGGTCACGTTCACCGGCATCAGCAAGGGCGCGGGCATGATCAAGCCGAACATGGCGACGATGCTTGGCTTCCTCGCGTTCGACGCCAACGTTGCGCAGCCGGTACTCGACGCGCTCGTGAAGCATGTCGCGGATCGCTCGTTCAACTGCATCACGATCGACGGTGATACGTCGACGAACGACTCGTTCATTCTCATTGCTTCGGGCAAGTCGAGCCTGCCGGCGATCACGTCGACGGACTCGGCCGCCTACGGCGCGCTTCGCGATGCCGTGACTGAAGTCGCACAGACGCTCGCGCAACTTATCGTGCGTGATGGCGAAGGCGCGACGAAGTTCATGACGGTCAATGTCGAGGGTGGCAGGGATACCGCCGAATGCCGCCAGATCGCATACGCAATCGGCCATTCGCCGCTCGTGAAGACAGCGTTCTATGCGTCGGACCCGAACCTTGGCCGCATTCTGGCCGCGATCGGCTATGCGGGCGTGAACGACCTCGATGTCGACAAAATCGACCTGTACCTCGACGACGTGCTGGTCGCGAAAGCGGGTGGACGCAACCCGGCCTATCGCGAAGAAGACGGCCAGCGCGTGATGAAAAAAAGCGAGATCGCGATTCGCGTGGTGCTCGGGCGTGGCGACGCGCAGGCCACCATCTGGACCTGCGATCTCTCGCACGACTACGTCAGCATCAACGCCGACTACCGTTCCTGACACCGGGGCCGCTTAGAAGATGGACAAACTCGAAAAGTTTCTGACCCGCGCCGAAGCCGTGCTCGGCCGACTGGAAGCGATGCTTCCGCCCGCCGCAGCCGACGCGGACTGGTCCGCCGCCGTTGCGTTTCGCTGGCGCAAGCGGCAAGGGCGCGGCTATCTGCAACCGGTGCCGTCGATTTCGACGATCTCACTCGACGACCTCCAGCACATCGACCGGCAGAAGTCCCTGATTGAGCAGAACACGCGTCAGTTCGTGCGCCAGCAGCCGGCCAACAATGTGTTGCTGACGGGCGCGCGCGGCACGGGCAAATCGTCGCTGATCAAGGCCTGCCTGAACGCGCACGCAAAAGACGGTCTGCGTCTGATCGAAGTCGACAAGGACGACCTGCATGATCTCGGCGACATCGTCGATCTGATCGCGCAGCGTCCGGAGCGCTTCATCGTGTTCTGCGACGATCTCTCATTCGAGGAAGGCGAGTCGGGCTACAAGGCGCTGAAGGTGGCGCTCGATGGCTCGGTGGCCGCGCAGTCCGACAACGTGCTGATCTACGCGACATCGAACCGTCGCCATCTGTTGCCTGAATACATGAGCGACAACGAGACGTACAAACACACGTCCGATGGCGAGATTCATCCGGGCGAAGTGGTCGAAGAAAAGATTTCGCTGTCCGAGCGCTTCGGGCTGTGGGTGAGTTTCTATCCGTTCAAGCAGGACGATTACCTGGCGATTGTCGGCCACTGGCTGCGTCATTTTGGTTGCGCCGACGCGGAAGTCGAGGCGGCGCGTGGCGACGCACTCGTCTGGGCACTGGAACGCGGTTCGCGTTCGGGACGGGTAGCGTGGCAGTTTGCGCGTGACTGGTCGGGGCGTAAGTCCCAGGCGCCGCAGTCGTCTGCAGAGGGCGCATGACCGGCGCCACGGAAGTCGCCGATAACACTGCCCGCGCGCGGCCGGTCACAGACGTAGCTGTCGGCGTGCTGGTGCAGCCGGACGGGCGATATCTGCTGGCGCAACGGCCCGCAGGCAAGCCGTACGAAGGCTACTGGGAGTTTCCGGGCGGAAAGCTGGAGCCGGGCGAATCAGTTGAGGCGGCGCTCGCCCGCGAACTGCACGAGGAACTCGGGATCGACGTGAAGGCGAGCCATCGCTGGCACACGCTTGAGCATGACTATCCGCACGCGTATGTCAGGCTCTATTTCTGCAAGGTGACGGAGTGGAGCGGCGAGCCCCACGGACGCGAAGGTCAGGCCTTCGTCTGGCAGGCGCTGCCCGCCGAGGTATCGCCCTTGCTGCCGGCCACCATTCCGGTGCTGGAATGGCTGGCGGCGGAGAAGTAGCGCTGGCCTGATTGTTCAGGTTGTAGCGTCAAACAGCGTTTCAGTGCGGGTTGTAACCGCCGGAAGGCGTCTCGTCTGAAGGCGGTTCCTCGTCGGTGCCGCCGATCTTGTACTTTTCGGCGGCCCATGCTCCGAGATCGATCTGCTTGCAGCGGTCGGAACAGAAGGGGCGGAAGCGGTTTTCAGGTGTCCAGCGGACGTCCTTTCCGCAAGTTGGGCATTTGACGACAGTGGGCATACGGTCAGGCGATCAATCGCAAACGGGAACAGGAAGCTTCAAACATGGGGTGGATCGGGCCGGTTTCAAAGGCCGGTTTCTGACTGACCTCTCCTAAACGAGCCTTTCCGGGCTTGTACCACACCAGTAACGATATTACAGACTGCACAGCGTGAGCTGAAACGGAACGTCGACGTCGACGGATCTGGGTCTCAGGTCACCATCCTGCACTGTGAAACGCACCCACAGCATGTACTTGTTGGCGCTGGCCTCAGGGATCACCCGCAATTCCGGTGCCACCCTTACCTGCATCAACTGATACGAGCGCCCGGATAGCATCTGTTGATAGCTCCCCTGCGTTGCCATGACCTTCGACGCCTGCCCTGATTCACGCGCGAGCCGCAACACGATGGTAGCGGCGTCGCGAAGCGGCAGTAGCGGCGTGACCCATTTAGCGATGTCCTGACGGCGCTGGTCGGGGTGCGTCTGCTGCCACGCGTAGTAAGACGGCAGATCGAATTTGCAGGTGCCACCGGGAATGATCGCGCGACTGCGGATGCTTGCGAGCCATTCGTTGTCTGCAAGATGCTGGCCCGTTTTGCCCTGCATCTGCGTGAGGCCGGCGAGGGTCTGCTCGATCTCACCCAAAACCGCTTCGAGCGCGTTCTGCTCGATGCCGGGGTTGCCGCGAAACGGCGCCAGTGTCTGACGCTGCCGTTCGAGTTCTTTCATCAGGTCCGACTTCAGATCCGCGCGGCCCGCGACCTCGGCGATTTCGAAGAGGGTCGTCAGCGCAACGTGGTGTTCCCTGGCGTCTTCCTGGGTCAGAAAGAACGTGAAGCGCTCGAACAGATCTTCGAGGCGCAACAGCGTACGGATTCGCTCGTTGAAGGGATACTCGTAAAGGATCAAGCGCGCTCGCCTCTGGCGTGGTCGGTGACGGGATTGCAGGACATTCTAATGCCGTGAGACTACCCTAGCAATCACGCACTTTTTCTGCGCGTTCCAGCGCATTTTCTGCGCCTGAATCATGATGGCTGTGTGACTGGGTGGATGGGTGACCTTGTTGCTGTGTTGCTGACCGATCGTGAAGCTGGATGTGCAGTGCGGACTGCGTGGAACACGAGGGCGTGTGCGGGTTATACGAAGATTGCGCCTCGATCGTCCGAGACTAGCTGCATGACGCTCCAGCCAGCAAAACGTATTGACGATGTAACAGGTCCACGTCTTTGGCAAGCGCCTCGACAGCGGCGGCATCATTGAGGATGACGTCGTCCGCTGCGGCGCGTCGCGCGTCGCGGGTGGCCTGGCGGGCGATGATCGCGAGCACCTGTTCGCGTGTGAACGCGTTGCGACGCATAACCCGCGCGATCTGCGTCTCGACCGTGCAGTCGACGACGAGTACGCGGTCCACCCGTGTCTTCCAGCTACCCGATTCGACGAGCAGCGGTACGACAATTATCAGGTAAGGGCCGCTCGCTTCGGCTCGCTCGCGCTCGGTCTCCGCACGGATCAAGGGATGGGTGATCGCTTCGAGCCGTGAGCGTGCGGTGTCGTCGCTAAAGACGAGTGCGCGCATCTGTGCGCGGTCGAGTGAACCATCCGGTGCAACGAACGATGGACCGAATTCCCTCGCGATTGAGGACATCGCGATTCCGCCAGGCGCGGTGATGCGATGGGCGATCACGTCGGTGTCGATGATCGGCACGCCGTGCGTGGTAAAGAGATCGGCGACGGTCGACTTGCCGCTGCCGATTCCTCCCGTTAACCCGACAGAAAACATGTGTCAGCCCCCCAACGCCCGATACAGCGGCGTGCCGAGAAACAGCGTGATGGCGCCTCCGGCGGCGAGAAACGGACCGAACGGCAATGGCTCTTCGAAGCGCATCCGGCCGAACCACGTCGCGAGCAATCCAGTCACCGCGCCGGCCACTGCCGAGATCACGACGATCTGCGGCAACGCGGCCCAGCCAAGCCATGCGCCGAGTGCGGCAAGCAGCTTGAAGTCGCCGTAGCCCATTCCCTCGATGCCACGCACCAGCTTGAAAAGCCAGTGCACGCACCACAGCGTGAGGTATCCCGCGATCGCGCCGAGTACGGCGTCGTGCAGCGTCGCGAACGTGCCTTCGAAATTGATGATCAGGCCAGCCCACAACAGCGGCAGCGTCATCGAGTCCGGCAGCAGATGCGTGTCGATGTCGATGGCGCTCATCGTGAGCAGCGTCGCGCACAGGCCGAAAGCGGCGAGTGCGGTGCCTGTCGCGCCGAACGTCACGAGCGATCCGGCGGCCAGCGCTGCGCTCGCGAGTTCGATCACAGGATAGCGCAGGCTCACTCGCGCGTGGCAATGCGAGCAACGTCCGCGCAGTAGCAGATAGCTCAGCACCGGAATGTTTTCCCACGCCTTCAGCGTATGCCCGCAATGCGGACATGCGCTGCGGGGCAACAAAAGGTCATAGCGTGCGGGGAGGCTGTCGCCTTCGAACGGCTGGCCGGTCGTTTCGCTGACCTCGCTGCGCCAGGCGCGTTCGAGCATGATCGGTAGCCGGTGCGCCACCACGTTCACAAAGCTGCCGATGACGAGGCCGAGCACGACCGCGAACGCAATCTGGGCACTTACGGGCAGAGCGCCGAACGCTGCGGTGAGGCTGGCTGTGTAATAGCCGAGCGGGCCGCTGAAAGGGGAGTCGGTCAGGGACTGTATCGCGCGCATGGTTGAATGATTGGATTCGGCTGCGATGCTACACCACGTTGCCGAGTTGAATAATGGGAAGATACATCGCGATCACAAGACCACCGACGAGCACGCCCAGCACCATGATGACGAGCGGCTCGCAAAGGCTGGCAAGCGTGCCGATTTTTTCGTCGACCTGACGGTCACAGAGCGACGCGACGTCGATCAGCATCGCGTCCAGCGCGCCGGATTCTTCAGCGACGGCGACCGGTTGAACGATCTCCGGCGGAAAGCAGCGCACCGTATGCATTGCTGCGGCAAGCCGTTCTCCGCGACGCAGACGCGCGGCGATGTCGACAGTCGCACGGTCGAAGTACGCGTTGCCGGTGGCGTGCGTCAATGAATCGAAGGCGTCTGATAACGGGGTGCCTGCGGAGAGTAACGTGCCGAGCGCGCGACTCCAGCGGGCGGAGCAGAGCGTCGTGAGCAGCCCGCCGGCGATCGGCAATCCTAGCGAGAAGCGTGCGAATGCGACGCGCGCCTTGTCCGAGCGGCGCAGCACGCGCCCGATGGCGACGCCTGCAACGACGACGCATGCGAACGCAGGCACGCTCCATCGCGCGGCTGCGGATGACAGCGCGATCACGATCTGCGTTGGCACGGGTAGCTTTGCGCCGAAGCCATCGAAGATCTGCTGGAACGTCGGTACGACCCACACCAGCAGTGCTGCGGTAATGGCGAGCGCGAGCAGCAGGATCGCGACCGGATACGTGAGCGCCGCGCGTACCTTCGCGCGTTGCGCGGCTGCGCGCTCACGATCATCGGCGACGCGCGCGAGTACGGTGGCCAGCGCGCCGGTTGCCTCGCCGACGGCAACGAGCTGGCAATACAGCGCGTTGAACTGCACTGGATGCTGTTCGAGCGCGGCGGAGAAACGCAGGCCGGCAGTGATGTCGCGCGCCAGGGTGCCGATGATGCGCGGCATGCCCTCCCGGCCGCGACGTGCCGGGGATTGCGCGAGCAGGTCGAGTGCGGGCGCGAGTGGCAGACCGGCGCGTAGCAGACTGGCAAGCTGCCGGGTAAAGAGCGTGACCTCGGCGGCGCGCGCCTTCGGCCGTGATGCCGGTCCGCGTGCAGCAAGCTCATACACGTACAGGCTGTCACGCTTGAGCATCGCGCGCGCGACGGCCGCATCGGGTGCAATCACTGTGCCGTGACGCCGGGCGCCATTCGAATCGACCGCGCGCCAGGTAAAGCGCAGATCTCGCGATGACACACTCGAAGGTTGGGTGACGTTCATGCGACCTCGGTGGCGGCCAGCGCCTCGGCAAGACTTGTCGTGCCATCGCGCACGCGGGCGAGTGCGGATTCGCGCAACGTGCCGACGTGTTCCGCCTGTGCCTGTCTGGCAATCGCATGCGTGCCGGCGCGGGTGACGATCAGTTCGCGCGTGGCGTCGGATACCGGCATCACCTGATGCACGCCGATGCGTCCGCGATAACCCACGCCGTGGCACGCAGCGCAGCCTTTTGCCGCGTACGGTTTCCATCCTTCGAGTTGCGCGTCGGAAAAGCCCGCCGCGCGAAGCGCCGCCGGCGATTCCTTCACCGGCGTGCAGCACGCCGGGCACAGGCGTCGCACGAGACGTTGCGCCGTAACCATGCGCAGTGCCGCGGCCAGGTTGTAGGGCGCGACGCCGATGTCGATCAGCCGGGCGACGGCGGCGGGCGCGTCGTTGGTATGCAGTGTCGAGAGCACGAGGTGGCCCGTCTGCGCGGCCTTGACGGCGACGTCGGCCGTTTCCTCGTCGCGGATTTCCCCGACCATGATTACGTCGGGATCCTGCCGCAGGAACGCACGCAGGGCGACCGCAAACGTGAGGCCGGCCTTCTCGCGAACACTGACCTGGTTGATTCCGGCCATCTGGATTTCCGCGGGGTCTTCGACCGAGCATACATTGCGTGATTCGGCATTGAGCATCTGCAGGAAGCAGTACAACGACAGTGTCTTGCCGCTGCCGGTCGGCCCGGTGACGAGCATCAGCCCGTGCGGCGCGCGAATCGCCGCTTCGACCGCGTGTCGTTGCACACTGTCGAGCCCGAGCGCATCGAGCGAAAGATCGGCGGGCAGCGCCTCCAGACGGCGCAGTACGAGCTTCTCGCCGTGCAGCGCAGGTAGCGAATTGACGCGGTAGTCCTCGATCCGGCCCGCGGTGGCGGCAAGCCGCAGACGCCCGTCCTGCGGGATACGGCGCTCCGCGATGTCCATCCGGGCGAGCACCTTGACCCGGGTGATGAACGCATCGCGCAGATGCGCAGGCGGCTGTGCGATCTCATGCAGCACGCCGTCGACGCGAAGACGTATTCGCCAGCCGTGTTCCGCAGGTTCGATATGCACGTCGGACGCGTTACGACTGGCGGCTTCATGCAGCGTGCTGGTCAGGAGGCGGACGGCAGGTGTGCTGTCAGCGTCTAAGCTGGACGCGCCAGCATCGTGTCGGGACGGTTCGACGGTTGGTGTTGAAGCAAACGTGCGAGGAGCCGAAGACGTACCGGCGCGCGATGCCCCGGCGCTCTGTGTGGCGGACCGCCCGCGAGCCGGGGCGGCGGCATCGACGGGGTTGGCGTGCGCGGCAAAAGAAGATGCGACGCGGGGATCGGGAGAGTGCATCGGAAACCGGCCAGGGGCCGCCTGTAGAACGCGATAACTTCATCATCGTTCCTGCCGGCTCGACACACCACTCGGCCGGATGGCTAATCGCGCGTGGCTTTCTTGCCCTTCGCACCCCCGCGCGTGGCGGGACGGAAAACCTTGACCGTGCGAATCGCCTGATCGTCGCTGCGCATCACCTCGAGTTTCACTTCGCCGATTCGAACGCACACGTCGCCTTCGGGAATCTCTTCGAGCATTTCGAGGATCAGACCGTTGAGCGTTTTCGGCCCGTCGGTTGGCAGCGTGAGTTGCAGCCAGCGATTCAGCTCGCGCAGCGGCATGCTGCCCGCGACGATGCACTCGCCTTTCTCGTCCCAACCGCCGCGCGAACTGGCGCTGCGTGGAATGGATGTCGTGAACTCACCGATCAGTTCTTCGATGATGTCTTCCGGCGTCACCAGCCCTTCGAGTTCGCCGTACTCATTGACGACGAGCGCGGTGCGCTGGCGGCTCTCCTGAAAATACTGGAGTTGCTGGAACACCGGCGTGCCGGTCGGCACGAAGTACGGCTCGGCGAGTAGTTCACGCAGCGTTTCGCGCTCCAGCTCCTGGTTGTGAAGCGCGGAGAGTGTCTTTCTCACATGCAGCACGCCCAGCACGCGATCGATGTCGCCTTGATAGACGATCAGCTTGTTGTGATAGCACGTCTCAAGCTGATGCAGGATCTGTTCGAACGGCGCGTCGAAGTCGAGCGCCTCGATCCGGCGGCGCGGGATCATCACGTCATCGACGGAAATGTTTTCGAGATCGAACAGGTTGAGCAGGATGCTACGGTGCTTGGTCGGCATGAAGCTGCCTGATTCGAGCACGATGGTGCGCAGTTCCTCGGTAGACAGCCGCTGGTCGCGTCCGCCTTTGGTGTTGATGTGCAGCAGACGCAGGATGCCGTTCGCGAACAGGTTGACGAACCACACCAGCGGTCGCGCGACACGCATCATCGGCGCGATCAGCAGGCTGGCGGGCAGCGCGATTTTTTCCGGGAACGTTGCGCCCACAATTTTCGGCGTTATTTCCGCGAACACGATGATCAGAAACGCGACGATGCCGGTTGCTACCGACAGCACCACGTTGTCATGCCCGAACGTATGCAGCGCGATCGACGTGGTCAAGACAGGGATGATCGTGTTCAGCAGGTTGTTGCCGATCAGGATCACGCTCAGCAGCTGATCCGTGTGCGCGAGAAGCGTCTGCGTGGTCTTCGCGCCGAGCGTGCCCTGAGTCGCGAGATGCTTCAGGCGATGCCGGTTCAGGGCCATCATCGCCGTTTCGGAAATCGAAAAGAAACTGGAGCAGATGAGCAGCACAAAGACGGCGCTGATTTGCGCCCATAAGGGAATTTGGTCCACGCGGCGTGAAATAGAGGAAAAGGGGGATGGAGAGAAATATAGCAGAGGGTGTCACGGATGCCCGCCTGGCCGGACGGCATAGATACCCGGGCATCGCGGGCTGAAAACCTTCAGGCGAAAAAAAACCGCGCAAATTGCACGGTTTTTTCAGATTCTGGTCGGGGTGAGAGGATTCGAACCTCCGGCCTCTACGTCCCGAACGTAGCGCTCTACCAGGCTAAGCTACACCCCGAAATGACTTACTTGGACTACAACCGCATTTCAGTCTTGTTCAAGACTGTCTTGCCGTCGAGTAAGAACATAATTCTAGCAGGCTTTCTTTGTAAATGGAATCCGGGAACGAAGAAATTGCTGCGGCGGCCGCCTGTGCTTCCTGTTTTGCGCATTCGAGCGTGTGGTCCAGCGCGCCCGAGCGGGTGATGGCTTCGAAAATGGTCTCGAACCGGTCCGTGCCGCCCTGTTCGATCGCTTCGCGCGCGAGCGCCGACTGCTCCGGCGTGCCGCGCTCGATCAGGTAGATGAGCGGCAGCGTCGGCTTGCCTTCGCGCAGGTCGTCGCCAGCGTTCTTGCCCATCGATTCGGCGGTACCTGTGTAATCGAGCCAGTCGTCCATGATCTGGAACGCAGTGCCGATGCGACGGCCGAATTCCGCCGCCGCCGATTCGATTGTCGCGTCCGCACCAGCGAGCACCGCCCCGAGTTGCGCGGCAGCCTCGAACAGCTTCGCCGTCTTGTAGCGGATCACCTGCATGTAGCGGGCTTCGTCCACGTCGGCGTCGTGCATGTTCAGAAGCTGGAGCACTTCGCCTTCGGAGATGATGTTGGTCGCCTCCGACAGGATCTCCATCACGCGCATCTTGCCCACGCCGACCATCATCTGGAACGAGCGCGAATACAGGAAGTCGCCGACCAGCACGCTCGCCGCGTTGCCGAACAGCGCGTTCGCAGTCTGGCGGCCGCGCCGCAGATCGGATTCATCAACGACGTCGTCATGCAGCAGCGTGGCCGTGTGGATGAACTCGACGACCGCCGCCAGTTCGTGCCGGTGCCCCGTCGTCTCGCCCAGCGCGCCGGCCACGAGTAGCAGCAGCGCGGGGCGCAGACGCTTGCCACCGGCGCTGATGATGTACTCCGAGATCTGGTTGATCAGCATCACCTCGGACGCCAGACGGTGCCGGATAACGCGATTCACCTGCTGCATGTCTTCGGCAATCGGAGCGAGGAGGCTGGCGGCGTTGGGGGAGGGGGTGGCAGTCGACGACATGATGGCGAAAAGGGGTAGTGCCGCGAATTATAAGGCGAATCGCGGTCATTCCGCGCCGCAGCCTGCGAGATCGCTGCAGGAATTGCCGTCCGGCCAGGGCGGGCGGCCTTCCCCGAGGATGTCAACTGCTTTTGACCGCGCAGCTAACTCTATGTATAATCACGGGTTTCCGCGCGTGGTGCGTGGGGAAAATGAATACAGAGTGAGGTTCTCAATGTACGCGGTCATAAAAACCGGCGGCAAGCAGTATAAGGTTGCTGTTGGCGAAAAACTTAAAGTAGAACAGATACCGGCAGACATTGACGCTGAAATCACGCTCGACCAGGTTCTCGCAGTGGGCGAAGGCGAATCGATTAAGTTCGGTACGCCGCTGGTCAGTGGGGCTTCCGTCAAGGCTACCGTCGTGTCCCAGGGTCGTCACGCAAAAGTGACCATCTTCAAGATGCGTCGCCGGAAGCACTACCAGAAGCATGGCGGCCACCGCCAGAACTACACCGAACTGCGCATCGACGCTATCAACGCGTAAGCGCACCGGTCAAGGAGCTAACAAATGGCACACAAAAAGGCAGGCGGATCGTCCCGGAACGGCCGCGACTCCGAGTCGAAACGACTTGGCGTGAAAGTGTACGGCGGTCAGGCGATCAACGCTGGCGGCATCATCGTGCGTCAACGCGGTACGCGTATGCACCCGGGTGAGAATGTCGGCATCGGCAAGGATCACACCCTGTTCGCGCTGACGGACGGCCACGTCAAGTTCACGACGAAAGGCGCCGACAAGAAGCATCTGGTCAACGTAGTCCCGGCAGCAGCCTGAGTTTAATCAGGCACGGGCTTCAGGACCGGAACAAAGGCCCCGCGAAGTTAGCGGGGCCTTTTTCATTGCCGCTCATCGATGCAAGGGGCGGCGACTGGCCATTCGGATGATTGGTCAACGCGCGACAGTCGCGGCAAAATAGCATTAAACACGGGACGGAGTTACTCATGAAGTTCATTGACGAAGCGAGGATTGAAGTCATCGCCGGCGACGGAGGGGATGGCAGCGCGTCGATGCGCCGCGAGAAGTTCGTCCCATTCGGTGGTCCGGACGGCGGCGATGGCGGCCGTGGCGGCAGCGTGTATGCGGTTGCGGACCGCAACATCAACACGCTGATCGACTACCGCTATGCGAAGAAGCACCAGGCGCGCAACGGCGAAAACGGCCGCGGCGCGGATTGCTACGGCAAGGGCGGTGACGATATCACGCTGCGCATGCCGGTCGGCACGACCATCCTGGATATGGAAACGGGCGAGCTGATCGCCGACCTCACAGAGCACAACCAGTCGATCCAGATCGCAGCGGGCGGTTCGGGTGGGCTTGGCAACCTCCACTTCAAGTCGAGCACGAACCGCGCTCCGCGTCAGAAGACGGACGGCAAGCCGGGCGAGCGTCGTATGGTGCGCCTCGAGCTGAAGGTGCTGGCGGACGTCGGTTTGCTCGGCATGCCGAACGCCGGCAAGTCGACGTTCATCTCGTCGGTGTCGAATGCGAAGCCGAAGATCGCCGACTATCCGTTCACTACGCTGGCGCCGAATCTGGGCGTCGTTCGGGTCGGGCCGAGCCGTAGTTTTGTCATCGCAGATATTCCCGGCCTGATCGAAGGGGCAGCGGAAGGCGCCGGTCTCGGGCACCAGTTCCTGCGACATCTCCAGCGCACGGGGCTGCTCCTGCACATCGTTGACCTCGCGCCGTTCGATGACGCGGTCGATCCCGTTGCTGAAGCCCGAGCGATCGTCAATGAACTGCGCAAATACGATGAGTTGCTCTACGATAAACCGCGCTGGCTCGTGCTGAACAAGCTCGACATGGTGCCGGACGACGAGCGCGCGGAGCGGGTGGCGGATTTCCTGAAGCGGTACGAATGGAATGGCCCGGTCTATGAGATTTCGGCTCTCACGGGCCAAGGCTGCGAAGGTCTGATTTACGCCATCTACGATCACATTGCGGCGCATTCTGACGCACAGCGCGCTGCCGAAGCGGAGGATCTGGCCGCTGACGTCCGCTTCCGCGAAAAGCCCGCAGCGGACGCGGGCGGCGAGGCCGTGCAGCCGCAGGAATAACACCCCTCGCTTGAAGGCCAGCACGCTCGCGCAACCGGGCGTGTCGGCAGGCATCACGTATCCTCTTGGGAGACCGCGCACAATGCGTTCCGTCATCGCCGATTCCAGGCGCCTGGTAGTGAAAGTCGGTTCGAGTCTTGTTACGAATGACGGACGCGGGCTCGATCATGCTGCGATCGGCCGCTGGGCTGCACAGATCGCCGCGCTGCGCGGGCAGGGCAAGGAAGTCGTCCTCGTCAGTTCAGGCGCCATCGCCGAGGGCATGCAGCGGCTCGGCTGGACGAAGCGTCCACGCGAGATCGACGAATTGCAGGCCGCGGCCGCTGTCGGACAAATGGGGCTCGCGCAGGTGTACGAGAGCCGTTTTGCCGAGCACTCGATCCGTACCGCGCAGATTCTCCTCACGCATGCTGACCTGGCCGATCGCGAACGCTATCTGAACGCGCGCTCGACGCTGCTGACGCTCCTGCGGCTCGGCGTGGTGCCGATCATCAACGAGAACGACACCGTCATTACCGACGAAATCAAATTCGGTGATAACGACACCCTTGGCGCGCTGGTTGCGAATCTCATTGAAGGCGATGCACTGATTATTCTCACCGACCAGCAGGGCCTTTACACGGCGGATCCTCGTAAGGATCCGGCTGCGAAGCTCGTTGAGCAGGCCGACGCGGGTGCGCCGGACCTCGAGGCAATGGCAGGTGGAGCGGGTTCGAGCATTGGCCGCGGGGGCATGCTCACCAAGATTCTCGCCGCGAAGCGCGCGGCGCACAGCGGCGCGAATACGGTCATTGCGAGCGGGCGCGAGCCGGACGTCCTCGTGCGGCTGGCTTCCGGCGAGGCAATCGGCACGCAGCTGATCGCGCGCACGGCGCGAATCGCCGCACGCAAGCAGTGGATGGCAGACCATTTGCAGGTCCGCGGTCACGTCGTGATCGATGACGGCGCGGTCGAGAAGTTGACGGCGGGCGGTAAGAGCCTGTTGCCGATTGGTGTCGTCGGCGTGCAGGGCGCTTTCGCGCGAGGTGAAGTGATCGCCTGCCTGAATGCGTCCGGGCTTGAGGTCGCGCGCGGTCTTACGAATTACAGCAGCGCAGAAGCCAGGCTGATCCAGCGGCGCGCAAGCGGTGATATTGAGGCGGTGCTCGGCTACATGCTCGAGCCGGAGTTGATCCATCGCGATAACCTGGTGCTCGTTTAAAACACCGGGCCGGGAAGAGAAAGCTCGCCGCTCCCCACGCCCCGATCGCGATTGGACCCTGGTGTACAGCAGCACACGCTCCGTCAGCCTGTCGGCGGAAAGGCACGCATGCAAAAAAGGCGCTTCAGATCGAAGCGCCTTTTTTTGACCGTACAGCCGTTCCGTCCGGATCCCCGTCAGGCGTTCGAGCAGTCAGCCCGCAGGCCTCACCCACGGTTGCAGCTTTTAGGATCCGGCCCTCCGTTCACAACCGCCGCCCGACGTAGCGCCCAGCAAACCTTACCGAACCAGGACGCTCTGCGTTCGATGAAACTGAACGTTTTCCACGATCGTCTTCGCGTTGGCGATTGGAATCTTGTTGGCGCAGAAGTAATCCTGATAAAGCGCCGCGTGATAGGCGTTTAACGCGCCATTTTCGATACGCGAAAAGTCGTTGGCGACGGTGCGGTCCCAGCCGCTATGATCAGCGTCGAGGCCGGCGTACAGGCGCCATTCGTACGTGTCGCAGCGAATTCCCTCGTAGTTCACGTTACGCGCGCCACTCGGGCTCGTGATCACAACCGTGTACCGCACGACGCCATCGGAACCGACGCTCACCGATTTCGAGTCGAGGAAGAACTGCAGCGGTGTGTTCTGCGAGACGTCGAAAGGCAGAAGGTTGCCCTGCTGAGGCAGCGGCGGCAATTCGTCGACCTTGTTTTCAACCCAGTTGCTCGGCCTGTCCAGCAAATAGGTAAACGCGCTGTCGTCCTTATTGGAGGGATTGGAGGGAGCGCCTGAGCAGCCGGCCAGCAAGGCAGCCGTGGCGACACACGCCACGGTAAGAAAAGATGCTTTCAATATGATTTCCTGGAAACGCCGGCGCAGCAGCTAACATGCCGCACCGGCAGATGCGGCGTGAACAGCCGCACAGGGTTCAATCGCGCACGAGCGTCGACGAATGGGCAACGGAGGTTTCGATGTCCCCGCAATCCGTTTCGATCGTCGTGCGAATCGACGTCTCGACCGTCATCAGCGACCCTGACGATTCTAACGACGCGCTTTCCGCCGCCATCGTGCTCACCACCCGGGGATAGCGCGGCCCATGATGTCCGGCCAGTTTTTCCCCACGCGGCGCCGTACGACGCAGAAAACGCGACAGCTCCGTCAACGCCAACTGATACACATCCCGCTTGAACTCGATCACACAGTCGAGGGGCACCCAGTACTCGTTCCAGCGCCAGGCATCGAACTCCGGATGATCGCAGGCGCGCAGGCAAATATCGCAATCGCGCCCCACCATCCGAAGCAGGAACCAGATCTGCTTCTGGCCGCGGTAATGACCGCGGACTTCACGCTTGATGAACTTGTCCGGCACCTCATAACGCAACCAGTCGCGCGTGCGACCGATAATCTTGACGTGTTCCGGAAGCAGGCCGGTTTCTTCGTGTAACTCCCGATACATCGCTTGCACGGGGGTTTCACCATACTTGATGCCCCCCTGCGGAAACTGCCAGGAATGTTCACGGAGCCGCTTGCCCCAAAACACCTCGTTGTGCGCGTTCAAGAGGATGATGCCGACGTTCGGGCGAAAGCCTTCACGATCCAGCATACAACCACCTTCGAATCCTTTAAAATTGCCTTGATTATAAACAGATAACGGACCTGACGCACCGGATCGCACCAGAATGGAACGATTCGCCGCAAAAGGGCGTCGTCGAGGTAGTCTCCCGGATCAGACACAGCGGAGGCCCGGCCATCCGCGCAAGCCGCCGCCGCGTCGGCTTGAGGTCATGAAAGGTCCGCGAATCCCCCGTTTTATCTTTTGGACGGCTCAGATTGTGCCGCCGCTTTTGGAAAATTCTGAATGAAAGCCTCCCGTTTCTTTATCGGCACCCTGAAGGAAGCTCCCGCTGACGCCGAAATCGTCAGCCACAAGCTGATGGTGCGCGCCGGCATGATCCGTCGCGTCGCTGGCGGCATTTACAACTATCTGCCGATCGGCCTGCGTTCGATCCGCAAGGTAGAAGCGATCGTGCGCGAGGAAATGAACCGGGCAGGCGCCATCGAGCTGCTAATGCCGGCTGTGCAGCCGGCCGAACTCTGGCAGGAATCGGGCCGCTGGGAAAAATACGGTCCGGAACTGCTGCGCTTCAAGGATCGCAGGCAGAGCGATTTCGTGATGGGACCGACGCATGAAGAAGTCGTCACCGACATCGCGCGCAACCAGATCAAGAGCTACCGTCAACTGCCGGTGAATTTCTACCAGGTGCAGACGAAGTTCCGCGACGAGATCCGTCCGCGTTTCGGCGTGATGCGCGGCCGCGAATTCATCATGAAGGACGCGTACTCGTTCGATAAGGACGCAGAAGGCCTGCGCGAGTCCTATCGCAAGATGTACGACGCGTACATGCGCATTTTCACGCGCCTTGGTCTCGATTTCCGTGCGGTCGCGGCGGATAACGGCTCGATCGGCGGCAGCGGCTCGCACGAATTCCATGTGATCGCAGACACCGGCGAAGACGACATCGCCTACTGTCCGACGTCGGACTTTGCCGCGAACGTCGAAGCAGCAGACGCGCTGCCGCTGATCGCGCAACGCGCGGCGCCCGCCGAGGAAATGAAGAAGACCTTGACGCCCGGCAAGGCGAAGTGCGAGTCGGTCGCTGAGTTCCTCGGCATTCCGCTGCAACGTACGATCAAGTCGATCATCCTCGCCACCGAAAACGAAGGCGCTGAACCGACGCTGTGGCTGCTGATGCTGCGCGGCGATCACGAGATGAACGAGATCAAGGTCAACAAGATCCCGGGTCTCGGTGATTTCCGTTTCGCGACGGAAGCCGAAATCGTCGACTGGTTCGGTACGCCGCCGGGCTACCTCGGGCCGATCGGAACAAAGAAGCCGGTCAAGATCATCGCGGACAGCACGGTCGCGAACATGAGCGACTTCGTTGTCGGCTCGAATGAAGTTGACTTCCACACGACGGGCGTGAACTGGGGCCGCGATCTGCCGGAGCCGGTCGTCGCCGACATCCGCAACGTGCAAAAGGGCGATCCGTCGCCGGATGGCAAGGGCGTCATCGACATCTGCCGCGGCATCGAAGTCGGCCACGTGTTCCAGCTCGGCAAGAAATATTCGGAAGCGATGAACGCCACGTTCCTCGACGAAAACGGCAAGCCGCAGCAGATGGAAATGGGCTGCTACGGCATCGGCGTCACGCGTATCCTGGGCGCGGCGATCGAACAGAATTTCGACGACAAGGGCATCATCTGGCCGGAATCGATCGCGCCGTTCGAAGTCGTGTTGTGCCCGATGGGTTACGACCGCAGCGAAGCCGTGCGCGAACACGCCGACCGTCTGTATGCGGAACTGGTCGCGGCGGGCGTCGATGTGATTCTTGACGATCGCGGTGAACGTCCGGGCGTGATGTTCGCTGACTGGGAACTGATTGGCGTGCCGCATCGACTCGTGATCGGCGATCGCGGCCTGAAGGAAGGCAAGGTCGAATATCAGGGCCGACGCGACACGGAAGCGACGCTGTTGCCGGCTGAAAGCGCCGCGCTCACGGTGATGGAGAAGATTCGCACTGCGCTCGCCGGCTAACCGGAGCGGACGGTGGAGTACAACTTCCTGTCCGCGACGGTTCTGCTGATTCTGATCACGGACCCGCTCGGCAATATTCCTCTTTTCATCGGTTGCCTGCGGGGCGTCGCGCCGCATCGGCGGATCGCGGTGATCCTGCGCGAAGTGGCGATCGCATTTGTGATCCTGCTGGTATTCATGGTCGTCGGCGACCGCTTTCTGCGGATGATGAGTCTCACCGACCTGTCATTGCGGATCGGCGGCGGGATCGTACTGTTCCTGATCGCGCTGCGGATGATCTTCCCGCATCCGGACGGCCCGTTCGGCGGCGATGTGCGCGGCGGCGAACCGCTGATTGTGCCGCTCGCGATTCCGGCGCTGGCGGGTCCGTCGGCGCTCGCGACGGTGATGCTGCTGGCGTCTCAAGCGCCGGGCAAGACGGTCGAATGGATCGGCGCGCTGACGGTCACGATGATCGTCTGCGCGATCGTGCTGGTGCTGGCCGAGCGGATTCAGGCGTGGCTCGGCGAGCGCACCGTGATGGCCTTCGAGCGGCTGATGGGGCTCGTGCTGGTGGCGATTTCGGTGGAGATGATTCTCGCGGGCATTCGCGCGTTCGTGCATCAGCTGTGACACAAGCACGCGTTGGCGCGAGCAGGCAATAAAAAAGCGACCCGAGGGTCGCTTTTTTCATCGAGACGCAAGCGAAAATCCGAAGCTCAAGCGCCTTCAGTCAACGCCCGAATGGTGGGCAGATTGCGCCAGTAACCCTTCGCATCCATCCCGCAACCAAACACATAACGGTCAGGCACTTCGAAGCCGCAGAAGTCCGGACGCAGCGGCTTTGCCTTCGGAATGATCTTCTCGCACAGCACCGCGCTCATGAAGCGCTTCGCGCCCATCGCGAGAATACGGTCGCGGATCGCGGCCATCGTCTCGCCTTCATCGAGGATGTCGTCGAGCACGAGCACGACGCGATCCTTCACCGACTCAGCCGGCGCGACGCGCCACTGCATCTCGCTCCCGCCTTTGGTCGTGTTGCGATAGCGGGTGAGGTGGATGTAGTCAAACTCGAGCGGGAAATCGAGGTGCGGCAGCAGCATGCCGGTGAACACCGCGGCGCCGCCCATCACCGACAGCACGAGCGGGAACTCTTCGCTCATCTCGGCACGGATGGCGTCGGCCATGCCGCTGATCGACGCATTGACGTCGCTGGCCGAAACGATTTCTTCGGAGTGGCTGAAAATGTGGAGCGCTTCTTCGCGGTTCATGACGTCTGGCGAGCGGTGACTGTATACATAGTGTGAGAGAGAACGACAGCGGCTGCAATCAGGGCAACCCGAGGCGCAACCCGCGCCATCAGCGCATGCCCGGCATCATGCCTTTCATGCCGCGCATCATCTTCTGCAGGTTGCCGCCCTTCAGCTTCTTCATCATCGTGCGCATCTGGTCGTACTGGTTCAGCATGCGGTTGACTTCCTGCACCTGAACGCCGGCACCGGCTGCGATGCGGCGCTTGCGCGTCGCCTTGATCAGTTCGGGCCGGGCGCGCTCTTTCGGTGTCATCGAGTTGATGATGCCTTCCATGCGACGCATCTGCTTTTCGGCCTGGCCCATGTCGGCTCCGGCTGCGGCCTGCTGAAACTGCGCGGGAAGCTTGTCCATCAGCGTGGAGAGGCCACCCATGTTTTTCATCTGCGAAAGCTGCGCGCGGAAATCGTTGAGATCGAAGTCGCCGCCTTTCTTGACCTTATCGGCGAGCTTCTGTGCGGCTTGTACATCGACGCCGCGTTGCGCTTCCTCGACGAGCGCGAGAATGTCGCCCATGCCGAGAATCCGGTTCGCCATGCGGTCCGGATAGAAGATTTCGAGGCCGTCGAGCTTTTCCGCGACGCCGACGAACTTGATCGGCTTGCCCGTCACGTGACGCACCGACAGCGCCGCGCCACCGCGCGAGTCGCCGTCGAGCTTCGTCAGCACGACGCCGGTGAGCGGCAGCGCGTCGTTGAACGCCTTCGCGGTGTTCACGGCATCCTGACCGAGCATCGCATCGACGACGAACAACGTTTCCGCCGGCTTCAGCGTCGTGTGCAGCGCGGCGATCTCCTGCATCATCAGTTCGTCGATACCAAGACGGCCAGCCGTGTCGACGATCAGCACATCGTGATAGTGACGCTTCGCCCAGTCGACGGCGGCGCGCGAGATGTCGACCGGCTTCTGGTCGGGTTCCGAGGGGAAGAAGTCCGCGCCGACCTGTTCGGTTACCGTCTTCAGCTGCGCGATAGCAGCGGGGCGGTAGACGTCACAGGAAACGGTGAGCACCTTTTTCTTGTACTTCTCGCGAAGCAGCTTGGCGAGTTTGCCGACAGTGGTCGTCTTACCGGCGCCTTGCAGACCGGCCATCAGGATGACGGCGGGCGGCGTGACGGCCAGATTCAGTTCGACGGCCTTGCCTTCGTAGTCGCCGCCGATAATCGCGGTCAGCTCGCGCTGCACCACGCCGACGAGCGCCTGACCCGGCGAGAGGCTGCTGATCACTTCTTCGCCGAGCGCCTTTTCCTTCACCTTCGAGATGAAGTCGCGCACGACGGGCAGCGCCACGTCGGCCTCCAGCAGCGCGAGACGGACTTCGCGCAGCATTTCCTGGGTGTTCGCCTCGGTAAGGCGGGCTTCGCCGCGCAGCGTCTTGACGACGCGCGCCATCCGTTGGGTCAGATTGTCGAGCATGGGGAACGATGGGCAGTGCGGCCGGTGCAGTGCGACGCCGGAGACCGGAGACGTCGTGAGGCAAGGGCCTGGTGTAAACTTCGAATATGGATATTGTACTGTATGCCCTCACTGCGCTCCTGTACGGCGGTCTCGCCGTCGCGGGCTGGCGTTCGCACCGGCACACCGCGCTGCGCCCGGTGCTGGAGAGCGTGCCGTCGATCCCGGTTCCGCCGAATGTATCGGCGGCGTCAGGCATGAGCCCTTCGGGCCGCGCGCTGCTGTTCGTCGCGCTGCTCGCGCACGGCGTGCTGCTGCATACCACCATCTTTCCGCAGAATGCGATGGTGTTCGGTTTCGCGTTCGCGCTGTCGGCGATGTTCTGGCTCGGCGCCGGCATCTACTGGATCGAAAGTTTCTTTTTCCCGCTCGACGGTCTGCGTCTGCTGGTGCTGCCGCTCGCATGCGTCGCGTCGCTCCTGCCGCTCGCGTTCAACGGCGTGCGCGTGCTGCCGTATTCCGCCGCGCCGCTCTTCAAGCTGCACTTCCTGATCGCGAACGTCGCGTATGGGCTGTTCGCGATCGCCGCGCTGCACGCTGTATTGATGCTGCTCGTCGAGCGCCGGTTGCACGCAATGCGTGGCGGCGGCGCGCTGCAGCGGCAGAACCCGGCTGCGGGCAACAGCTGGCTGTCGAGCTGGCTCGATACGCTGCCGCCGCTGCTCACGCTGGAAAAACTCCTGTTCCGTCTGATCGGTGCCGGCTTTGTGCTGCTGACACTGACGCTGATCTCCGGCATTCTCTTTAGCGAACAACTGGTGGACCGGCCGCTCAGGCTCGATCACAAAACAGTGTTCGCCATTCTTTCGTGGCTGATGTTCGGCGCGCTGCTCACCGCGCGCAGGGTTTCCGGCTGGCGCGGCCGTGCCGCATTGCGCTGGGTGCTGGCGTCATTCGCGGCGTTGCTGCTCGCGTATGTCGGCAGCCGTTTTGTTTTCGAGGTGCTGTTGCACCGTCCTGTGGTCTGAGCGTCATCATGCGACAAATTTTTCTGCTGATCCTGCTGTTCATCGTCGGTAACTGGCTCGTCAAGGCCGTGCGCCGCGCCGACGCGAAGGCGTCCGCCGCGCGAACCGGTGCTGCGTCGTCGGGCACGGCGGCGGGCGGCGCGCAGCGCGCGTCCGAAGCGCCGGAACTCGCCGAGCCGATGATCCGTTGCGCCGAGTGCGGCGTCCACGCGCCGAAGAGCGACTCCGTTGTCGTCGCGGGTCAGCCGTTCTGCAGCGCCGATCACGCGCATCGGCACGCCTCGCGCCCGACCGGGCGTGACGCACGATGAGCGTCGACTTCACCGTCGATGCCGACGGTTGGGTCCCCGCTGCACGCAAACTGCCCTCGCCGAATTTCGAAGCGCGCCCCGACGGCGTGCGGCCGACGCTCGTCGTCGTCCACAACATCAGCCTGCCGCCCAATGAGTTCGGCGGCACGGCGATCACCGAACTGTTCCAGAACCGCCTCGACTGCGACGCGCATCCTTATTACGACTCGCATCTGCGTGGTGTGAAGGTGTCGGCGCACTTCGTGATCCCTCGCGACGGCGCGCTCGAGCAATATGTATCGTGCGACGCGCGCGCGTGGCACGCGGGCGCGTCGAACTTCTTCGGCCGCGAGCGCTGCAACGACTTCTCGATCGGCGTTGAACTCGAAGGCAGCGACGCCACTGCATTCGAACCGGCGCAATACCGGACGTTGAGCGCGCTCGTGAAGGCGCTCGTCGCGCACTATCCGGTCGAAGCACTGGCCGGTCACTCGGACATCGCGCCGGGTCGCAAGACCGATCCTGGTCCTCACTTCGAGTGGCAACGCCTTCAACACGATTGCGCGTTGCCCGCTCGGTATTTCCCCTATCTCTCTCTTTCCTCCGCGTCATAAAGCCATCGTCCGATGCTTCCCGCGCGCATCGCAAAACGTTGCGGAGCCTTGCTGTCCGCGCGGTCCCGTCCGGCTTGGAGGCATCAAAAGTCAAGCGCCTGCAGCCAAATAAAATAATTTGAGATGCCGGGAAGTTCCACTATACTTTGTGTAAGGAATCGGTTTCCGAACTAGATGTTGTGGTGGTCTGGCGGCGCCCCGCTTTACAAGCATGGCGCCGCATGCATTCCAGGCGTTGAAAAAAACATTCGACTGGTGTCGGCCGATGAGAGCGGCTGCACCGGCAACCTCGGGGAAAGGGCACAGCCAGTGATCGCGACTCGCATGATGAAGACCGTTGTCCAGTCCGCCGCGTCGCATCCGGTCAGCAGACCTCGCCGGCCCACTCTCCACACCCTTACGCTCGCGCCAGTCTTATGCGCGGCGCAGCGATCGTACTAATCCGCGGTTTCTCCGCACCATTCCAGACCAGGAGCTTTGCACATGCAAACGACCGACAACGTGACGACCCGGTATGAGGGCGCACCAACTGGCCAACCGTTCGGTGGACAGGCACAGGGTGGCCAGGCGCTCGCGCCGCAGGCAACCTTCGCCGACTACAAGGTGATCCGTCGTAACGGCAGCGTCGTGTCGTTCGAGCCTTCGAAGATCGCGATCGCGGTCACGAAGGCGTTCCTCGCCGTCAACGGTGGTCAGGGCGCGGCGTCGGCGCGTGTGCGCGAGCTGGTGGAGCAGCTCACGCAAAGCGTCGTGCGCGCGCTGCTGCGCAGCCGTCCGAACGGCGGCACGTTCCATATTGAAGACATCCAGGATCAGGTCGAACTCGCGCTGATGCGTGGCGGCGAGCATAACGTCGCGCGTGCTTACGTGCTGTATCGCGAGAAGCGCACGCAGGAACGCAGCCACGAGCCGGAAGCGGCTGCAGGCGCGTCGGGTCTGAATGTGGTCGACGGCGGCGTGACGCGCCCGCTGGATATGGCTGCGCTGCGCGGCATCATCGAATCCGCCTGCGCGAACCTGGGCGACGCCGTGAGCGCCGAGCCGATCGTCGCTGAAACGGTGAAGAACCTGTACGACGGCGTACCGATGAGCCAGGTCTACGACTCGGCCATCCTGGCGGCACGCACGATGATCGAAAAGGATCCGGCATACAGCCAGGTCACGGCCCGCATCCTGCTGCACACGATCCGCCGCGAGATCCTCGAAGAGGAAGTCACGCAGAGCGAAATGGCCGACCGTTACGCCGAATACTTCCCGCAGTTCATCAAGCGCGGCGTGCAGGCTGAACTGCTCGACGACAAACTGATGCAGTACGACCTGAAGCGTCTGGGCGCCGCGCTCGACAACAGCCGCGACCTGCAGTTCGGCTACCTCGGCCTGCAAACGCTGTACGACCGCTACTTCCTGCATAGCGACGGCGTGCGTATCGAGATGCCCCAGGCATTCTTTATGCGTGTCGCGATGGGTCTCGCCCTGAACGAAGTCGACCGCGAAGCACGTGCGATCGAGTTCTACAACGTGCTGTCGAGCTTCGACTTCATGTCGTCCACGCCGACGTTGTTCAACTCGGGCACGCGTCGCTCGCAACTGTCGTCGTGCTACCTGACAACGGTCGATGACGACCTCGACGGCATCTACGAAGCGCTGAAGGAAAATGCGCTGCTGTCGAAGTTCGCCGGCGGTCTCGGCAACGACTGGACGCGCGTGCGTGCACTCGGCTCGCACATCAAGGGCACCAATGGCAAGTCGCAAGGCGTCGTGCCGTTCCTGAAGGTGGTGAACGACACGGCTGTGGCCGTGAACCAGGGCGGCAAGCGCAAGGGCGCGGTGTGTGCGTACCTGGAATCGTGGCACCTCGACATCGAAGAATTCCTGGAGCTGCGCAAGAACACCGGTGACGACCGTCGCCGTACGCACGACATGAACACGGCGAACTGGATTCCCGACCTGTTCATGAAGCGCGTGCACGAAGGCGGCGACTGGACGCTGTTCTCGCCGTCCACCTGCCCGGACCTGCACGACAAGTTCGGCGCTGAGTTCGAAGCAGCTTACACAGCTTACGAAGACAAGGTCGCCCGCGGCGAGATCAAGCTGTTCAAGAAGGTCCCGGCGGCGCAACTCTGGCGCAAGATGCTCGGCATGCTGTTCGAAACCGGCCATCCGTGGATCACGTTCAAGGATCCGTGCAACATCCGTTCGCCGCAGCAACATGTGGGCGTCGTGCACTCGTCGAACCTGTGCACGGAAATCACGCTGAACACCAGCGACACCGAAATCGCCGTCTGCAACCTCGGCTCGGTGAACCTCGTCGCCCACCTGAAGGAACAGGCCGACGGCACGCTGGTGCTCGACCACGACAAGCTGAAGCGCACCGTCAGCGTCGCGATGCGCATGCTCGACAACGTGATCGACATCAACTACTACGCGGTCGCCAAGGCACGTAACTCGAACCTGAAGCACCGTCCGGTCGGCATGGGCATCATGGGCTTCCAGGACTGCCTGCACCTGCTGCGCACGCCGTACGCATCGGAAGAAGCGGTCAGGTTCGCCGATACGTCGATGGAAGCGGTCTGCTACTACGCGTACTACGCGTCGACGGAACTGGCCGAAGAGCGTGGCCGTTATTCGAGCTACCGCGGCTCGCTGTGGGATCGCGGCATCCTCCCGCAGGACACGCTGAAGCTGCTCGCCGAAGCGCGTGGCGGGTATGTGGAAGTCGATTCGAGCGAATCGATGGACTGGACCGAACTGCGTTCCCGCATTGCAACGTACGGCATGCGCAACTCGAACTGCGTCGCGATCGCGCCGACGGCGACGATCTCGAACATCATCGGCGTCTCCGCCTGTATCGAGCCGACGTTCCAGAACCTGTATGTGAAGTCGAACCTGTCGGGCGAATTCACGGTGGTCAACGACTACCTGGTTCGCGATCTGAAGGCGCGCGGCCTGTGGGACGAAGTGATGGTCGCCGACCTGAAGTACTTCGACGGCACGCTGTCGCGCATCGACCGCATCCCGGCCGACCTCCGCGCGATCTACGCAACGGCGTTCGAAGTCGATCCGAAGTGGCTGGTCGAGGCGGCATCGCGTCGCCAGAAGTGGATCGACCAGGCGCAGTCGCTGAACATCTATATGGGTGGCGCGTCGGGCAAGAAGCTCGACGAGGTCTACAAGCTCGCATGGCTGCGCGGTCTCAAGACCACGTACTACCTCCGCACGATGGCGGCGACGCACGTCGAGAAGTCGACGGTGGCGCACGGCGCGCTGAACGCGGTGTCGTCGGGCGGCGGCGAAGGTTCGGGCGGTGCTGCAGGTGGCGCGGCTGGCGGCTTCGGCGCGAGCGGCGGCGCTTCGTCGGGTGGTCTGCAGGCGGCGGCCCATGCAGCACCCGCAGCAATCGAACTCGAAGCAGCGCCGGAAGCGGACGGCCCCGTGTGCATGATGCGTCCGGGCGATCCGGGCTTCGAAGAGTGCGAGGCTTGCCAGTAATACAGAGGTGACGGCCGGCGTGAGCCGGTCGTGAAGCAGAAAGTGAGCGGTGGCGGCGAGTGCCGTTGCCGCTCACAAATAGATGCACTCAAGAAAAGTGGCCGCGCAGTAACACACCGCACTTCGCGTCTCGCGCAGGGCGCTACGTGCATCGCAACATCGTCGGCGCGGATCGACGCCTGCGAGGAAACCCTGAACTTTGTACGCAATGCGTAGCCGGACAGAGAAGGCAACGCAGCAAGGCAAGCCAGGCGACACAGATTAGAAGTGCCTCGATGATCAACTCGATGTTCAGTTTGAGATCGACTCGCGGTCTCTTCGAAGTCACTTCGAACGACGTCGAAGCGACGTTGAGGCGACATCAAAACGAGGCACTTTCGATGAAGCAAAGACCTTCAGCATCACATGCTTCGATCGCTTCACATGAAGCGACAGACTCACTCTGTTGAACAAAGTGTTGTATGCAGGTCGCAACGCGAATCGAAAACAGGATTTTTCGTGAGCGAACTCTTTTATCGCTAACGAAAAGATGGTACAAACCGTTCTAAATTGATGGTGACATTTATGCTCAACTGGGATGACGAGATTACTGCCGTAACTCCCGCGAGTGCTTCGCAACAGAATGCGTTGCGCAACGCTTCGGAACCGGCTGTCGGAACGCAGGCTGCAACGCGTGCCGCTCATCAGGCTCCCTCGGCTCAGGACATCTTCGCGAACGACATCGCTGTCGCTCCGTATGCTGCTACTGCTGCTGCTCAGGCAACCTCGCCGGCAACCGCGCCGGCCGCCGCTTCGGAAGCGCGCGTGAATGTCGCCGACAAGCGCATCATCAACGGCCAGACTGACGTCAACCAGCTGGTGCCGTTCAAATACAAGTGGGCGTGGGAAAAGTATCTGGCTGGTTGCGCAAACCACTGGATGCCGCAGGAAATCAACATGTCCCGCGACATCGCGCTCTGGAAAGACCCGAACGGTCTGACTGAAGACGAGCGCCGCGTCGTCAAACGCAACCTCGGTTTCTTCGTGACGGCGGATTCGCTGGCCGCGAACAACATCGTGCTGGGCACCTACCGCCACATCACGGCGCCCGAATGCCGCCAGTTCCTGCTGCGCCAGGCGTTCGAAGAGGCGATCCACACGCACGCTTACCAGTACATCGTCGAATCGCTCGGCCTGGACGAAGGCGAGATCTTCAATGCGTATCACGAAGTCTCCTCGATCCGTGCGAAAGACGAGTTCCTTATTCCGTTCATCCACACGCTGACCGATCCGGCCTTCAAGACCGGGACGCTCGAAGCCGACCAGACGCTGCTCCGGTCGCTGATCGTGTTCGCCTGTGTGATGGAAGGCCTCTTCTTCTATGTCGGCTTCACGCAGATTCTTGCACTAGGCCGCCAGAACAAGATGACCGGCGCAGCGGAACAGTATCAATACATCCTGCGCGATGAATCGATGCACTGCAATTTCGGCATCGACCTCATCAACCAGATCAAACTCGAAAACCCGCATCTGTGGACGGCTGAGTTCCGCGCGGAAATCCGCGAAATCTTCAAGCAGGCTGTCGATCTCGAATATCGCTACGCAGAAGACACGATGCCGCGCGGGGTGCTCGGCCTCAATGCGTCGATGTTCAAGAGCTATCTGCGCTTCATCTGCAACCGCCGTTGCCAGCAGATCGGTCTCGATCCGCTGTTCCCGAACGAGGAAAACCCGTTCCCGTGGATGAGCGAGATGATCGACTTGAAGAAGGAACGCAACTTCTTCGAAACGCGGGTCATTGAATATCAGACAGGCGGCGCTCTCTCCTGGGAATAAGCCGGGAACGCGTCGTAGACGAAATTGATGGGGATGCCGCTGGCCGCTCGATGTGGTCGGTGGCACATAAGGTTAGGAGCAGGAACGCCTGATGCAAAGCACGCCCGGTGCGCCATGTGCCTCGATGGCAATGGCCCACAACGATGACAGGCACTTTGCGAACCCTTCAGTGGGATGGGCAAACTTCCCCCCGGAAAAAGCTGCTGGCCTCGAGGCCTGCGGTTCGATCAAGCAATTGCCGGCGTCGGAATCCGACGCCGACCAGATCTGGCGCGCGGTGCTGTATGGCACCGCGCGCCTTACCGCATTCATTAGCGTAAGCGCGCTGCACCTGCGTACGCCGATGAATAGCCCGCTTCGTAGCGCGCGCCCTGAGAAGCGTCCGCGGGAAGCGGGTTTTGACGAAGGGTGTTGTTTGAACTGACTCTCATCTGAAAACCTGAAGGAGAAAATGATGGCAACTGCAAAAAAAGCCGCCGCCAAGAAGGCCCCGGCAAAGAAAGTCGCTGCAAAGAAAGCTGCACCGGCAAAGAAAGCAGCCGTTAAGAAAGTCGCAGTGAAGAAGGTTGCAGCGAAGAAAGTGGCAGTGAAGAAGGTCGCAGCGAAGAAGGCAGCGCCGGCGAAGAAGGTTGCAGCGAAGAAGGTTGCTGCCAAGAAAGTCGCTGTGAAGAAGGTTGCAGCGAAGAAGGCAGCACCGGCGAAGAAGGCCGCTGCGAAGAAGGCGCCTGCGAAGAAGGTTGCAGCGAAGAAGGTTGCCAAGAAGGCAGCACCGGCCAAGAAGGCTGCAGCGAAGAAGGCTGCGCCTGCGAAAAAGGCTGCTGCTAAAAAGGCGCCTGCTAAAAAGGCTGCTGCCAAGAAGGCTGCCCCTGCCAAGAAGGCTGCCGCCAAGAAGGCTGCCCCTGCCAAGAAGGCTGCCCCTGCGAAGAAGGCTGCCCCTGCGAAGAAGGCTGTCGCGAAGAAGGCTGCGCCTGCTCCCGCTGCGCCTGCTGCATCGAGCGCGCCGGCTGCGACGGTGAAGACCGCGTTGAATCCGGCTGCTGCATGGCCGTTTCCGACTGGCAGCCGTCCGTAAGACGCTGAAGCAGTAATCAGGCACATCACGATGTGTCCGATGATTGGGTAGAACAGGACCCAATCACCGTCCCGTCACCGGTTTACCGGTGGCGGGATTTTTTTCGTCTGTGGGTTCTGGATTGCCGGGTTCGCCGCGCTCAACCGGCGCGATCGATGCGTGTGCGTCCCAAGGGACGAAAAAAAGCGCATGCACAGGGGAGGGCATGCGCGTGAGATCGCCGCATCGACACACGTGCCGACGCGACTCAGGGGACATTGCTCAGAGCAAACGGATCATCGGGATCAGTTAGTGCGTCACTCGCGTCACGCCGCCGCTCGAGAGCAGACGCACGCGTTCGCCCGCGCGGAAGATCTCGCCCGTGGCGCTCTGTGTGATCGCACGCAGGTCGCCATTGTCGAGTCGCACGGTAATTTCGACGCCGTCACGCACCGCCGTGCCGTTTTCTACCGCATTGCCGGCCACCGCGCCGACCAGACCGCCGACGATGCCCGTCAGGATCGAGCCCTTGCCGCCGCCGATCGTGCTGCCTGCCACCGCACCCAGCGCGCCACCGCCAATCGCGCCGAGGCCGCTCGGCTGCCCGTTGTTCGTACTGATCTTCACCGCGCGCACGCTGTCGACGGTGCCCATGCGCACCGTTTCTTCACGTTGCGCCTGCGACGCCGTGTAGACGTCGGCCGAACTGCTGTTGTACGCGCAGCCTGTCATGATCAGCGAACCTGCGATCATCACCGCTACTACCAGGCGACTCGTTTTCATTCCCCACACTCCACTCATTTACGGCAGGTCGTATCCAAACGCCTGCTTGAATCGTTCGTTGATCTCTGAGCGCGACGGCGCATAGTTCTGCGGCCCTTGCTGTTCGATCTTGAGCGCGCCCATCAGGCTCGCGAGGCGGCCGGTCGTAGCCCAGCCGAGGTTGTTCTCGATGCCGTAGAGCAGGCCGCCGCGGAACGCGTCGCCGCAGCCGGTTGGATCGAGCACCTGTTTCGCGGTGACAGCCGGGATGTCTTCGATCTTGCCTGCGTGATGAATCTGCGCACCCTGTTCGCCGCGCGTGACGATCAGTGCGTCGACGCGGCTCGCGATCTCGCCGATCGACCAGCCCGTCTTGTCGCTGACGAGCGCGGCTTCGTAATCATTGACTGCTACGTAAGTGGCAAGTTCAATCATGCGGCGCAGCGACGCGCCGTCGAAAAGCGGCAGTCCCTGGCCCGGATCGAAGATGAACGGCACGCCGGCCGCAGCGAGCTCTTCCGAATGCTGGATCATGCCGTCGAAGCCGTCCGGCGCAACGATACCGAGCGTGATGCCCTTCGCTTCGCCCGCGTGGTTCACGTGCGATTGCATCATCGCGCCCGGGTGGAACGCGGTGATCTGGTTGTTTTCCAGGTCGGTCGTGATCATCGCCTGCGCGGAATACGTGTCGGGCAGCACGCGCACGTGTTCCGTCGACAGACCGAGGCTCGCGAAGCGATCCATGTACAGCTGCGCGTCGACGGCGCCCATCGTCGCCATGATGCGCGCGTCGCCGCCGAGCAGTTTCAGCGAGTACGCGATGTTGCCGGCGCAGCCGCCGAACTCGCGGCGCATCGTCGGGACGAGGAAGCTCACGTTCAGGATGTGGACCTGCTCAGGCAGGATGTGCTCCCGAAAGCGACCTTCGAAGGTCATGATGTTGTCGTAGGCGAGCGAACCGCAAATGAGCGTGGCCAAGGCAAACGTTCCTGTAAATAGCGTGGGTAAAGAGCGCCGCGCGAAAGTCCGTGGTTGCAGCCGGATACGAGCCCGGATGCGAAAGCGCCGCGCAGTTGCGCGGCGCGAACCCACGTGCGGCAAGGTTTTATTTCAGCGCGCCGAGCGCGGCGTCGTAGTTCGGCTCGTTCTTGATCTCGCTGACGAGTTCCGCATGCACGACGTTGTCGTTTTCATCGATCACGACGACTGCGCGTGCCGTCAGGCCCGTCAGCGGGCCGCTCGTCACATCGACGCCGTACGCCTTCGCGAAGTCATGGCCACGGAACGTCGATGCCGTGACGACGTTCTCGATGCCTTCCGTCGTGCAGAAGCGCGATGCGGCGAACGGCAGGTCGCCCGACACGACGATCACGGTCGTGTTCGACAGCTTGCCCGCGGCCTCGTTGAACTTGCGCGTCGACGTGGCGCAGGTCGGCGTGTCGAGGCTCGGGACGATGTTCAGCACCTTGCGCTTGCCGGCGAAATCGGTGAGCGCGACCGGCTTCAGATCCTTGCCGACGAGCGAGAACGCAGGCGCCTTCTGGCCCACGGACGGAAACGTGCCGGCTACTTCGATCGGGTTGCCACCCAGCGTGACTTGACTCATGTTGTGCTCCGGAAATACGTCAGAGTTGACAGTAAACGCGCCCGGTCCGGCTGGGCGCGCGAGGGATGCGTAACTGCTGCCTTCACGGCGTCGAGGACGTCAGCGGCGTCGCGATTGCCGCGAGCGCCGGCGACGTCGGGAACGTCAGGGGTAAAAAATCTGCACGCGGAAATTCGATGCGACGGCATCGCCGGTATCGAGACGCACGACCATCGTCTGTGTCGTACGCGCCGGAAGCCCTGCGGCAATCTGCGTGCCAGCCGGCACGTAGTCCTGCGGCCACAGCACACGACGGATCGCGATGTTGTTCTGTGCGTCGAGCAGCGTGAGCTCGATCGCCGGATAGGCCAGCGCGACGTTGAAACGGTTCCGCAACGGCATCTTCAGTTCGAGCTTATGCGGGCCGTCCACCTGACGCAGATCAGACGGCTCGACCTGCAGGCCGTCGATATCGCGTGGCGGCGCGACCGTGCAGCCGAACTGCTCGCAAGCCTTCGCGAACAGCGGCTGCGTACCCGGCCAGTAGACCATCACCGTCTCGCGTTGCCACCAGGCGAGCTGCGCAATCAGCGCGACAAACAGGATCAGTGCGACGAGCGTGCCGAAAATGAGCCAGCCGAGCCGGCGCGGCTCGGTCTCGCGCGTCTCGCGAACGACGGCGAATGGTTCGGCATCGTGTTCATCGAGCGACGTGGCGAACGGTTCGCGTGCCGCGGGGTTGAAGCGCGGCTCGCTGTCATGCGTCGCCGAATTGAATGCGCCGACAGGAGGGACGGTCGCGAAAGTCGGCTCGGCCTGTTCCTCGATCGCGGGTTCCGTTGCACGCCAGTTCGTCGTCTCGCGTTCTTCCGCTGCGTGATGGCCGTTGACGTACTCATGCACCGGCTCGTGCATCGTCGGGAAATCGTGCGCGGGCGTCGCGGCCGATCCTTCGTGGGCGGCCCGCCCGGCCGCCTCGCGTTCGATGGCGGATTTCAGCTTCGCCATCGCGGATTCGGAAAGCGGACGATACGGAAGATTCTTCGTGCTGTGACGCAGACGGTCGTCGATCAGCGCGTCCGGCGCGGGTGCCCACGGGTTCCAGGCCTCAGTGCGGAAGTTGGGCGCAACGCCGGCCTGGCGGTGTGCGTCTTCGAACGTGGGCGAGGGCGCGTGCGGTTCGGCGGGCGCGGATGTTTCGAACGGCGTGTGGGGTTCGGCGGCCGCAGGTGTTTCGAACGATGCGTGCGGTTCGACAGGCGCGGGCGTTTCAGCAGGTGCGGGCGTTTCGGCGGCTGCGGGTGGTTCGACGGACGCGGGAGATGACAGGTGTACGGGCGTCTCCGCTGGCATCTCGACAGGCGGGAAGGCGTGCGTTTCGTCAGAAGCGGGAGGCGGCGTGAACGAAGCGTGCGCGGGTGTCTCAACCGGCGCCTCAACGGGCTTCTCTGCTGGCGCCTCGACCGGCTTGCCAAACGTCGGCTCCGCGCGTTTCTCGGCAAGCGCCGCTTCGCCGGCCGCCGCGCCATGCCGCTCATCGGGCGTCGGCGTAGCTGCGGGAGCCGGAGCCGCAACCGGGACCGGACCCGTTTCCCGCTTCAGGTCCGCGCCCGCAATCAACGCCGAGGCGACATCTGCACTGACCGGTTTGGCGTTGGAAAAATCACCGTCGCTGGTTTCGTAGAGACTGCTGGATGCGTCGAAGACTTCGTGACAGTGTCCGCAACGCACGAGCCCGCGCCGCAGCGAAAGATGCGCCGGCTGGAGTCGGAAAACTGTTTCGCAGAAGGGACAGCGCGTCGCCAGGAGCATATTGAGCCGGGAACCCTGAGGGCGTTGAAGTGGACGATAGGCCTATTCTAATGGCTTTCGCGTCGCGTTCCCGTGAGGCAGACCCAGCCCTCGTGTTCACGCCAGACGGAGATGTCGATCCAGCGCTCGTAGACGCGTGCAACCTCGTCCGCCTGCCGCGCGAGAATGCCCGACAGCGCGATGCGGCCGCCCGGTTTCACCTTCGACGCAAGCATCGACGCCATCAGCTTCAGCGGATTCGACAGAATGTTCGCGACGACGATATCGAACTCGCCGGCCGGGCACGCGTCGGGCAGGCCGTACGTCACTTCCGCCCGATTGCGCTCACTGTTCTGACGGGCCGATTCGACCGCCTGCGGATCGATATCGATGCCGATTACCGGGTTCGCGCCGCACTTCTTCGCGAGAATGGCAAGAATGCCGGAGCCGCAGCCATAATCGAGCACCGATTGATCTTTCTCAACATTCTGCTCGAGCCATTCCATGCAAAGACGCGTCGTCGGATGGCTGCCGGTGCCGAATGCGAGGCCCGGATCAAGTTCGAGCACGAGCGCGTCGGGATCCGGCGCGTCGTGCCATGACGGCACGACCCAGATCCGCTCGCCGATCGAAATCGGATCGAACTGCGACTGCGTGAGGCGCACCCAGTCCTGATCTTCGACTTCGCGCACGGTGAACGACGGCGTTGCAGCAAGGCCAAGCTGGTTCGACGCGGCGGCCAGCAGCACCGCCGGATCATGTTCCGCGGCAAGCAGCGCGATCACGCGCGAGCGCTGCCACGCGGTGCGTTCGGGCGTGAGACCGGGCTCGCCGAAAAGCGGCTGCTCGTCGGGCGTGTCGGCGTCCGCATCTTCAACCGATACGGACAGCGCGCCCAGGTCGAGCAGCGCATCGGAGAGATCCTCCGCGTGCTCGCGTTCCAGCTCGACGATCAGTTCCCGGTAGCTCATTGCTTACGCTTCTTCCGGTGCGGCCTGCAGCTTCGCGGCCAGCCGGTTTTCGAGGTAATGAATGCTCGTGCCGCCCTCGACGAACTTTGCGTCGAGCATCAGCTCGCGATGCAGCGGGATGTTGGTCTGGATGCCTTCGACCACCATTTCCGACAGCGCGATGCGCATCCGCCGGATCGCCTGCTCGCGCGTCGCGCCGTAAGCGATCAGCTTGCCGATCATCGAATCATAGTTCGGCGGCACGAAATAGCCGTTATACGCATGCGAGTCGACGCGGATGCCGGGGCCGCCCGGCATGTGCCACGACGTCAAACGTCCAGGCGACGGAATGAACTTGAACGGATCTTCAGCGTTGATACGGCATTCGATCGCGTGGCCGCGGAACTGGACGTCGCGCTGACGCAGCGCCAGCTTCTCGCCAGCGGCGATACGGATCTGTTCCTGCACGATGTCGACGCCGGTAATCAGTTCGGTCACCGGATGCTCGACCTGCACGCGCGTGTTCATTTCGATGAAGTAGAACTCGCCGTTTTCGTACAGGAATTCGAACGTGCCCGCGCCGAGGTAGCCCATCTTCTTGCAGGCGTCCGCGCAACGGTCGCCGATGCGCTCGATCAGGCGGCGCGCGATGCCCGGCGCCGGCGCTTCTTCGATCACCTTCTGGTGACGACGCTGCATCGAGCAGTCGCGCTCGCCGAGCCAGATCGCGTTCTTGAACGAGTCGGACAGAATCTGGATTTCGATGTGCCGCGGGTTCTCCAGGAATTTCTCCATGTAGACCTGCGGATTGCCGAACGCACGGCCCGCTTCTTCGCGCGTCATGTTGACCGCGTTCACGAGCGCTGCTTCGGTGTGGACGACGCGCATGCCGCGCCCGCCGCCGCCGCCCGCCGCCTTGATGATCACCGGATAGCCGACCGCGCGTGCAATTTTCACGATCTCCTTCGGATCTTCCGGCAACGCGCCCTCAGAACCGGGGACGCACGGCACGCCGGTCTTGATCATCGTCTGCTTGGCCGACACCTTGTCGCCCATCAGCCGGATTGTTTCCGGACGCGGGCCGATGAACACGAAGCCCGACTGCTCGACGCGTTCCGCGAAATCCGCGTTTTCCGACAGGAAGCCGTAGCCGGGGTGAATCGCTTCGGCGTCGGTGACTTCGGCCGCGCTGATCAGCGCCGGCATGTTCAGATAGCTCAGGTTCGAAGGCGCCGGGCCGATACAGACCGCCTCGTCGGCGAGCTTCACGTACTTGGCTTCCTTGTCGGCTTCCGAATAGACGACGACCGTCTTGACGCCGAGTTCGCGGCACGCGCGCTGGATACGGAGCGCGATTTCGCCGCGATTGGCAATGAGGATTTTTTCAAACATAGCGGATTTTCGACTCATCAATGGGCGCCGCGGCGGGGGTGACCACGACACTGCGGCTGCCTCAGAGGATCGGTTGCGCGCGCCGGTCAGGGCGCACGCCAGCGGCTGATACGGAATGCGCCGGTTTAGCCGACCACGAAGAGCGGCTGGCCGTATTCGACCGCCTGGCCGTTCTCGACGAGGATTTCCTTGATCACGCCCGACTGGTCGGATTCGATTTCATTCAGCAGCTTCATCGCTTCGATGATGCAGATCGTCTGGCCTTCCTTGACCGTGTCGCCCACCTGGACGAACGGATCGGCGCCCGGCGACGGCGCGCGGTAGAACGTGCCGACCATCGGCGACGTCACCACGTGGCCTTGCGGAGCGGCGGGCGCCGGCACAGCCGGTACGCCTGCAGCGGGTGCTTCGAGTGGCGCGCCGTGCATCGGCATCGGGCCGGAGTACTGCGGCGCGTACGAGGCGGACGGCTGCACGTAAACCGGCGGCGCATTCTTGACGATGCGAACCTTGCCTTCGCCCTCGGTGACTTCGAGTTCAGAAATACCGGACTCGGAGACGAGGTCGATCAGAGTCTTGAGCTTACGTAGATCCATTAGGCATCCCCTTTCAATGCGTGAAGTGCCGGCGTTCGATGACGTCCGGCGCTGAATTAGTGTATTGGAGTCAGCCGCGCGCGGCGCCCGCCTGTCCTGCGGACAGCCGGTCGAGTGCGAATTCGAGTGCGTACAGATATCCCTTCCAGCCAAGGCCGCAGATGACGCCTTCGGCCTGGTCGGAGAAATACGAGTGATGCCGGAACGGTTCGCGACGATGCACGTTCGACAGATGAATCTCGACGAACGGAATGTCGACCCCCGCCAGTGCGTCCCGAATCGCCACGCTGGTATGCGTGTACGCGGCGGGATTGATCAGGATGAAATCGGTTTTTTCGGTTCGCGCGGCCTGGATCCGGTCGACGATCGCCCCTTCATGATTGCTCTGGAAGGACGCGATTTCGACGCTGGCGTCGGCGGCACGGTCAGCGAGCGCCTGATCGATCTGCGGCAAGGTCACGCGCCCATAGACCTCGGGTTCCCGTGTGCCGAGAAGGTTGAGGTTGGGGCCGTGCAGAACCAGCAGTCGCGTCATGGTCGCTTCTATTTCCGTGGAATTGCGCGAACTTTAGCGCTGATTAGAGAAACTTGTCTAGTTTCGCAGGGTCTTCGCGCTGTCCTGGATGCGGGGCGCAAGCGGCGTGCGTCCCGAATTTTTGTCAATTTCGCCTAATTTACGCGTAAAAAGAGGCGTTCGGCGAAGAATTCGGCGCGTTCCGGAATAATGGGCTTAAAGCGCGTCGAGCGTGCGTTTCAGCTCGGCCGGCTGGATTTCGCCCAATTTTGTCGAAAGAACGTTGCCTTTGGCGTCAATAACGACCGTATAGGGAAGGGCGCCCGCGTTGTTCCCAAACGCGCGTGCGAGGTCCGCGCCGCCGAAGCCGGTGACGAAAACCGGATAGTCGACCTTCACCTTTTGCAGGAAAGTCTTCACGTTCTTTTCGGAATCGACGCCGAGCCCGATGAACTGGATGCCCTTCTTCGCGTAGTCGCGATGGAGTTGTGAGAGCGCCGGCATTTCCTCGACGCAGGGTCCGCACCAGGACGCCCAGAAATTCACAACGACCGGATGGCCTTTGAACATCGCAAGCGATTGCGGCTTGCCGTCGGCGTTGGTCACATTCTGCAGCCACAACTGGTTCACGGCGTTCTGCGGGTTGGGTGCCGCCCCGCCAGCCTGTACTGTCTGCGCGGCCTGCGTCGAACCGCTGTTGAGAAACCAGTAGCCGGCAGCGGCCCCGCCGCCCGCTGCCAGAATTGCTACCGCCAGTGCTGCCAGAATCCGCTTCATCTTCGTTGGTCTGCTCAGTTGGTGGATGAGGTCGTGGATGAGGTCGTAGAAGAGGCCGTCGAAGCAGCGCTGCTCTCAGCGACCAGCGCCTGCACGACCTGCCGGTTCGCGCGTGCGGTCCGGCCGCGTGCGTCGGCGCGCACGGCGCCACGCAGGTCGTCCGAATCATAGAGCGCGACGTGGATGCCGACCGGCTCCGCGTCGCGGCCCTCGTTCGCCGGACGCCACAGGAAACTCAGCGTCTCGACATAGCCGCGCCCGGCAAAGTGTCGCGTCTCCGACACGTCATACTGGATGTTGGCATTCAGCAGGTAGATGGCGACTTCCTTCGGGTTGTCGCAGAACGCCTGCAGATGCACGTCCGAATGCTCGCCCGCCGTGCCGCCGAGCACGGCGCCCGTCAGATACGGATTGAACGGCGCGAGACGCTGCATCCAGTCGAGCGCGACTTCGCGCAGACGCCGCAACACGGCCGGCTGGCTGTCACCCTGAAAAAGCGACTGGTACTCGCGGATTTCTTCTTCTATCTGGTCGTTATCCGGAAGCCATTCGCCGGCGACACGCGTCTCCCCGACGACCTGCCGCGCAGCCTTGCGTTTGGCCGTCGAGTAGTCCAGCCCGTCTTCGGCGATCATTCTCGCAGCCGCCATGGCGATTTCCTCGCGCACGCGATGCGGATCGAAATGTGATTTGCGAACCATCTCACAATCATACTAGAGAATATATGACGGCCTTTCTGGCCACCCTGAGCGACGACGCGGCGCGGCTGTAACAGGGGCGTCGGTTACAATAGCGTCCCTTGCAGACGATCCTGAAAGACCGGTCCTGCGCACTCCTTTCTCTCGCAAAAGTACGCCCGCGCGGCACGACAGGCTTATGCACATCCACATCCTCGGCATCTGCGGCACGTTCATGGGCGGTCTCGCCGCGCTCGCACGCGGCGCGGGTCACAAGGTGACCGGCTGCGACGCCGGCGTCTACCCACCGATGAGCACGCAGCTCGAAGCGCTGGGCATCGATCTGATCGAAGGCTATGGCGCGGAGCAGGTTGACCTGAAGCCGGACCTTTTTGTCATCGGCAATGTCGTTTCGCGCGGCAATCCGCTAATGGAAGCGATCCTCGATCGCGGCCTGCCGTACACGTCCGGCCCGCAGTGGCTGGGTGAGCACGTGCTGAACGGCAAATGGGTGCTGGCCGTGGCCGGGACCCATGGCAAGACGACAACTTCTTCGATGCTGACGTGGCTGCTCGAAGATGCCGGTATGAACCCCGGCTTCCTGATTGGCGGTGTGCCGCTGAACTTCGGCGTGTCGGCGCGGCTGACCGATTCGAGCTTCTTCGTGATCGAAGCTGACGAATACGACACCGCGTTCTTCGACAAGCGTTCGAAGTTCGTCCACTACCGGCCGAAAACGGCGATCCTGAACAACCTCGAATTCGATCACGCGGACATCTTCCCGGATCTCGCCGCGATCGAAACGCAGTTTCACCATCTCGTTCGCACGGTGCCGGGCATCGGCCGCATTATCACGAACGGTCGTGAAGACGCGCTCGAACGTGTGCTCACGCGCGGTTGCTGGAGCGAAGTGGAGCGGTTTGGCGTCGAGGGTGGCTGGCAGGCGCTGCCCGCGGAAGATGGCGTGCCCGTCGACGAACGCTTTGCCGTGTATCACGACGGTGAGCGCGCGGGCGTCGTCGACTGGATGGTTCAGGGCGATCACAACCGGATGAACGCGATCGCCGCGATTGCCGCCGCGCGCCACGTCGGCGTGCCGCCGGCGCAGGCCGCGCATTCGCTCGCGACGTTCCGCAACGTGAAGCGGCGCATGGAAGTGCGGGGCAGCGTCGATGGCGTGACCGTCTACGACGACTTCGCGCATCATCCCACGGCGATCGAGACCACGCTCGCCGGGCTGCGCACGCGTGTTGGCCGGGAGCGCACGCGGATTCTCGCGGTGCTCGAACCGCGCTCGAACACGATGAAGCTCGGCGTCATGAAGGCGCAACTGCCGGCAAGTCTCGCCAATGCAGATCTTGTTTTCGGGTACGGCGCGCCGTCTGGCCGCGACGCGCTCGGCTGGGATCTCGCCGAAGCGCTGGCGCCGCTTGGCGACAAGGCACAGGCGTTCAACAATATTGACGCGCTGGTCAAAGCGGTTGCCGCGGCGGCGCAGCCGGGCGATCAGGTGCTGGTGATGAGTAATGGCGGCTTTGGCGGTGTGCATCAAAAGCTGCTCGACGCGTTGTCGGCGCGATCTTCGTCGGATGTGGTGGCCGAGGGCCGGCGGGGCGCAGCGTGATTCTCTATCTGCACGGTTTCCGTTCGTCGCCGAATTCGTTCAAGGCGCGCGTGATGGCGGCGCGGCTCGCCGAACTGGGCCGCAGCGACGAATGGTGCTGTCCGATGCTGCCCGTCTCGCCGCTTGAAACCGTGGCGCTGGCTGAATCGGTCGTACGGGGCGCGCAGGACGTCACCGTGATTGGCAGTTCGCTGGGTGGCTATTTCGCGACGTATCTCGCTGAAAAGCACGGCTGGCCGGCGGTGCTGCTGAATCCGGCGGTCGTGCCGCAACGTGATCTGGGCCAGTATCTCGGCGAACAGCCACTGTGGCACGGCGGAGGCAGTATCGTCGTCGAGCCGCGCCATCTGGACGAATTGCGGGCGCTCAGCGTCGCGTCGATCACACGGCCTGAACGCTATTATCTGATTGCCGCGACGGGCGACGAAGTGCTGGATTACCGGGAAATGCTTGCGCACTATCCTGGCGCAAGGACGACACTGATAGAAGGCAGTGACCACGCAATCAGCGAATTTCCCCACTATGTCGACGACGTGCTCGCATTTTGCGATGCACAGCCGCCAGCGCCGCGCGAGGCGGCATGATTTCCTGATCCGCGGGCGCTTCGGCAAAAGGAGCGTCGGCTGCGGACCACCACCACGAACATGAAGCTGGACGCGCGAGCGATTCGCGTCGGCCGGTTGAAGTCTGAACGAGAGTACTGAGTGAACGTTTTCTTTGAGGAATCGGGCAGTTTCAAGGCGGGCAGCGTGCTGTCGCGTCAGGGCGACGCGTTTCAGGTCGAATTGCCGGGCGGGCGGCGCGCGAAGGTGCGCGCGAAGGATGTCCTGATCGAATTCGAAAAGCCCGCCGCCGGCGAACTGATGCAGCAGGCCGACGCCGCCGCACAGGAAATCGACCTCGATTTCCTGTGGGAATGCGCGCCGGAAGACGAGTTCGCCTTCGCGACGCTCGCGAAGGAGTATTACGGCGAGTCGTTCGGCGCGGTCGAACGCGCGGCGCTCGTGTTGCGCATGCACGGCGCGCCGGTGTATTTCCGCCGCAAGGGTCGCGGGCAGTATCAGCGCGCGCCGCAGGAACAGCTGCAGATGGCGCTCGCCGGTCTGGAGCGCAAGCGCCAGCAGGCGCTGGTGCAGGCCGGTCTCGAGGACGAACTGAAGGCGGGGCGTCTGCCGGAATCGCTCGCGGGCAAGGCGCTGGGTCTCTTGACGAAGCCTGACAAGAACACGATCGAATATAAGGCGCTCGAAGCAGCTGCGGCGGCGCGCGGCATTTCGATGGCGCGTCTGATGCTCGACTGCGGCGGCATTCCGTCGGCGCGCGCGCTGCATGAAGCGCGCTTTCTCTCCGAGTTTTTCCCGCATGGCACCGGTTTCCCGCCGGTCACCGTCGGTGCGTTGCCGGACGATCTGCCGGAAGCCGAAGTCGAAGCCTTCTCGATCGACGACATCACCACCACCGAAATCGACGACGCATTTTCCGTCGAGCATCTGTCGGATGGCCGCGTCCGGATCGGTGTGCACATCGCGGCGCCGGCGCTCGGGATCGGGCGCGGCGATGCGGTCGATGCGATCGCTCGCGGGCGTCTGTCGACGGTCTACATGCCGGGCGACAAGATCACGATGCTGCCCGACGACGTTGTCGACGCGTTCACGCTGAAGGAAGGCGGTTTGCGTCCGGCGTTGTCGCTGTATGTGATCGTGAATCGCGAGACGCTGGATATTGTCGCGAGCGAGACGCGCGCCGAGCGCGTGTTCGTGAAGAACAACCTGCGACACAACACGCTCGATGAACTGGTGACCGAAGAATCGCTCGCCGCAGGCACGGGCGAGTATCCACACAAGGACGACATCGCGGTGTTGTGGCCGTTCGCGCAGGCGCTCTTCGAAAAGCGTCAGCAGGCGCGGGCCGGGTATGGTCTGAAGCGTGAAGTGCAGCGCAATACCGACTTCAACTTCTATGTTGAAGGCGAGCACGTGACGATCACGCCGCGCCGTCGCGGTTCACCGCTCGATACGATCGTCGCCGAACTGGCGATTCTCGCGAACTCGTCGTGGGGCGCCTTTTTGCACGACCACGGCGTGCCGGGCATCTATCGCTCGCAGCGCGCCTTTGGTGCGCCGACGGGCCCGAAGCGCACGCGTATGCAGACGTCCGCCGCGCCGCACGAAGGCCTTGGCGTCGCGCAATATGCGTGGAGCACGTCGCCGCTGCGCCGGTATGTCGATCTCGTCAATCAGTGGCAGTTGCTCGCATGCGTGCAGCACGGCGTGACGGCGAAGCTCGCAGCGCCATTCAAGCCGAAGGACGCGGATCTGTTCGCCGTCGTTCAGGGCTTCGACGACACCTATACGGCGTATGCCGATCACCAGCGCCGGATGGAGTACTTCTGGTGTCTGCGCTGGCTGCGTCAGGAAGAGAAGAAGCAGGTGGTGGCTTCGGTGGTGAAGGGCGATCTGGTGCGCCTCGACGAGATCCCGCTGCTGCTGCATGTGCCGGGACTCGGCGTGCATGCACGCGGTACGAAACTGCTGATGGAAGTGATGTCGCTGGATGAACTGACGGTGGAAGCGTCGGTGCGTCTGCTGCACGTGCTGGATGCGCCGCAGGTCACGAGCGGCACCGGCGCCGCCGAAGCGGAAGAGGTTGACGAAGCCGACGAAGGCGAAGAAGAACTGATCGACGCCGCCGACGATTCCGCCGAAAGCGAAGCCGAAGCGCAGGCCGAGGCCGATGGTTCGACTGACGCGGATGGCGAGGACAGCCTCGAAGGTGACGGCCAGGTCGCGGGCGATGCGGCATCGTCGGAACAGCACGTGACGGAACCCGGACGATGAATACCGACGTCAAATCGGGCGAGGGCACACCGCGCGATCGCTACGCGGTGATCGGCAATCCGGTCGCGCACAGCAAGTCGCCGTTCATTCACGCGCGATTCGCCGAGCAGACGGGCGAGCCTGTCGACTACACGCGCCTGCTCGCACCGGTCGATGCGTTCGTGCCGCACGTGCGTGCGTTCATCGAAGCCGGTGGTCGCGGCATGAACGTGACGGTGCCGTTCAAGCTCGAGGCGCACGCGCTTGCGGACACATTGTCGCCGCGCGCGGCTGCGGCGGGCGCGGTGAACACGCTGAGCTTTCGCGAAGACGGCATTCACGGCGACAACACCGATGGCATCGGGCTCGTGCGCGACATCGAGGTGAATCTGGGCGTCGTGCTGAAGGGCGCGCGCATCCTGCTGCTGGGCGCGGGCGGCGCGGCGCGCGGCGTCGTGCTGCCGATGCTCGATCGTTTGCCGCAGACGCTGACGATCGTGAACCGTACGTCGGCGAAGGCTGACGAACTCGTTGCGCAGTTCGCCGCGGCGGCGCGTGAAGCCGGCTGTCGTCTGACGGGTGGCGGCGCGGGGGCAATCGAACCTCATACGTACGACGTGATCGTCAACGCGACGGCAAGCAGCCTCGACGCAGCGCTTCCCGAGTGCGACGCCGCCGCATTCGGCGCGGACACGCTCGCTTACGACATGATGTACGGCGCGCAGCCGACGGTGTTCATGCGCCACGCGCAGGCACTCGGCGCGCGGGCGGCGGACGGGCTCGGCATGCTCGTCGAGCAGGCGGCCGAGTCGTTCTACATCTGGCGCGGCGTGCGACCGGACGGCGCGCCGGTGCTGGCCGCGTTGCGCGCGATGATGAAAACGCCGGCGGCCTGATTCCGGCGGAGTGCGTTTCGGTATCAATCGGACGGGGGACATCGACGATGACAGGAGCGAGGCGCGCGAGCCAGCCGGGGATTATCCGATGGGTGTTCTACGTGCTGGCGGTATTCGTGTGTGCGTGGCTTGCGACCCAGGTTTATTACTTTGCGCAGATCGCGATCTGGAACGTGGTGAATCCGCAGTCAACGGCGTTCATGCGCTCGGATGCGTGGCGTCTTTCGCAGGACCGTCCGGACCTGTCCATTCAACATACGTGGGTGCCGTACGGGCAGATTTCGCGGAATCTGAAGCGGGCGATCATTGCTTCCGAGGATGCGAACTTCGTCAATAACAACGGTTACGAGACGGACGCGATTCTTCAGGCGTGGGAGAAGAACAAGGCGCGCGGGAAGATCGTCGCGGGCGGCTCGACGATTACGCAGCAGCTGGCGCGCAATCTGTTCCTGTCGCGGGAGAAGAGTTATATCCGCAAGGGGCAGGAACTGATCATCACGTGGATGCTTGAGACGTTGATGGACAAGGAACGGATCTTTGAGATTTATCTCAACTCCGTTGAGTGGGGGAATGGGGTTTATGGCGCTGAAGCCGCTGCTCGCTATTACTACAGGACTTCGGCCATGAAGTTGTCGGGTGGGCAGTCGGCGCGGCTGGCGGTGATGCTGCCGCGGCCTAAATATTTCGACGAACATCGCGGGTCGGGGTATCTGGCCCAGCGGGCCGGGGTGATTGCCAGGCGTATGGGAGCGGCTGAACTGCCGCAGTGAGTTTTTTTTGTTGGTCTAGCCTGGTTTTTCGTTGCTCTGGGTTTGTTGGCCTTTCCTTGTTTTCATGTCGGTCTATTGGCGTCGCCCCTGTGCGGGGCGGCACCTACTTTTCTTTGTCCTTGCCAAAGAAAAGTAGGCAAAAGAAAGGCGCCGAAAAGCCTGCGCTTCCGGGCTGTGTGACACACGGGGAATGGCACCCCATGAGGTGTCGCCCCCGCATTTCACCCGGCATCGGCCCGCGCACGATCGGATCCCCCGCGCAGCACACTTCGTGACAAAGGGCTCATCCACCCGGCTCCGCGTTGCGTCGCCGAGCGGCATAACCTTCACGTCACGTCACGTCACGTCACGTCACATCACATCGCCGACGGCATAGCTTCCGCGTGGGCGCTTGCGTACGTGCCTTCCTGACCGATTCCGCCGCCGACGGCTTGCGCCGTCATTGCTGCGCCGTGCTGCGCGCGTGCGGCGCAGTGAGCTAACGCAACCATGCCGCCGTCTGGCGAATCCGTCCGCGACGCACGCAGTGCGGAGTGGGGTGGATGAGCCCTGTGTCACGAGCGGTACTGCGCGGGGGATCAGATCGTGTGCGGACCCATGCCGTGTGAAGCGCGGGGGCGACACTTCATGGGGTGCCATTCCCCGGCAGCGACACACCCCGGAACGGACGAGTTTTCGGCGCCTTTCTTTTGCCTACTTTTCTTTGGCAAGGACAAAGAAAAGTAGGTGCCGCCCCGCACAGGGGCGACGCCAATAGACCGACATGAATACAAGGAAAGGCCAACAAAAGGCTCAAGACGCGCAGGAAGAAGCGCCGGTCGGCAAGGACGCCCCGAAGAAAATCCGCTTGGGGAACAAAGAAAAGCAGGTGCAGCCCAGCACAGGGGCAACGCCAATAGACCGATATGGCTACAAGGAAAGCCCAACGAAAGTCAGAACAAGAAAAAAAACAAAACCGCGCCGCAAGAAGCAAAATCCCATTATATGACCACAACACTCACATATTGGATAACAAGAAAAACCGCCCTACAATCCAGACCAACGAGTCGCGAGAGCGGCCAAAAGCGCCAGCACTGCTGCATCGCAGCAAAAAAGCAGACGCAAAAGACAAACATCGGAGACGAGCAAACCTATGTCCGAGATACACCGGCGAGAAGAGGCGCGCGAGGCCGACGCGCCTAAACCACAGGCGCCACAAACAGCTCAGCCAGCATCCCGTTCCAACGGCGCAGCGAGCGCATCGACCCCATCGACCTCATCGGCCGCCGCGCAGACGGACTCCTTTGCCGTCCCCAGCACGCTGCTCGACGTCACGCCGCAACAGGCCGGCACGCAAACGCTCCTGCGCGGTCTCGCCATCCTCGAAGCCGCCGCCGCTGGCGTGCGCGATCTGCGCACCTTCGGCGCCGCGCTCGGCACGACCCGCAGCACCACCCACCGCCTCGTCAGCAGCCTCGTCCAGGCGCGTTATCTGCGTCAGGTTCAGGGCGGCTACCTGCTCGGTCCGAAGCTGATCGAACTCGGCACCATCGCCCTCGAACAGATGCCGCTCACGGCCGTCGCGCGTCCGCATCTGGAAGCGCTCGCCGAACAGACGCTCGACACCATCCACCTCGGCGTACGCGACGGCGACGACGTCCTCTACATCGACAAGATTCCCGGTACCCGTGGCCTCGAAATGCGTTCGCGCGTGGGTCACCGGATGCCGCTCGCGTCGACCGGTATCGGCAAGGCGATGATGCTCGACCTGCCGCCCGACGCCTGGCGCTCGCTCTTCGAAGCGTCGCGCCGCGCGCTCGCCGGTGTCAGCTTCAAACCGGACAACCGCCCGGATGCGCTGACCTTCATGCAGCGCATGACCAACTACTCGACGGGCGGCTACACGTTCGACCTCGAAGAAAACGAAGCCTCCATCCGCTGTGTCGCGGCGCCCGTACGCGATGCGTCGGGCGCGGTCGTCGCGGCGCTGTCGGTGGCGAGCACGATTCCCTATATGTCGCTTGAACGCATGGATGAACTGATCCCGGTCGTGCAGCGCGAAGCGCGCGCGATCTCGGAAGAACTGGGCTGGCGTGTGCCGCAACCGACCACGCGCAGGATCAAACGATGAGCCAGTCGAGCACCTCGACCGCGGCGCGCACCGCAAATGCGCCCGCATCGGATGCAAGCGCCGGCCATCACACCGATGTCGCCGAAGTCGCGAATCTGAACGCCGCCGCGCTGATCGCCCTCGACTGGGGCACAACGTCGCTGCGCGCCTATCTCCTCGATACAGCCGGCAATGTGCTGGCGACGTGCGCTTCGTCGGCCGGCATCATGAACCTGCCGCGTCCGGCCGTCGATGGCGGCTTCGATGCCGCGTTCGACGCCGCCTGCGGTGCCTGGCTCGACCAGTGTCCAGATCTGCCGGTCGTCGCGGCGGGCATGGTCGGCAGCGCGCAGGGCTGGACCGAAGCGCCGTACGTCGATGCGCCCGCCGACGCGGATTCGCTCGTCGCCGGCATCGTGCGCGTCAAGACCGCCCGCGGTCTCACGATCCATATCGTGCCGGGTGTCCTGCAACGCGGCGAGTTGCCGAACGTCATGCGCGGCGAAGAAACGCAGATTTTCGGCGCGCTCGCCGGAAAGACTGCTGCTTCTGGCGAAGCAGGCAAAGCGAACGGCGCGATCGACGCAGGCGAACTGATCGGCCTGCCCGGCACGCACGCGAAATGGGCCGTCGTGCGCGGCGGTCGTATCGAACGCTTTCACACCTTCATGACGGGTGAAGTATTCGCCGCGCTGCGCGACCACACGATCCTCGGCCGCACGATGACCGCGCCGGAATCGCCCGACACCGAGGCATTTCTGCGCGGCGTCAGCGTCGCGCGCAACAGCGGCACCGCCGGCGTACTCGCGACGATCTTCAGCACGCGCACGCTCGGCCTGACCGGACAACTCGCATCGATCGAACAGCCCGACTATCTGTCGGGTCTCCTGATCGGCCACGAACTCGCCGGTCTCGAAGCGGTACTCATGCAGCAGCAGAATTCGCTCGCCGGCAAGTCGCTACTGCTCATCGGCAACGAGGCGCTGTGCGAACGCTACCGGCTCGCACTCGCGCAATTCGGCTGCACCCAGGCCACACTCGTGCAGCACGCAACGGAACATGGTCTGTGGCGCATCGCGACGCAGGCAGGCCTCGTCGCTGCCGCCGGAACGAAGGCCAGCACCGGCACGACCACCCGCTCTGCCGGCTGACGACCGCCCACGAACGCACAAGGAATCGACATGCAACCTCACATCAACCTGCCCGCACCGTACATGCCGCATGCGAGGCTGATCGCCGCATTCGAGGCGTGTCCGTTGATCGCGATCATGCGCGGCATCACGCCCGTCGATGCCGCCGACCACGGCCGCGCACTGTACGAAGCGGGTTTCCGCATTGTCGAAGTGCCGCTGAATTCGCCACAGCCGTTCGACAGTATCGCTGCGATCCGTCAGGCACTGCCGGCCGACGCCATCGTCGGCGCGGGCACCGTGCTGCATCCGAGCTTCGTCAACGACGTGAAAGCGGCCGGCGGCGAACTGATCGTGATGCCGCATAGCGATTCCGAAGTTGTCATCGCCGCCAAGGCGCTGGGCCTGGCCTGCTCGCCGGGCGTCGCGACGCCGAACGAAGCGTTCCTTGCGCTGAAGAATGGCGCCGACGTACTCAAGATGTTCCCGGCCGAACAGCTCGGTGCGCACGTCGTAAAGGCGTGGCGCGCGGTGATCGCGGCTGAAGTGCCGCTCGTGCCGGTCGGCGGTATCACGCCGGACAACATGGGTCCGTTCCTCACGGCGGGCGCGAACGGCTTCGGTCTGGGTTCCGCGCTGTACAAGCCAGGTCAGAGCGCGGCGGTCACGGCATCGCACGCGAAGGCGTACGTCAACGGCCTGCGCATCGCGAAGGCAGGTGCACAGAAATGAACCGTCTGGCCGACAAGGTCGCATTGATCACCGGCGCCGGTCGTGGCATCGGTGCGGCGATCGCACATGCCTTCGTGCGCGAAGGCGCGGCCGTCGTGCTGGCTGAGCTGGATATCGAAACGGCGCAGCACACTGCCCGCGAAATCGAAGCGCAATACGGCCTGCAGCCCGGCGCGAAAGTGCTGGCGGTGCAAACCGATGTGACGCAACCGGCGTCGGTGCAACACGCCGTGAGCGAAGCGGAAAAGGCATTCGGACCGCTCAACGTGCTCATCAACAATGCGGGTATCAACGTATTCTGCGACCCGCTAACGATGACCGATGATGACTGGCGCCGTTGTTTCGCGGTCGATCTCGACGGCGTGTGGAACGGTTGTCGCGCCGTGTTGCCGGGCATGGTCGAACGTGGCGCCGGCAGCATCGTGAACATTGCGTCGACACATGCATTCAAGATCATTCCGGGTTGCTTTCCGTACCCCGTTGCGAAACACGGCGTGCTGGGTCTGACGCGCGCGCTCGGCATCGAATACGCGCCGCGCAACGTGCGGGTGAACGCGATTGCGCCGGGTTACGTCGAGACGCAGTTGACGCGCGACTGGTGGGACGGTCAGCCGGACCCGGCTGCAGCGCAAAAGGCAACCCTGGATCTGCAGCCGATGAAGCGTATCGGCCGCCCGGAAGAAGTGGCGATGACAGCAGTCTTTCTCGCATCGGATGAAGCGCCGTTCATCAATGCGAGCTGTATCACGGTCGATGGCGGGCGCTCGGCGCTGTATCACGACTAGCACTGGCAAAAAGGCAGGGCAGGAACACGGTTTTCAGTCGGGCGACGCACTGGCCGCGTGTGTCGCGACAACCGGCAAAAGAAGACGCGGCCAACCACCTTCTCGTTACCAATCAGTCAGGAGACACGCATTATGAAACGTAGAATTTTCCTCACGCTGGCAGCTGCAGCGGCGGGTGTGCTCTTCAGCGCGACGGCCGCTCAGGCAGCCGATCCGGTGAAGATCGGTTTTCTGGTGAAGCAGCCGGAAGAACCGTGGTTCCAGGACGAGTGGAAGTTCGCGGAAATCGCCGCTAAGGAGAAAGGTTTCACGCTGGTGAAGATCGGTGCACCGTCGGGCGAAAAGGTGATGAGCGCGATCGACAACCTCTCGGCACAAAAGGCGCAAGGCTTCATCATCTGCACGCCGGACGTGAAGCTCGGACCGGGCATCGTCGCGAAGGCGAAGGCTGACGGCCTGAAGATGATGACGGTCGATGACCGCCTCGTCGACGGCGCAGGCAAGCCGATCGACGCCGTGCCGCACATGGGCATCTCGGCGTACAACATCGGCAAGCAGGTCGGCGACGGTCTGGCTGCGGAAATCAAGAAGCGCGGCTGGAACATGGCTGAAGTCGGCGCCATCGACGTGACCTACGAACAGCTGCCGACCGCACACGACCGCACGACGGGCGCAACCGATGCACTGGTTGCTGCAGGCTTCCCGAAGGCAAACGTGATCGCAGCGCCGCAGGCGAAGACCGACACGGAAAACGCCTTCAACGCAGCAAACATCGCACTCACGAAGAACCCGCAGTTCAAGCACTGGATTGCCTACGCGCTGAACGACGAAGGCGTGCTCGGCGCAGTGCGCGCAGCAGAAGGCCGCGGCTTCAAGGCGGACAGCATGATCGGTATCGGTATCGGCGGCTCGGAATCGGCATTGAACGAGTTCAAGAAGCCGAACCCGACGGGCTTCTTCGGCACCGTGATCATCAGCCCGAAGCGCCACGGCGAAGAAACGTCGACGCTGATGTACACGTGGATCACGCAAGGCAAGGAACCGCCGCTGTTGACGCTGACGAGCGGCATGCTCGCCACGCGTGACAACGTCGGTGAAGTGCGTGAAAAGATGGGTCTCGCATCGAAGTAAGCAATAGCAGGCGGTAAGCGGCCGGGCGCCGGATGCATGACGCATCCAGTTGCCTGGCCGGGCATCAGATGGCGCCCGGCGAACACGACGTGTCGACGGGTGCCCACAAAACAGGGATGACAGGGCTTTTCGCGTGAACGTGACGTCTGATTGCGTGTGCGCGCGAGACGTCCGCAATGTGAGGGGAAGCGAAGTGTCAGCGACGCTGCGTTTTGACAATATCGGCAAGGTGTTTCCAGGCGTGCGCGCGCTCGATGGGGTGTCCTTCGAGGTGAACGTCGGCCAGGTGCACGGCCTGATGGGCGAGAACGGCGCGGGGAAATCGACCCTGCTCAAGATTCTCGGTGGTGAGTATCAACCGGATTCCGGCCACATCCTGATCGACGGCAACGACGTGCACTTTTCGAGCGCGGCCGCATCGATCGGCGCGGGCATCGCGGTGATTCACCAGGAACTGCAATATGTGCCCGATCTGACCGTCGCAGAAAATCTGCTGCTTGGCCAGTTGCCGAATTCGCTCGGCTGGGTGAACAAGCGCGAAGCGAAACGCTTCGTGCGCGAGCGGCTCGCCGCGATGGGCGTCGATCTCGACCCGAACGCGAAGCTGGGCAAGCTGTCGATCGCGCAACGGCAGATGGTCGAAATCTGCAAGGCGCTGATGCGCAATGCGCGCGTCATTGCGCTGGACGAACCGACGAGTTCGCTGTCGCACCGCGAAACCGAAGTGCTGTTCAAACTCGTGCGCGATCTGCGCGCCGACAACCGCGCGCTGATCTACATCTCGCACCGCATGGACGAGATCTATCAGCTGTGCGACGCCTGCACGATTTTCCGTGACGGCCGCAAGGTCGCCTCACATCCGACGCTCGAAGGCGTCAGCCGCGACACGCTCGTGAGCGAGATGGTCGGTCGCGAAATCTCGGACATCTGGAATTACAAGCCGCGCCCGCTCGGCGAAGTGCGCTTTGCGGCGAAGGCAATCGAAAGTCACGCGCTCAAAGAGCCGGCGAACTTCGAGGTGCGCCGCGGCGAGATCGTCGGTTTCTTCGGTCTTGTGGGTGCGGGCCGCAGCGAACTGATGCACCTCGTCTACGGCGCGGATCACAAGAAGGCCGGTGAGATCATGCTCGACGGCAAGACGATCAGGATTCGCAGCGCGGGTGAAGCGATCAGGCATGGCATCGTGCTGTGCCCGGAAGACCGCAAGGAAGAAGGCATCGTCGCGATGGCGACCGTATCGGAGAACATCAACATCAGCTGCCGCCGGCACTATCTGCGCGCGGGGTTGTTCCTCGATCGCAGGAAAGAAGCCGAGACGGCTGACCGCTTCATCAAGCTGCTGAAGATCAAGACGCCGAGCCGTCGGCAGAAGATCCGTTTCCTGTCGGGCGGCAACCAGCAGAAGACGATCCTGTCGCGCTGGCTGGCCGAACCGGACCTGAAAGTGGTGATTCTCGACGAACCGACGCGCGGGATCGACGTCGGCGCGAAGCACGAGATCTATAACGTGATCTATCAGCTTGCCGAGCGCGGCTGCGCGATCGTGATGATTTCGTCGGAACTGCCGGAAGTGCTGGGCGTGTCCGACCGCATCGTCGTGATGCGACAGGGCCGGATCTCCGGCGAGCTGAAGCGCGGCGAAGCAACCGAACAGACCGTCCTGAGCCTTGCACTGCCGCAAAGCTCGACAGAACCCGCCGCGCAGGCGGCCTGAATTTCACCGGACACGATCGCCTGTCACGATCGCTTCATTACCTGTCCGACAACCCGTGGGGAACGGGAGGAGTTATCAAATGCAAGCCAGAGAAAACCTCGCGCAACAGGCCGCGAAGAGCGCCGCCGATGCGTTGATTCCGCAAGCCAGCGACAAGCAGAAGTGGTGGCAACACGTCACCGAATACAGCCTGATCGTGATTTTCGTGGTGATGTTCCTGACGATGTCGCTGACCGTCGACCACTTCTTCTCGATCGACAACATGCTCGGCCTCGCGCTGTCGATTTCGCAGATTGGCATGGTCGCGTGCACGATGATGTTCTGTCTCGCGTCGCGTGACTTCGACCTTTCGGTCGGCTCGATCGTCGCGTTCGCCGGCGTGCTCTGCGCGATGGTGCTGAACGCAACCGGCAACACGTTCATCGCGATCATCGCAGCGGTCGCGGCTGGCGGCGTGATCGGCTTCGTAAACGGCGCGGTCATCGCGTACCTGCGCATCAATGCGCTGATCACGACGCTCGCGACGATGGAAATCGTCCGTGGCCTCGGCTTCATCGTGTCGCACGGTCAGGCGGTGGGTGTCTCGTCGGATTCGTTTATCGCGCTGGGCGGCCTGTCGTTCTTCGGCGTATCGCTGCCGATCTGGGTGACGCTCCTGTGCTTTATCGTGTTCGGCGTGATGCTGAACCAGACCGTCTACGGCCGTAACACGCTGGCTATCGGTGGCAATCCGGAAGCGTCGCGTCTCGCCGGTATCAATGTGGAACGCACGCGCGTCTACATCTTCCTGATCCAGGGCGCAGTGACGGCGCTGGCAGGTGTGATTCTCGCGTCGCGTATTACGTCCGGTCAGCCGAATGCGGCTGAAGGCTTCGAGCTGAACGTGATTTCGGCGTGCGTGCTGGGCGGCGTGTCGCTGCTGGGCGGCCGCGCGACGATCTCGGGTGTCGTGATCGGCGTGCTCATCATGGGCACGGTCGAAAACGTGATGAACCTGCTCAACATCGACGCGTTCTACCAGTACCTCGTGCGTGGCGCGATCCTGCTCGCCGCCGTGCTGCTGGACCAGCTCAAGAACCGCGGTTCGCGTGATTAATGTTTGCTTTTGAGAAGGAATCGAACGATGTCGTCTCCGGCCAATGCGAATGAACGTCAGGCGGATAGCAGGTACGCGCGCTATCCGAGTCTTACCGACCGCACGGTGTTGATCACCGGCGGCGCAACCGGGATCGGCGCATCGTTCGTCGAACACTTCGCGGCGCAGGGTGCGCGCGTCGCGTTCTTCGATATCGATGCGAGCGCCGGTGAAGCACACGCCGACGAACTCGGCGACTCGCGTCACAAGCCGCTGTTTTTGCCATGCGATCTGACGGATATCGATGCGCTGCGCAAGGCCATTGCCGACGTGCGCGCGGAGCTCGGCCCGATCACCGTGCTCGTCAACAACGCGGCGAACGACAAGCGTCACCAGATCGCGGAAGTCACGCCCGGGTTTTTCGACGCGGGCATCGCGGTCAACATCCGTCACCAGTTTTTCGCGGCGCAGGCCGTGGTCGACGACATGAAGGCGGCGGGCGGCGGCTCGATCATCAATCTCGGCTCGATCAGCTGGATGCTGAAAAACGGTGGTTATCCCGTGTACGTAACGTCGAAAGCGGCGGTGCAGGGGCTCACGCGCGGTCTCGCGCGCGACCTCGGGCCGTTCAATATTCGCGTCAATACGCTGGTGCCGGGCTGGGTGATGACTGAAAAGCAGAAGCGCCTGTGGCTCGACGATGCTGGCCGCGAAGCGATCAAGCAAGGCCAGTGCATCGACAGCGAACTGCTGCCTGAAGATCTGGCACGCATGGCGCTCTTCCTCGCCGCCGATGACAGCCGCATGATGACCGCGCAGGACGTGGTCGTCGACGGAGGCTGGGCATGAGCGTGGCGGTGCGCGAACAGCAGGCTGCGCTTCTCGTCGACGCAAAATGCAAGCTCGGCGAAGGCGCGACGTGGTGCGCACGCAGCGGACGCCTTTACTGGACGGACATCGAAGGCGCGCGTCTGTGGCGCTACGACCCGCGCGACGGCCGCAGCACGTTCTGGCCGATGCCCGAGCGGCTCGCCACGTTCGCGCTGTGCGCCGATCCGCATTACCTGCTCCTTGGTCTTGCGTCGCACCTCGCATTCTTCGATCTCGCTACCGGTGAGACTCAGCGGATCGTCGACGTCGAGCCGGGTTTGAATACGCGCGTCAACGACGGCCGATGCGACCGTCAGGGGCGTTTTGTATTCGGAACGAAAGACGAGGCGTCGCCGGTGAAGACGGTCGGCGGCTTCTATCGCCTGAATCATGATCTGACGCTTGAACGTTTGCCATTGCCATCGCCGGCAATTGCGAACAGTATTGCGTTCAGCCCGGACGGCGCGACGATGTATTACTGCGATTCGCCGACCCGCACGATCCGCACCTGTGCATACGGCAGCGACGGCCGCATTTCCGGTGACCGCGTTTTCACGACGCTCACAGATGCGACCGGCGAACCCGACGGCTCGACCGTCGATCGCGACGGCGGCCTGTGGAACGCGCAGTGGGGTGGCTCGCGCGTCGTGCGATATGGCGCTGACGGTGTCGAAACGGCGCGCGTGACGGTGCCGACCGCGCAACCGAGTTGCGTCGCGCTGGGCGGGGCGCAACTGGGCACGCTGTACATCACGAGCGCGCGCGTGGATCTCGACGCAGCGGCGCTTGTCAAAGACACGCGCGCAGGTGGCGTTTTTATCGCGACGCCTGATGCGCGCGGCCTGCCGGAACCGCTTTTTCAGGGTGTGCCGGCGCGGCGATGATGAGGGCTTTGTGTCGATCGTTTCAGGTAATAACGAAGGGCAGTACACATTGATTGATCAGGCAGCATGCAGTACGACGCCATAGAGGCGACCGGCTTGCCGAGTCGCCCGCAGCAGAACTTCCCGTCGATGACGACGGCAATGTTTGACGCCTCTCCAGGAGACTGACATGACTGTCACGAATTCCGTTGGCTCGTCTTCATCGCAGTCGCGCCGCGCGAGACTCGCCACGGCTGCCAACCCCGTGCTGCCCGGACCGAGTACTTCGGCCGTCGCAACTGGCACGACGGTCGCGGGCGATATCGCGTCCGTCACCCTTTCCAACGCACAACTCCGGCTCGACGTCGCGCCGCTGCTCGGCGGCGGCGTTACGCGTTTCGACTATCGCAGCGACGGCGGCCTCGTGCCGATTTTCCGTCGCTGCCGTCACGTCGCCTGCGATACCGATCCGAACGAACTCGCGTGCTATCCGCTGCTGCCGTATTCAAACCGGATCGGCGGCGGACAATTCAGTTTTTCCGGGCGCTCGATCGATGTGCCGCTCAATCGCGACGGCGAATCGCTGCCGATTCACGGCGATGGCTGGCTCGCGCCGTGGCAGGTCGCGGACACCGATCATCAGAGCGTGCGTCTGACGCTCGATCGCAGTCGTGGCAAGCCATACGCCTATCGCGCGATGCAGATGTACACGCTCGACGGCCCGACGCTGATCGTGACGCTTGAGATTGAGAACTCGGGGCGTGAAGCGCTGCCGTTCGGCCTCGGGATTCATCCGTTTCTGCCGCGCGATACAGGCACGGAGCTGTCGGCAGCGGCTGGCGGCCTGTGGCTCGCCGACGACGACTGGCTGCCGATGCGGCACGTGCCGGCACCGCCGGCGTGGCAGTTCGGCGTCGCGTATCCGCTGCCCGAGACGATCGTGAACCATGCGTTCACCGGCTGGAGTGGACGCACGGCGGTTGTGTGGCCGAAGCGGCGTCTGTCGCTCACCATAGCCGCCGATACTGACTACTACGTGCTGTACACGCCGCCGTCGAAAGATTTCTTCTGCTTCGAGCCGGTCGATCATCCGATCAACGCGATGAACCTGCCGGGCGGCGCCGCGGCGAATGGCATGACGGTGCTTGCGCGCGGCGAGCGTCTGACGCGACAGTTTACATTCACGGTCGAGCGGACAGGCATGCGGTCGACGGCCGGTGCGCGGGGGCATGGAAAGCAGTAATTCCGGGTTTGCTGGCGGTGTCGGGGCGACGACCGGCTGGCGATTTACGCCGCGTTACGTGGCGTTACGTAGGGATGTCGTGGTGATCGCCGGGCGATGACGGTGCGCCGGCGGGAACGCGCGACGCCACTTGTGCGACCGTCCGGCCCGGAACATGCGCTGCCGGTTAAAATACGCGCCTCATCCGTCAATGGCTCGTCGCGAGTTTTCACCATGTCCTCATTCATCCAGACACTCAACGACGCGTGGCAGCGCACGAACTCGCTGCTGTGCGTCGGCCTCGACCCCGAGCCCACGAAGTTTCCCGGCGCGCTCGCGAACCGGCCCGATGCCATTTTCGAATTCTGCCGCGCCATCGTCGACGCGACCGCGCCGTACGCGTCATCGTTCAAGCCGCAGATCGCGTACTTCGCCGCCCATCGCGCCGAAGACCAGCTGGAACAACTGATCGCACACATTCACGAGCATCATCCAGCGCTGCCGGTGATTCTCGACGCGAAACGCGGCGATATCGGCAGCACCGCCGGGCAATACGCGCGCGAAGCCTTCGAACGCTATCGCGCGGATGCTGTAACGGTGAATCCGTACATGGGCTTCGATTCGATCGAGCCGTATCTCGAACACAAAGGCAAGGGCGTGATCGTGCTGTGCCGCACGTCGAATGCGGGTGGCTCGGATCTGCAGTTTCTGGAGACGGGCGGGCGTCCGCTGTACCAGGTCGTTGCGAGCCTGGCGGCGGAGAAATGGAACGCGAGCGGCCAGCTCGGCCTTGTGGTCGGCGCGACGTTCCCGAAGGAAATCGAAGTGGTGCGCGGGATCGTCGGCGACATGCCGCTGCTGATTCCCGGCATCGGCGCCCAGGGCGGCGACGTCGAGGCGACGGTGCGCGCGGGTCGCACGGCCGCGAACACCGGGATGCTGATCAACTCGTCACGCGCGATCATCTATGCGGGCAAGGGTGACGATTTCGCTGAAGCTGCGGCTAAGGCGGCGCGGGAGACGCGGGACCGGATTAATCAGTATCGGTGAGAGGGTTAGCTATCCAACGCGAGCGTCGGGTCCGAGCCGTGCGATGACGTCCCGATGCGCCGGATATGCCTCCAGCAGCACGTCCACGCTGGCCAGTTCGAATTCGCTGAATTCGAACCCCGGCGCCACCGTGCAACCGACCAGCGCGTAACCCGCCGGATCGGCGCATTCCGCCGCAAACCACTGCCCAGCCGGCACAACCATCTGAAATACGGCATCCGGATGCGTGAGCGCATTGCCGAGCCGGTGCGACGTCAGGTGCCCGGCTTCGTCGAGCACGTGAACGTACATCGGCTCACCGGCATAAAAATGCCAGACTTCGTCGGACTTGATCCGGTGCCATGCCGAATGGGCACCATCAGCGAGCAGATAGTAGATTGCGGTCGACGCTGATCGCGTCTCGTCCGAACCCTGCCTCGCGACCCCCGCTTTCGAGCGATACGTCTCGCGGAAAAACCCGCCTTCAGGATGAGGCTGAAGCCCGAAACGGCGGATCAGTTCGTCTTTATCGGTAGCGGGAGGCGTCATCTGGATCGTGTGGGTCGTATCGTTTGTGGAGAAAAGAAAGGCTAACGTTCCTGCTCATCGAGCAGCAGGAGCACACCACGCAATGCGTGCGCAGCCGCCTGCACGCGGATCCTGTCGCGGTCACCCTTGAACACGACCGTCTCGACCTTCGTATGCAGGCGGTTCGTCCAGCTGAACGAGACCATCCCGACTGGTTTCGTTTCCGTGCCGCCGCCAGGCCCCGCGACCCCGGTGATTGCCAGCGACACCTGCGCGCGACTATTGCGCAACGCGCCTTCCGCCATCGCGCGTGCGACGGGTTCACTCACCGCGCCGTGCTTGTCGATCAGGTCGGCGGGCACGCCGATCATTTCGCTCTTCGCCTGGTTGGAATATGTGACAAAGCCCCGTTCGAACCAGCCGCTGCTGCCGGAGATGTCCGTCATGGCTGTCGCGACCATGCCGCCTGTGCAGGATTCGGCCGTCGCGAGCATCAGCCGTTCGTCGCGCAAACGGTTGCCCACGCGGATCGCAAGTTGATGGACGACGGAATCGGTAGCCATACGTGTGTCCGGTAACGTGCGTCGGTCAGACCGACATGCGCCACAGCGCGATCACGAGCAGCGTGAAGAACGCAGCGACGAGGTCATCGAACATGATGCCGAAACCACCTTTCAGTTTGCGATCGAAATAGCGGATGGGCGGCGGCTTCACCATGTCGAAAAAGCGGAACACGATGAACGCCCACAACTGCCCGGTGAACGTGACCGGCGTGACCATCAGCAGCACGAGCCAGAACGCGACGATCTCGTCCCACACAACGGGCGACGGATCTTCAATGCCAAGCCGTTTTGCGGTGAAACCCGTAATGCCGATGCCGGCGAAAAAGCCGACCGCGATCAGGATGCCCCACTCGATCACAGTCAGATAGTGATTGAACGCCGCGAACGACGCCCACGCGAACAGCGTGCCGAACGTGCCCGGTGCAATCGGCGACAGTCCGCTGCCGAAGCCCAGCGAGATCAGATGCAAGGGATGCGACAGCATGAAGCGTGCAGTCGCGCGGCGCGGCCGGGGGGCGCGCGGATCGGGAGTGGGCGTGAGGTCGTCGACGGGGCCGAGCGGCGGTTCAGTCTGCATGGAAATGATCGAAGCCTTGCAACGTCAAAGTGAGCGGCGTACCCGCTGCGTCGTGCCACGTGATCGCAGGTTCGCCGGTCCGGAGAGCGCTTATTGTACCGATGCGCGTCACGGGCACATCAACGGTTTTACCCGCAGCTTCAATTGCAGTGCGCGCGGACCGCGGTGCGGTGAAGCACAGTTCGTAGTCGTCGCCGCCGGCAAGCGTGCAGCGGCGCTGCGCGTCGGCGGTTAGCCGGCGAAGCGCGGCTGAGCGCGGCACAGCGTCGATGTCGACGCTCGCGTTCACGCGCGAGCGCTCGAGGATGTGCAGCAGATCGCCCGCGAGCCCGTCCGATATGTCGAGCGCAGCCCGCGCGTGGCCGCGCAGCGCGAGGCCGAGCGCGACGCGCGGTTCCGGGCGCTCAAGCGCCCGGCGAAATGCCGCGGCGTCATCGTTTTCAACTGACCATTCGCCACGCGATACGCCGAGCCCGGCACGCGCGTCGCCGAGCGTTCCGGAGATCCAGATGTCGTCGCCGGGCTGCGCCGCGTCGCGGCGCAGCGCGTGCTGGTGCGGCACTTCGCCAAACACCGTGATGCAGATGTTGAGCGGTCCGCTCGTCGTGTCGCCGCCGACCAGTTCGCAGTCGAAGCGCTCCGCGAGCTCGAACATGCCTTCGCTGAACGCGCTGAGCCAGCTTTCGCGCGCTTCGGGCAACGCGAGCGCCAGCGTGAACGCCTGCGGTTTCGCCCCCATCGCGGCGAGATCGGACAGGTTGACGGCCAGCGCCTTGTGACCTAGCGCGTGAGGATCGACGTCAGGAAGAAAGTGGCGACCTTCGACCAGCATATCCGTCGAAATCGCCAGCATCTCGCCGGCGCGCGGCAAGAGCAGCGCGCAGTCGTCACCGATGCCGAGCGGTGCACGTGGCGTGGCGCGCGCGCGGCGCGCAAAAAAACGGTCGATCAGCGAAAACTCGGAAAGCATGGCGTAAATCCGAAAAGCGGGAACGTGCCCTGAAGTCCATCTGCGAACGCGAAGCGCGGTTTCGAAGCTCGACGATCGCGACGGCAGAATGGGAGCCGAAGGCCTTTGAAGCGCGACGGGAATGCATGGATTGTACGGTCCGGTTTTCCGCCCGGCGACTCGGCCGTCCGGCTGGTAAAACCCGGCCAGACGGCCGATAGCGAATCGTTTGCTGCACCGCACAGCGGGCGTTTGCGCTGTTTCAGTCGCGGCAGTTGTACCCTTTTTGAAGGAAACGGCTTTGGGATTGGCGCTACAATGCGTCGAACTTCTATTCTAATCTGCACTTCCAAGCCCGCCTTATGTCGACTCCCGCCAATACCAAACTTCGCGAAGCTGCCCTCGATTACCACGAGTTCCCGACTCCCGGGAAGATCGCGATCGCACCGACCAAACAGATGATCAACCAGCGCGACCTCGCGCTGGCGTACTCGCCCGGCGTTGCCTTCGCGTGCGAGGAGATCGTCGAGAATCCGCTGAACGCGGCGCGGTTCACGGCGCGCAGCAACCTCGTCGGCGTGGTGACGAACGGCACCGCGGTGCTCGGTCTCGGCAACATCGGGCCGCTCGCGTCGAAGCCGGTGATGGAAGGCAAGGCCGTGCTGTTCAAGAAGTTCGCCGGCATCGACGTGTTCGACATCGAACTTAACGAGTCCGACCCGCACAAGCTCGTCGAGGTGATCTGCGCGCTCGAACCGACGTTCGGCGGCATCAACCTCGAAGACATCAAGGCGCCGGACTGCTTTATCGTCGAGCGCGAATGCCGCAAGCGCATGAAGATTCCGGTGTTCCACGATGACCAGCACGGTACGGCGATCGTCGTCGCGGCGGCCGTCACGAACGGGCTGAAGGTCGTCGGCAAGGACATTTCGAAGGTGAAGCTGGTGGCGTCAGGCGCGGGCGCAGCGTCGCTGGCGTGTCTGGATCTGCTCGTCGATCTCGGCCTGCCGCTCGAAAACATTCTCGTGACCGATCTTGCCGGCGTGGTCTATAAGGGTCGCGTCGAACTGATGGATCCGGACAAGGAACGCTTTGCGCGCGAAACCAGCGCGCGCACGCTGGGTGAGGCGATTGACGGCGCGGACATTTTCCTGGGGCTTTCGGCCGGTGGCGTGCTGAAGCAGGACATGGTCAAACGCATGGGCGACAAGCCGCTGATTCTCGCGCTTGCCAACCCGACGCCGGAAATCCTGCCGGAACTCGCGCTCGAAGTGCGTCCGGACGCCGTGCTCTGCACGGGCCGCACCGATTACCCGAATCAGGTCAACAACGTCCTGTGCTTCCCGTTCATCTTCCGCGGCGCGCTCGATGCGGGCGCGACGACGGTCACGCGTGAAATGGAAATCGCCGCGGTGAATGCGATTGCCGAACTCGCGCGCCAGGAGCAGAGCGACATCGTCGCCACGGCCTATGGTATTCAGGATCTGTCGTTTGGTCCGGAGTACCTCATTCCGAAGCCGTTCGATCCGCGCCTGATCGTCAAGATCGCGCCGGCAGTGGCGAAGGCGGCGATGGATTCGGGCGTCGCGACCCGTCCGATCGAGGACATGGACGCGTACGAACAGCATCTGCAGCAGTTCGTCTATCACAGCGGCACGACGATGAAGCCGATCTTCCAGCTCGCGCGCAGCGTCGAGCCGGAGAAGAAGCGCATCGTGTTCGCGGAAGGCGAAGAAGAGCGCGTGCTGCGCGCGCTCCAGATCGTCGTCGATGAAAAGCTGGCGAAGCCGATCCTGATTGGCCGTCCGGCGGTGATCGAGCAGCGTATCGCGCGCTACGGCCTGCGCCTCGTTGCTGGCCAGGATTACACGGTCGTCAACAACGACCACGACGTGCGCTTTCGCGACTTCTGGCAAACCTATTACAAGATGATGGTGCGTAAGGGCATCAGCGAGCAGATGGCGAAGCTCGAAATGCGCCGTCGCACGACGCTGATCGGCTCGATGCTGGTGAAGAAGGGCGAGGCCGACGGCATGATCTGCGGCACGATCAGCACGACGCACCGCCATCTGCACTTCATCGATCAGGTGATCGGCAAGCGTGAAGGCTGCAGCGTCTACGCCGCGATGAACGCGCTGGTGCTGCCGGGCCGGCAGATTTTCATCGTCGATACGCACGTGAACGTCGATCCGACGCCCGAGCAGCTCGCCGAGATCACGGTCATGGCCGCTGAGGAAGTGCGTCGTTTCGGCATCGAGCCGAAAATCGCGTTGGTGTCGCATTCGAACTTCGGCACGAGCCACGCGCCGAGCGCCCAGAAGATGCGCGACGTGCTGGCGCTGGTGCGGGAGCGCGCGCCCGACCTGCAGATCGACGGCGAAATGCACGGCGACGTCGCGCTCGACGCGAACCTGCGTCGCGAAGTGCTGCCCGAGTCGACCCTTGAGGGCGACGCGAACCTGTTGATCCTGCCGAATATCGACGCCGCCAACATCTCGTACAACCTGCTCAAGACGGCTGCCGGCAACAACATCGCGATTGGCCCGATGCTGCTGGGTGCGGCGCAGCCGGTCCACGTGCTGACCGCTTCGGCGACGGTGCGACGGATCGTCAACATGACGGCGTTGCTGGTCGCTGATGTGATCGCTTCCCGGTAATTTTTGCCGCATGAAACGGCGCGTCCGCGATGGTCGCGCCGTGCCGTGTCCTGCGGTCCGGGCAAGCCGACCGGCTGTGCCCTCGAACGAACTGGCGTCAAGCCCGCGCCATTTCCGTTCGATGTCCTCGCCGGTCGCGCCCTGATTGTTCCGGATTCGAGCCAGGATTAATTTGGCTGCGGCAAAAGCCGCCGGAAGGCGCGCCAGTGGGGCGTTTGCGCTTCAGTGGAGCCTTCGGCTGGTCGATCGCGCATTGATTCCACGGACCATTAGAGATACCCTTACACCTTTCATGGTCGTCGAACTCGTGATCTAACAGCGGGAATTCTGGTTCATGGCGCGCAAGTGGCTCCGCAACGGCGTGCTCTCAGCCGCCCTGATCGTCGTCAGCCTGTGCGGGAGTGTCGTTTCTGGCGCCTTCGCGCGCGATACCCCGACGCCGTCCACCGATCAGGCGCAGGGCACTATCGCGGTGGCGCAATTGCCGCGGGAAGCAGTCAATACTTTGAACTTGATTGCAGCAGGCGGGCCTTACCCGTATGAGAAGGACGGCATCGTATTCGGCAATCGCGAGCGGTTGCTGTCGCCGCACAAACGCGGTTATTACCACGAATACACCGTCCCCACGCCTCGCGCCCGCAATCGGGGCGCGCGTCGCATTGTCTGCGGTGGTCCGCTACAGCAAACCGACAACTGTTATTACTCCGACGACCACTACACGAGTTTTAAACGTATTGTTGAATGACATCGGGATGAACAGCATGAGCGACAACGTCTACGCGCACGACTCGGCAGTCGCGACGGATCTTTTCGCGGCCGGTAACGGCAATCTGTTCCAGCGCGTCATGCAGATGCGCAGCGCCGGCCCCGGCCAGGATACCCAGAGCGAAGCCAGCACTGTGCTTTCATCGAACGAGGGCCCCATGAGTCTTTTCAAGACCGTACGACCGAACATCGTACAGTCGATCCGCGCGTTTCGCGTGCAGGATCTTGCTGACGAGGCGAACCAGCTCGAGCAGCATTTTCTCTACGCCTGTTGCGGCAACGCGCAAAGCAAGCAGGAAGTGATGGAAACGATTGCGACGTCGTTCATGTTTCCCAAGCACTTCGGCAAGAATTACGACGCGCTGTACGATTGCCTGACCGATCTGGTCGCGAAGGCCGGTCCGCAACCTGGCTTCGTGATCGTGCTCGAAGCGCTGCCGGTGGCACAAAAATTCGATAAGGAAGGCCGCGAAACGCTGCTCGATGTGTTCCGCGAAGCCGCCGAGTTCTGGGCCGAGCGCAAGGTGGCGTTCCGCGTGTTTTACTCGTTCGCGTGACGTCGTCGCGGCGGCTTGAGTCGCCGTCCGTCCGTTGAGGATATAAAGACAAAGCCCGCCATCTGGCGGGCTTTGTCTTTTGTGCCGCGATATCTTCGCGTATCGATTCGGCATCAGGAAACGGACACCCTGAACAAAAGGCCGCGCGGAACAACGATTTACCAGCCGCCCCAGCGCGCGGCCAGCGCAGCCAGCATGGCGATGCCAGCGGTTTCCGTGCGCAGCACGCGCGGCCCGAGCCCGACCGGCGTGAAGCCCTGATTCGTCGCCGCCGTCTCTTCATCGGCTGACAATCCGCCCTCCGGTCCGATCAACACCGTGACGCGACCCCGCGGCGGCTCAACCGGCAGCGCGGAAAACGCGATGCTGCCGCGCGGCGAAAGCAGCAGTCGCAGTTCGCCTTCCGCAGGCGCGTCCGATAACGTCCCGAGCCACGCGCCGAACTCGCTCACGGGCACGACGTCGGGTAGACGATTACGTCCACATTGCTCGCACGACGCGCGAACGACGCCTTGCCAGTGCACATTCCGTCGTTGCGCCCGCTCGCCGGAAAGGCGCACGACGCTGCGTGTGGTGGTCAGCGGTATGAAACCCGATGCGCCCAGTTCGACAGCCTTTTCGATCAGCCAGTCCATCTTGTCGCCGCCGGCGATGCCTTGCGCGAGCGTCAGCTGATAGGGCGGCTCGAGGTCGATATCACGGAAGTCGGCAATTTCGACCGTGGCAGCGCGACGTTCCACGTCGACGAGGCCGGCGCTGTATTCGCCGCCTTCGCCGTTGAAAAGCGCGATCGAGTCGCCTGTCTGCAGGCGCAGAACCTGGACATGGCGAACGACGTCGTCCGGAAGTTGCACGACGTTGCCGGATTGAAGCGGCATGTCGACGAAAAAACGGGGCATCAGGGCAAGACTCTCTGGTTCATGAAAGGTGACGGGCGAGCGCCCATCGGTATCCGTCCGGGTCCTCGATCTGGGCGAAGCGGTCGCCCCAGAACTGGTCTTCGGGCGCGCTCAACGATTTCGCGCCAGCAGCGAGGGCGCGGGCATACACAGCGTCGACGTCGTCGACATAGAGATAGAACGATTGCGGCGCAATCGCGCCCGCGCTTTTGGGCGTCTTTGCCGTCGAGCCGAATCCGCCTTCCGGCGCGAACATCACGATCAACTGGCCTTGATAGGTCATTTCGACGTGCATGACGGCACCGTCATCATTCACGCTGTCTCGCACGGCGAATCCAAAAGCAGCTTCGAAAAACGCGATCGTGACGCGGGCATCACGCACCGTCAGATAGGGGGTCAACCAGGGCACACCGGCTGGGCGAGGGGCGGTCAAGGAATTCTCCGGATCGACGGGTCGTCGGGGCGAACGCGGTGATGCCGCAAGACACGTGCGAGTTGCTGCGACCCGCGCCGGCCTGACTCCGCATTGCGCTCGGGCATCACGACGACTTTAAAAATGGACTTAGTTTATCGCGCGCCGCATCCGCCGCGGCGAAGAGGCTGGCGTGCACCGTTGCGTCGTAGCAGCGCAAACCGTCGATCTGGCGGTCCGCGAGCCGCGCGGCGATGTCCACGCGGTCAGGCGCGGCGGGATCGAGCGTGTCGCTGGCGACTGCCATCAGCCACTGCGATCCATAAAGCGGCACGAACGTGCTCAGCGTCCGTACCACGGCAAATGTCGCGCCCAGATCGCGCAGCAAACCGACGATGCGCGGCGCATGAAAATACGGCGAGCCGAGATGGAGCGACAACACGGCGTCAGGTGTCATCACGCGCTTTAACTGTGCGTAGAACGCCGTCGTATAGAGGCCGGCCGCGGGCGAATCGGGCGGCGTCAGATCGAAGACGACCAGATCGAAGTGTTCACCGCTCGTTTCGACATAGCGCGCAGCGTCGCCGATCACGAGTTCGACGCGGGCGTCGTCGAATGCGCCACCGTGCACTTCGGGCAGATGCTCGCGCGTGAGTCGCACCACTTCGGCATCCAGTTCGGCGACCACGATCCGCCCGATTCCCGGATGCCGCAACAGCTGACGCGCCGCGCCACCATCACCGCCGCCCAGCACCAGCGCGGCGCGCGGCGCCGGGTGCGCGAGCGCGGCCGGATGGACCATGCATTCGTGATAGATGAACTCGTCACCGGTCGACGTCATCGGGCGGCCGTCGAGCGTGAAGAGCCGGCCGAGTTGCGGCGTGTCCCACACCTCGATGTGCTGGAACGGCGAATCCACGCTCGCGAGACGGCGAGCGCCGGGAAAGCCGTAGATCGTGTCGGGTGAAGGGTGGAAGAGAAGTGGGGCGCTCACGGATGGCAGGTGCGCATGCGGCGCGATAGTTCTCGATGGGGCGATTATAGAGGGGCGCATGCGGGAGCCAGTCCGACGTTCAAGCCAGCGGCCAACCCGAACGCCAACCCGGTGGCCAACCCAGGCGACCACTCAAGCGCCACTCCGCAAGCCGCTTTCCAGCCTCCAGCAGACGCCAGTTCCGTCCGCAAACCCCGGCGAACCCTAAGCGATCCCTATAGTCGAACCCAAGGCGAAACTTGGCTCGCCAGGCCGTCTGCGGCCGGGTAAACGGTGACGATCTGCTAGAATGTCCCGCTTTGCTGCCTTGTCCGTTTGCTCTGCCCGTTTCGCGTCTCCCGGCGCCGCATCGTGCGCCGGAGCCCTCTGGCCGCCGAGCTTCCGGACCGCTGCCTGCGCTCCCGCTTTTTTGGACTCGTTCTCCGGACTCGACATGACGACCTCGTCTCCCGCACCCACCTCCCTGATGGCCAATGCGATTCGCGCACTGGCTATGGATGCCGTTCAGAAAGCCAATTCCGGTCACCCGGGCATGCCGATGGGCATGGCCGAGATCGGCGTTGCGCTGTGGTCGCGCCATCTGCGCCACAACCCGAAAAATCCGCAGTGGGCCGATCGCGACCGCTTCGTGCTGTCGAACGGTCACGGCTCGATGCTGCTGTATTCGCTGCTGCATCTGACCGGCTACGATCTGCCGATGGAAGAGCTGAAGAACTTCCGTCAGCTGCATTCGAAGACGCCGGGTCACCCGGAATACGGCATCACGCCGGGCGTCGAGACCACGACGGGCCCGCTCGGCCAGGGCCTCGCGAATGCAGTCGGCATGGCGCTCGCCGAATCGCTGCTTGCCAACGAATTCAACAGGCCGGACGCGAAGATCGTCGATCACCACACGTATGTGTTCGTCGGCGACGGCTGCCTGATGGAAGGCATCTCGCACGAAGCGTGCTCGCTCGCGGGCGTGCTGAAGCTGAACAAGCTGATCGCGTTCTATGACGACAACGGCATTTCGATCGATGGCGAAGTCATCCACTGGTTCCACGATGACACGCCAAAGCGCTTCGAAGCCTACGGCTGGAACGTGATCCCGGGCGTCATCGGTCACGACGTCGAAGCGGTCGACGCAGCGATCAGGAAGGCGAAGCTGTCGGACAGGCCGACCATGATCTGCTGCAAGACGGTGATCGGCGAAGGCGCGCCGACCAAGGCTGGCAGCCACGACGCGCACGGCGCGCCGCTCGGCGACAAGGAAATCGCGGCCACGCGCGCGAAGATCGGCTGGAACTACGAGCCGTTCGTGATCCCGCCGGAAGTCTACGCAGCGTGGGACGCGAAGGAATCGGGCGCGAAGGTCGAAGGCGAATGGGACAAGGCGTTCGCCGCGTACCGTGCGAAGTATCCGCAGGAAGCCGCCGAATTCGAACGCCGCACGTCGAAGCATCTGCCGGCTGACTGGGCCGAAAAGGCGAAGGCAATCATCGCCGGCGCCAACGAGCGCGCTGAAACCGTCGCGACCCGCAAGGCTTCGCAGCAGACCATCGAAGGGTTGTCGGTCGTGCTGCCGGAACTGCTCGGCGGCTCGGCTGACCTGACCGGTTCGAACCTGACCAACTGGAAGGCGGCGAAGTACGTGCGCGTCGGCGAAAATGGCGCCGCCGGCAACTACGTGAACTATGGCGTGCGCGAATTCGGCATGAGCGCGGCGATCAACGGCATCGCTGCACACGGTGGCTTCAAGGTGTTCGGCGGCACGTTCCTCACGTTCTCCGATTACAGCCGCAACGCGCTGCGCGTCGCCTCGCTGATGAAAGCGCCGTCGATCTTCGTGTTCACGCACGATTCGATCGGCCTCGGCGAAGACGGTCCGACGCATCAGTCGATCGAGCACGTGTCGAGCCTGCGTCTGATTCCGCATATGGAAGTGTGGCGTCCGGCGGATACCGTCGAAACGGCAGTGTCGTGGACGCAGGCAGTCGAGCACCACGGTCCGTCGTGCCTGATCTTCACCCGCCAGAACCTCGCGTTCTCGGAACGTACGGATGCGCAGATCGCGAACATCGCGAAGGGCGGCTACGTGCTGCGCGACTGGAACGACGACATCCCCGCGCGCAAGATCATCCTGATCGCGACCGGCTCGGAAGTCGAACTGGCGATGAAGGCCGTCGAGCCGCTGGCGCAAGCCGGCATTGCGGCACGCGTCGTGTCGATGCCGTCCACCACGGTGTTCGACAAGCAGGACGCTGCGTACCGTGAGCGCGTGCTGCCGCAGGGCGTGCGCCGCGTCGCGATCGAAGCGGGCGTGACCGATTTCTGGCGCAAGTATGTCGGCCTCGAAGGCGGCGTGGTTGGCATCGACGTGTTCGGCGAGTCCGCACCGGCCAACGTGCTGTTCCCGTTCTTCGGCTTTACGGTCGACCACGTCGTGGAAACGGCGAAGAAGACGCTCGGCTGACGCTGGCATTTCGTTCTGTCGCACGCGTGCAGGGTGGGCGCGGCGGCGGAACCCCCTGCATCGAACGTATTTTTTTAGCCATCAGGAATCAGGAGATAGAACATGACGATTCGCGTCGCAATCAACGGCTACGGCCGGATCGGCCGCAACACGCTGCGCGCCTTCTATGAAAACGGCAAGAAGCACGATATCGAAATCGTCGCCATCAACGATCTCGGCGATGCCAACACCAACGCCCACCTGACGCAGTACGACACGGCGCACGGCAAGTTCCCGGGCGAAGTGAAGGTGGACGGCGAGAACCTCGTCGTGAACGGCGACAAGATCCGCGTGCTGGCTGTCCGTAACCCGGCTGAACTGCCGTGGGCCGAACTCAAGGTCGACGTCGTGATGGAATGCACGGGCTTTTTCACGACCAAGGAAAAGGCGGGCGCGCACATCAAGGCTGGCGCGAAGAAGGTGATCATCTCGGCGCCGGGCGGCAAGGATGTCGACGCGACGATCGTCTACGGCGTGAACCATCACGTCCTGAAGGCATCGGACACGGTCATCTCGAATGCATCGTGCACGACGAACTGCCTGGCCCCGCTGGTCAAACCGCTGAATGACAGGATCGGCCTCGAAAACGGCCTGATGACGACGATTCACGCGTACACGAACGACCAGGTTCTGACGGACGTGTATCACGAAGACCTGCGCCGCGCGCGCTCGGCGACGCACAGCCAGATCCCGACGAAGACGGGCGCCGCATCGGCGGTTGGCCTCGTGCTACCGGAACTGAACGGCAAGCTGGATGGCTACGCAATCCGCGTCCCGACGATCAACGTGTCGATCGTCGACCTGTCGTTTATCGCGAAGCGCGACACGACGGTCGAAGAAGTGAACGCGATCATGAAGGAAGCATCGGAAGGCGCGCTGAAGGGCATCCTCGGCTACAACGCCGCACCGCTGGTGTCGATCGACTTCAACCACAACCCGGCTTCGTCGACGTTCGATTCGACGCTGACGAAGGTGTCGGGTCGTCTCGTGAAGGTGTCCAGCTGGTACGACAACGAATGGGGCTTCTCGAACCGCATGCTGGATACGGCTGTGGCGTTGGCAAACGCGAAGTAAGGCGCGAAGTCATTTATCGCGTGACCCGCGTCTGGCAGGAACAAAAAACCGCTCTTCGGAGCGGTTTTTTTATGGCCTTTCGCGTGGCGTCGCGGCGTGCCATGCCGCGGACGCGGTCACACCCGCAGCGGCCGTCACACTCGCGGCGTCGGAAAATACACGCCGGCGCGCTGCGCGGCGTTCGCGATATGCGTCTCGATGGCCTTGCCTGCGGCGTCGGCGTCGCGCGCCTTGAGCGCGTCGAGAATCGCACGATGCTCGTGATACGTCGTCAGCACGAGTTCGCGCCGGTAGAAGGGCATGCGCTGGCTTTCCTTCATGATGTCCGCGCTGCTGCGCAGGATCGACTCGATCGCCGCGTTGCCGGCGATGCTCACCATCCGCATATGGAACTCGAAGTCGAGCTGGGCCGCTTCGTCGAGTTCGGCTGCGGCCAGCGCGCCGTGCAACGCGGCGATGTTGTCCTCGAACCATTCGATGTCGCTGTCGCTGACCGCGAGCGCCGCCATGCGCGCGACAAAGCCTTCGAGCGCGAAACGCATCTGGTACGTGTCCGGCAACGACGATTGATCAGCAAAACGCCACGCGTGTCCGCCGGCGGTTGCCTGCGCGCTCTGGACATACACGCCCTTGCCGGGTCTGATTGTCAGCAGGCCGAGCGCCTCGAGCGTTGATAGCGCCTCGCGCAGCGAAGCGCGGCTGATGGCCAGTTCCTCCGACAACTGACGCTGCGCCGGCAAAAGACTGCTGACGGGATACGCGCCGCTTTCGATCCTTTCGCGGATCGTCGCAATCGCGGCATCAGTGACGGTATGCGGAACGTTTTTCATCTGACTTTTGAAATGGACGTGGTCTGACCGGCATTGTAGTCCTCGCTGCGAACCTGTGCATCGCGCGTTTACTAACCTGCGCAAGGCATGCCTGAACGACGGCCAGATCGCGGGGGTAAACCCCGTCGAATCTCTCCTTGACTCGACTATATCGGCTTCCTACTATTCGCCATAACAGTACTGGTCGGACCAGTATGAACAGATGAACCGGAACCAGGAGAAAGCCGTGTTGAAGTTTTTCAATTCGCTGTTTGGCCGGGTGGTGATCGCGCTGGTGGCGGGCATCGTGATCGGCGCGTTGTTTCCCCATTTCGCGCAATCGTTGAGGCCGCTCGGCGACGGCTTCCTCAAGCTCATCAAGATGGTGATCGGTCCGATCGTGTTCTGCGTCGTTGTGGGCGGGATGGCGCATGCCGGCGACCTGAAGAAAGTGGGCCGCGTGGGACTGAAGGCGGTGGTCTACTTCGAAATCATGACGACAATCGCGCTCGTGATCGGCGCGGTGCTGGCTTACGCGACGAGACCCGGCGTCGGCATGAACATCGATCTGCATTCGCTCGACGCCGCGTCGCTCTCCACGTACACGGAGCACGCGAAGAGCCTGAAGGACACGGCTGGGTTCCTGCTGAAAATCATCCCCGAAACTGCTATCGATGCCTTCGCAAAGGGCGACATCCTGCAGATTCTCGTGTTCTCGGTGCTGTTCGGCTCGGCGCTCTCGCTGCTCGGTGAGAAAGCGCAACGCGTCAGCAGCCTCGTCGACGAACTCGCGCAGGTCTTTTTCCGCGTGATGAGTTTCATCATCAAGCTCGCGCCGCTCGGCGTGCTCGGCGCGATTGCATTCACCACCGGCACGTATGGCGTTGCGTCGCTCAAACAGCTCGGCATGCTGGTGATCGTGTTCTACGCGAGCTGCATCGTATTCGTCGCGGTCGTGCTCGGCGTGGTGATGCGGCTTGCCGGCTTCAACGTGTTCAAGCTGATTCGCTATCTGCGTGAAGAACTGTCGATCGTGCTCGGCACGGCTTCGTCCGACGCAGTGCTGCCGCAGATCATGCGCAAGCTCGAATGGATGGGCGTGAAGGATTCGACCGTCGGTCTCGTGATTCCGACTGGCTATTCGTTCAATCTCGACGGCTTCTCGATCTATCTGACGCTCGCGGTGATTTTCATTGCGCAGGCCACGAATACGCCGCTGTCGATGCACGATCTGATCGTTGTGGTGCTGGTTTCGCTGGTGACGTCGAAGGGCGCACACGGCATTCCGGGTTCCGCGATCGTGATTCTCGCCGCGACGCTCTCCGCGATTCCTGCGATTCCCGTGCTCGGCCTCGTGCTGATTTTGCCGGTCGACTGGTTCGTCGGCATCGCTCGGGCGCTGACCAACCTGATCGGCAACTGCGTGGCGACGGTGGTCGTCGCCGTGTGGGAAAACGATATCGACAAGGTGCGTGCGCGCCGCGTGCTGGATCAGGATGCCGAACTGCGTTTCGTGCCGGGCGGCGATGAGAACGCCGGGTCCGCAGCCGGCGAACCGGCGCACGTAATCTGATCATTCCGGCGCGCAACGTTGCCGCCGGTTTTCACCCAACGATCCGAAGGACAGACTGACATCATGGCTACTCCAATCCTCGACCCGAACGCACCCGCCTTCACGCGCCGCTATATGAATCTCGCCGATCCGCGTCTGGGCGCGAAGGCGCTCTTCGCCAGCGACGAATTCTTCGCGCCGAAAGAACGCATGCTCGATCCGCAGCCGGCGGTGTTCATCCCCGGCAAGTACGACGAGCACGGCAAATGGATGGACGGCTGGGAAACGCGTCGCAAGCGCACCACCGGTCATGATTACTGCGTGGTCCGGCTTGCGCGTCCGGGCGTCGTGCACGGCGTCGATCTGGATACGAGCCATTTCACCGGCAATTTTCCGCCGGCGGCTTCAATCGAAGCGTGCCACGTCGATGGCGAAACGCCGCCGGATAACGCCGACTGGCAAACGCTCGTGCCTGCAACGACGTTGCAGGGCAACCAGCATCACTACGTCGAAGTGAACGACGCGCGGGCGTTCACGCACCTGCGCGTGAATCTCTATCCGGATGGCGGCCTCGCGCGTCTGCGTGTGTACGGTCAACCGAAGCGCGACTGGAGCAATATCGAACGCGGCAGCCTGATCGATCTCGCTGCGATCGAAAACGGCGCGTATCTCGTCGCCGCGAACAACCAGCATTTCGGGCCGGCGTCGACGATGCTGATGCCAGGACGCGGCGTCAACATGGGCGACGGCTGGGAGACGCGTCGGCGTCGCGAGCCGGGCAACGACTGGGCCATCGTCGCGCTTGCGCGGCCGGGCACGATCCGCCGCGTCGAAGTGGACACCGCGCATTTCAAGGGCAATTTCCCGGATCGCTGTTCGCTGCAGGCGGCGACGGTCGTGGGCGGCACCGACGATTCGCTCGTCACACAGGCGATGTTCTGGCCCGTGCTGTTGCCCGAGCAATCGCTGAAAATGGACAACGTCCACACATACAGCGAGCAGCTCGCCGCGCTCGGACCCGTGACGCACGTGCGCTTCAATATCTATCCGGACGGCGGCGTGTCGCGGCTGCGTCTCCTGGGCGAGATCGAGTAACGGAGAGGCCGTCATGAAGACACTGCGGATCGCGCGCCTGACGCGCGAAGCCTTCGCGCCGTTCGGCGATGTGATCGAACTGGATGGCGCCCGCCATTTCCCGATCAACGGCGGCACGACCGAACGCTTTCACGATCTGGCAACCGTCGACGTATGCAGTGACGGAGGCCGGCCGTTGATCAACGTGTTTCGCGGACAGCCACGCGCGTGGCCGCTGGAAATCTCGATGATGGAGCGGCATCCGCTCGGCAGTCAGGCATTTCTGCCGTTAAGCGACGCGCGCTACGTGATCGTCGTCGCGCCGGCGGGTGAGTTCGACGTGTCGCAGATGCGCGCGTTCTGGAACGAAGGCTGGCAGGGCGTCAATTACGCGAAAGGCGTCTGGCACCATCCGCTGCTGGCGCTCGATCGCGTGAGTGACTTTGTGGTGATCGATCGCGGCGGCGAACAGCCCAATTGCGATGAGATCGCATTGACGGAACCGTGGCGGCTGGAAGTGCCGGGCGAGCAGATTGCGGGGATCGCAACCTGAGTCATGCGCGCGGCACGGAAAAGGCCCGGTTGGCACTGCCAAACCGGGCCTTTCGTCATGGCAGGCGCTGCGGAAGCGCCGCCCCTGCTGTCAGATCAGATCAATGCTTGCGATGCGGGCAGTTTTCCTTCGTGCAGGCGCCGTACAGTGCCAGCGCGTGTTCCTGCAGCTTGAACCCACGCTCCTTCGCAATGGCTTGTTGACGGCCTTCGATTTCGGGGTCGAAAAACTCTTCGACCATCCCGCAATCGAGGCACACGAGGTGATCGTGATGCGTCCCTTCGTTCAGCTCGAAAACCGCCTTGCCGGATTCAAAATTGCTGCGCGACAGAAGACCGGCCTGCTCGAACTGCGTGAGCACCCGATACACCGTGGCGAGACCAATGTCGAGTTCCTCGTGCAGCAGGTTCCGGTAGACGTCTTCCGCCGTCAGATGGCGCACCGGGCTGTGCTGGAAGATCTCGAGAATCTTGAGGCGCGGTAGGGTCGCCTTAAGCCCGATATTCTTGAGATCGGTTGGATTGGTCATGACGGCGAGTCCCTAGAGTACAATGCAGGGTTCTAATAGTAATGTGAATTGCTGTTCAGGTCATCTTCGATAGAAACTCGCGCGGCTTGCCAGCAAGCCCGCACGGTGAGTGAAATGATTTCAAAATCTCAATTGATCTACCGGGGGAGCCGCATGCGGGGTACCTTGATCGCTGCTGCGGTTGTTGCGGTTCTTGCTGGATGTTCCACATACGACAACCTCACGCAGCGTATTGCGCAAAGCATCACGCCGTACCGGATTACTGTCGTGCAGGGCAACTTCGTCTCGAGCGAAGCCGCGGCACAAATGAAGGTCGGCATGTCGCGCGCGGAAGTGCGCCAGGTGCTGGGCACGCCGCTTCTGACTGATATGTTCCACGCGGACCGCTGGGACTACCTGTTCTATTTCAAGCGCGGGTCGACCTCCATCGTGCAGCAGCGCGACTTCGTCGTGATTTTCGCGAATGATCGTGTCGCGAGCTGGTCGGGTGGAGAAGATCTGCCGTCGAACCTCGAACTGCTCGCCGATATCGATGGCGACAGGCATGGCAGGAAGAAGACCGCCGCCGCACCGGTTGTTGCGAGCGGCGCGAGCGCGCCGGTCGAGGCTGCCGCTGCGTCGGCGCCGGCCCCGGCCCCGGCGCCGTACGATACGGCGCGTTCGCCTTCAGCCGATGCGTCCGCTGCGGCCGCGTTGCCGTCAACGGCCGCGAACGAGCAGGCCGCGCAGGCCGCAAACCGCGCGACCGACGCAGTCCAGGCGCCGGCACGTAATACGACGCCATCGGTGCGTGCGGGCACGCCGCCGTCGGCAGGTCTGCCGCCGAATTCCGGCACGCCGGTCACGCCACAGTTCCAGTTCCACCGTCCGCCGCCGCCGACCAATCCGAATGCACCGTCGGAAAACCCCGTGGGTCCGGTCGGGCCGCAAAGCAACACGCCGGCGCCTGCATCGACGGGAACGGGCGGCTAAACGCATTGTCCGTATCTTTGCGGGTTACATCCGCAAGGTGCGCACGATGGGTGAGCTTGCCCCAGGCGTAAGCCTGCCGGGCCTGCCGAACGCGCAACAGATGCGTGCGGCGGGCCCGCCTGCCTTTTCATGTTTTTCCTCGTGGTGCCCGGGTGTTGCCCGCAGTTGCCGCTGAATTGCTGACGAGTTGCCGATGAAAATTGCCATTGCAGGAGCGTCGGGCCGGATGGGCCGTATGCTCATCGAAACTGTCCTGAACGATCCCGACGCGACGCTCGCAGGCGCGCTCGTCCGCGCCGGCAACCCGCAACTGGGCCAGGACGCCGGCGCGTTTCTCGGCAAGCAGACAGGCGTCCTGCTGACCGACGACATCGACCGCGTGTTCGCCGAAGCCGACTATCTGATCGACTTCACGCGTCCTGATGGTGCGATGGTGCATCTCGAAGCCGCGCTGCGTCACAACGTGAAGCTCGTGATCGGCACGACCGGTTTTGACAATGCGCAGAAGGCGCAGCTGCGCGCGGCCGGCGAAAAGACCGGCGTCGTGTTCGCGGCGAACATGAGCGTCGGCGTTAACGTCACGCTCAAGCTGCTCGAATTCGCGGCGCGTCATTTCGCAACCGGCTACGACATCGAAATCATCGAGGCGCATCACCGTCACAAGGTCGACGCACCGTCGGGCACTGCGCTAATGATGGGCGAAGTGATCGCCGACGCGCTCGGCCGCGATCTCGACCAGTGCGCGGTGTACGGCCGCGAAGGCGTGACCGGCGAACGCGATCCGTCGACGATCGGCTTTTCCGCGATCCGTGGCGGCGATATCGTCGGTGACCATACGGTGCTGTTTGCCGGCATCGGCGAGCGCATCGAAATCACGCACAAATCGGCGAGCCGTTTGTCCTACGCACAGGGCGCGCTGCGCGCAGTGCGTTTCCTCGAAGGTCATCCGACCGGTTTCTTCGATATGCAGGACGTGCTCGGCCTGCGCTAAACACGTATCTACCGGCGGTTCAACCGTCCGACAGTCCCACAGCGAGGCTCGATGGCAACCACCGGCATCCTCCACTATCTGCAGACCAGCGACGCAATTACGCATGGCGTCGCGTGGGTGTTGCTGGCGATGTCGGTGGCGAGCTGGTGTTTCCTGATCGTGAAAAGCTGGGTGCTCGGACGGGCGAAACATCAGGGGCCGCGTGCCGTGGCGCTCTTCTGGCAGGCGCAAACCCTGTCGGATGGCGTCGTCGCGATGCGGCTCGCGGATCGCGAACGCGTGTTCGCGCCGCTCGCGGAAGCGGCACTGCATGCGGCCGAGGCGGATATGCCCGGTGCGCTGCTTGGCCGCGTCGAGCGCAGCGAGCGCGTGCTGCGCGCGCTGCGTCAGGCGCTGGCTGCGTCGCAGCGCCGGCTGGAATTCGGCCAGGTGCTGCTCGCTTCGGTTGGTAGTACGGCGCCGTTTGTCGGCCTGCTCGGCACCGTGTGGGGCATCTATCACGCACTCGGCAGCATCGCGGCAAGCGGGCAGGCGATGATCGAGAACGTCGCCGGGCCGGTCGGCGAGGCGCTGATCATGACGGCGTTCGGTCTTGTCGTCGCGATTCCGGCGGTGCTCGCCTATAACGTGCTCGGGCGCATGGTGCGCCAGTTGTCGGAAGAACTCGACGGCTTCGCGCACGACCTGCACGCCTTTGTGTGCGCGCCGGGCGTAACGAACGCAACGGGCGCCTGAACATCTTTCGCGGAGGTCATCGATATGGCATTCGGCGGGCTCGAAAAGAAGCAGACGGCCGCACCGATGGCGGAGATCAACATGACGCCGCTGATCGACGTGATGCTCGTGCTGCTCGTCATCTTCATCATCACCGCGCCGCTGTTCACGCACGCGATCAGGCTGGATCTGCCGAAGGTGGCGTCGGCGCCGTCGCGTCAGACGCCGCAAACGATTTCCCTTTCCATCGATGCCTCCGGCAGGCTCTACTGGGACAGCACGCCCATCACGCTTGACCAGTTGCGCGCACGATTCGCCGATGAAGGCAAACGTTCTGACCAGCCCGAAATCCATCTGCGCGCCGAGCGTTCGACGCGCTATGAAACGATTGCCCTGGTGATGGGTGCCGCGCAGCAGGCCGGGCTCGAGCGGATTGGCTTTGTGACCGATCCGCCGCCGGCTGCGCCGGGCAGGCCTTAAGACGCGTCGTCGCCGCAACCCGCCGCAAATCGCACCGTCGCCGCCCCGGCCAGACCGCCGCCGGACGGTATAATCAGCCCTTTCCCCCGCGAGGGGGCGACCGATTCCATCAAGCAAAGCACCCGGCCCGGTGCGGAAGCACCGAACCAGCGACTCCACCACACCATGCACGAAAAATACGTTCCCTCCGACGTCGAATCCGCCGCGCAAGGGCAATGGCGCGCCATCGACGCCTACAAGACGACGGAAGTCAGCGACAAACCCAAGTTCTACTGCGTCTCGATGCTGCCGTATCCGTCGGGCAAGCTGCACATGGGTCACGTGCGCAACTACACGATCAACGACGTGATGTACCGTTATCTGCGGATGAATGGCTACAACACGCTGATGCCGATGGGTTGGGACGCGTTCGGCATGCCCGCGGAAAACGCGGCGATCGCGAACAACGTGCCGCCGGCAAAGTGGACGTACGACAACATCGAGTACATGAAGAAGCAGATGCAGTCGATGGGTCTCGCCATCGACTGGTCGCGCGAAGTCGCAACCTGCAGCCCGGATTACTACAAGTGGAACCAGTGGCTCTTCCTGAAGATGCTCGAAAAGGGTATCGCATACAAGAAGACCGGCACGGTGAACTGGGACCCGGTCGACCAGACCGTGCTCGCGAACGAGCAGGTGATCGACGGCCGCGGCTGGCGTTCGGGCGCGCTTGTCGAAAAGCGCGAAATCCCGATGTACTACATGCGCATCACGCAGTACGCGGATGAACTGCTGAGCGACCTCGAAGGCCTCGGCTGGCCCGAGCGCGTGAAGGTGATGCAGCAGAACTGGATCGGCAAGAGCTTCGGCGTGAACTTCGGCTTCCCGTATGAGATCGACGGCGAAGCGAAGCTGCTGCGCGTCTTCACGACGCGCGCCGACACGATCATGGGCGTCACGTTCTGCGCGGTGGCCGCTGAGCACCCGCTCGCGACGCGTCTCGCGCAGGGCAAGCCGGAACTGCAGGCGTTCATCGAGGAATGCAAGCGCGGCGGCGTCGCCGAAGCCGACGTCGCGACGATGGAAAAGAAGGGCATGCCGACTGGCTTCTTCGTCACGCATCCGCTGACGCAGGAAAAGGTCGAAGTGTGGATCGGCAACTATGTGCTGATGACCTACGGCGAAGGCGCGGTGATGGGCGTGCCGGCGCACGACGAGCGCGACTTCGCGTTCGCGAAGAAATACGGTTTGCCGATCAGGCAGGTCATCGCAGCCGAAGGCAAGACGTTCTCGACCGACGCCTGGCAGGAATGGTACGGCGACAAGGAAGGCGTTGTGTGCGCGAATAGCGGCAAGTACAACGGCCTCGGCTATGCGGCAGCCGTCGATGCAATCGCCGTCGACCTGAAAGCGCTCGATCTCGGTGACAAACAGATCACGTGGCGTCTGCGCGACTGGGGCATTTCGCGTCAGCGTTACTGGGGCACGCCGATTCCGATCATCCATTGCCCGAGCTGCGGCGACGTGCCGGTGCCGGAAAAGGATCTGCCTGTTGTGCTGCCGGAAGACCTCGTGCCGGACGGCACGGGCAATCCGCTCGCGAAGTCCGAAGCGTTCGTGAACTGCACGTGTCCGACGTGCGGCGCGGCCGCGAGGCGTGAAACCGACACGATGGACACCTTCGTCGATTCGTCGTGGTACTTCTACCGCTACGCAGCGCCGGACGCGAAGACGATGGTCGACGAGCGCACCGATTACTGGATGCCGATGGACCAGTACATCGGCGGCATCGAGCACGCGATTCTTCACCTCTTGTACTCGCGTTTCTGGGCGAAGGTCATGCGCGACATGGGTCTCGTGAAGTTCGGCGAACCGGCGAAGAACCTGCTTACGCAGGGCATGGTGCTCAACGAAACCTACTATCGCGAAAGCGATGCAGGCAAGAAGACCTGGTACAACCCGGCCGACGTCACCGTCACGTATGACGACAAGGGTCGTCCGATGGGCGCAGTTCTGATCGCGGACGGTCAGCCGGTCGTGCTGGGCGGCGTGGAGAAGATGTCGAAGTCGAAGAACAACGGCGTCGATCCGCAGGTGCTGATCGACCAGTATGGCGCTGACACCGCGCGCCTCTTCGTGATGTTCGCGGCGCCGCCCGAGCAGCAGCTGGAGTGGTCGGGTTCGGGCGTCGAGGGCGCGAGCCGCTTCCTGCGCCGTCTGTGGACATTCGGTCAGGCAAACGAAACGGCGCTGGCTCAACGCGCATCGTTCGATGCCACAAAGCTTTCCGACACCGACAAGGTGCTGCGTCGCGAGATCTACAGCGTGCTGAAGCAGGCGGACTACGACTACCAGCGCCTGCAGTACAACACGGTGGTGTCGGCGGCGATGAAGATGCTGAACGCCATTGAAAGCGCCAGGGGTGCGACGCCCGCCGTGCTGCGTGAAACGTACGGCGTGCTGCTGCGCGTGCTGTATCCGGTCGTGCCGCATGCGACGTTCCAGCTGTGGCAGGAACTTGGCTACGCAGACGAAGCCGGCTCGCTGCTCGACGCGCCGTGGCCGAAGGTCGACGAACAGGCGCTGGAGCAGTCGGAGATCGAACTCGTGCTGCAGGTGAACGGCAAGGTGCGCGGCGCGCTGACGGTCGCGAAAGAGGCGACGCGCGAAGCCATCGAACAGGCGGCGCTCGCGCACGAGATGGTCGCGAAATTCGGCGAAGGCAAGCCGCCGAAGAAGATCGTCGTCGTGCCGGGTCGTCTCATCAACGTCGTCGTTTAACGGAAGCAGCAGGATGGACAGGATGCCGGCACATCGCGTGAAAGCCAGCCCTGTTCGTCGCTGGGTATTCAGGGAGCCAATGTGACTCGCAGATCGTTCTTGACGCTCGCGTGTGGTGTGATGATGTTGTCCGCATGCGGCTTCCAGCTGCGCGGCCAGCAGAACTACGCATTCAAGCGTCTCAACATTACGGGCGCGCCGGCAGCGGTCACCGCGCGGCTGACCCGGATGGTCGAAGGCGGAAGCGACACCGTGGTCGTCAATGTGCCGACCAATGCCGATGCAGTGCTGCGGATGTCCGAAGGACGCGGCGCCAGCGTGCTGACGCTGAACTCGGTGGGTGTCGTCGAAGAGTATCAACTGAATTACTCGCTGAACTACACGCTCGTCGGCGCCGACGGCACGCTGCTGATTCCGCCGAGTTCGATCGCGCTGAACCGCGCAATGACCTATAGCGACCAGTTCTCGCAGGCGAAGGGCGCGGAAGCCGACATCCTGTATTCCGACATGCAGAACGATGCGGTCGACCAGTTGACGCGTCGTCTGGCGATCGTCCGTTCGCTGCATCCGGCGCCGGGCCAGGAAGTGCCAGCGGTCGCGCCGCGCGCACCGTTGCCGCCGCCGCCGCTGTGATCCGCATTGTGATCCGCGCCGTGTTCCGTTCTCACCCTGTGTGCCGGTAGCCATGCAACTGCGACTTGACGCGCTCGAACCGCATCTCGCGAAAGGCCTCGCTAGCCTGTACGTCGTGTATGGCGACGAGCATCTGCTCGCGCAGGAAGCGTGCGACCGCATTCGCGCGACGGCGCGTGCAGCAGGATTCACCGATCGCTCGGTGTTCACCGTCGAGCGTGGTTTCGACTGGAGTTCGCTGCTGGGCGCGAGCCAGTCGATGTCGCTGTTCGGCGACCGTCAACTGGTCGAGTTGCGCATTCCGTCGGGCAAGCCGGGCAAGGAAGGCGCGGACGCGCTGAAGACGCTCGTTGCCGCGGTGAATCCCGATGTGCTCACGCTGGTGACGTTGCCGCGCCTCGATGCGGCCACGCAGAAGTCGGCATGGTTCACCGCGCTGGCCGATGCCGGCGTCGCGCTGAAGATCGATCCGGTTGAGCGTGCGCAGTTGCCCGCATGGGTTGGGCAGCGGCTTGCGCAGCAGGGTCAGCGTGTTGCGGCGGGCGAGGAAGGGCGGCGCGCGTTGCAGTTTATGGCTGAGCGTGTCGAAGGCAATCTGCTCGCGGCGCATCAGGAAATCCAGAAGCTCGGTCTGCTGTATCCGCAAGGTGTGTTGAGCTTCGAGCAGATCCACGATGCGGTTCTGAACGTCGCGCGTTATGACGTGTTCAAGCTGAACGAAGCGATGCTCGCGGGCGACGTCAGCCGGCTGTCGCGCATGCTGGACGGGCTGCGTGGCGAAGGCGAGGCAGCCGTGCTCGTGCTGTGGGCGGTCGTCGAAGAGGTGCGCACGCTCTTGCGCATCAAGCGCGGCGTGGCGGCCGGCAAGCCGCTCGCGATCCTGCTGCGTGAGAATCGCGTGTGGGGCCCACGTGAGCGGCTCGTCGGGCCGGCGCTGTCGCGTGTCAGCGAGGCGGCGCTCGAAAAGGGGCTCGCGCTGGCGGCGCGTCTCGATCGTCAGGTGAAAGGCCTGTCTGGCGGCACGCCGGGCAATCATCGCCATGATCCACCGCCCGATCCGTGGAGCGGTCTGTTCGAACTGGCGATGACGGTCGCTTCGCCAGCGAAAGCCGGGCCGGGTACTGGGGTCACGCCCGTCGCGCCACCGCCAGGCCGGCCGGCATACCGGCCACGCTGATCCCGCCCGATGTCCGGCGACGGATGGGCCGCCAGCAAACCCGCCGTCCCCGACTTACAATCGACGCATCTCTTTCGCTAATCCTGCTGTTCCTGCCTGCGCGCCGCGCGTGAATCAGGCGCGACATTACGAGAAATACGATGGACATCACCCAGTACATGACCGACCTTGGCCGCCGCGCGCGACACGCTTCGCGTGCGATGGCGCGCGCCTCGACGGCTGCGAAGAACGCCGCGCTGGAAGCCGTGGCGAATGCCATCGAGCGCGACGCAGCGACGCTGAAAGCAGCGAACGCACGCGATGTCGCGAAGGCGCGCGAGAAAGGCCACGACGCCGCGTTCATCGACCGTCTGACGCTCTCCGACAAGGCGCTGAAGACGATGGTCGAAGGCTTGCGCCAGGTCGCCGCGCTGCCGGACCCGATCGGTGAGATCAGCAATCTCAAGTATCGTCCGAGCGGCATTCAGGTCGGACAGATGCGCGTGCCGCTCGGCGTGATCGGCATCATCTATGAATCGCGTCCGAACGTGACGATCGACGCTGCCGCGCTGTGCCTGAAGTCGGGCAACGCCACGATCCTGCGCGGCGGTTCCGAAGCGCTCGAATGCAACACGGCGCTGGCGAAGCTGATCGGCGAAGGGCTCGAAGCGGCCAGTCTGCCGCAGGACGCGGTGCAGGTTGTCGGAACGTCGGATCGCGCCGCGGTCGGCGTGTTGATCACCATGACGGAATACGTCGATGTGATCGTGCCGCGCGGCGGCAAGAGCCTGATCGCGCGTCTGATGGAAGACGCGCGCGTGCCGATGATCAAGCATCTCGACGGCATCTGCCATGTGTACGTCGACGATCGTGCGGATCTCACGAAGGTGCTGACCGTCTGCGATAACGCGAAGACGCATCGCTACGGCACGTGCAACACGATGGAAACGCTGCTGGTGGCGCGGGGTATCGCGAACGAAGCGTTGCCGCCGCTGGGCAAGCTGTATCGCGGCAAGGAAGTCGAACTGCGCGTCGATCCGGCGGCGCGCGCAGTGCTCGAAGCGGCGGGCGTCGGTCCGCTCGTCGACGCGACGGAAGAAGACTGGTGCACCGAATATCTGGCGCCGGTGCTGGCGATCAAGATCGTCGACGGCATCGATGCGGGCATCGAGCACATCAATACGTACAGTTCGGCACACACGGACGCGATCGTCACCGAAGATCACGACCGCGCGATGCGTTTCCTGCGCGAAGTCGATTCGGCGAGCGTGATGGTCAACGCGTCGACGCGTTTCGCGGACGGCTTCGAATTCGGTCTCGGCGCGGAAATCGGCATCTCGAACGACAAGCTGCACGCACGCGGACCGGTTGGCCTCGAAGGGCTGACGTCGATGAAGTACATCGTGCTGGGACACGGGGAAGGGCGTCAGTAACTGCCTTCGTTTGAGCCGAACAAGATCAACAAGCCGCACGAGGACTGCCGATGCTCTGGGTGAAAACGTTTCACATCGTACTGATTGCTTCCTGGTTTGCCGGACTGTTTTATCTGCCGCGCATCTTCGTGAATCTGGCGATGGAGACGGAGCCCGCCGCGGTGAAGCGCCTCCTGATCATGGCGCGCAAGCTGTTCCGCTTCATGTCGATCATCGCGGTGCCGGCGCTGGCGTGCGGGTTGTGGCTGTGGCTCGCGGTCGGCATCGGCAGCGGACAGGGCTGGATTCACGCGAAGGTTGGCGTGGTCGTGCTGCTGATCGTGTATCACGTGTATTGCGGCGTGCTGCTGCGCACGTTCGAGCGTGGCGAGAACAAGCGGTCAGACAAGTGGTACCGGATGTTCAACGAACTCCCGGTACTCGGCATGCTCGCCGCTGTCGCGCTCGTGGTCATCAAACCGTTCTGATCAGCGCTTCGTTTCGTTCTTCGTCCCGCTTTTTGTCGCGCTTTTCGTCCCGTTTTTCGTCCCGTCAGTCGCCGGCTTTTCCGTGCCGGCGACGGCCGGTGTGTCTTCAATCCGGCGCCGCCGCAACACATCCTTCGCCTCGGCCAGCTTGCCGAGCAGTTCCGGCCCGAGCCTGAGCGCTACACCCACTGCCAGAATGTCGCCGATCGCGAGATGCGAGACGCGCGACGTCATCGGCGAAAAGATATCCGTGTCTTCATCGACGTTCGCGTAGAGCCCGACTGTGGCGAGGCGCGCGAGCGGCGAATTGCCGTGCGTGATCGCGATCACCTTCGCGCCCGCGGCAAGCGCTGACTTCGCCGCGTCGACGATATCGCGCGTGCGCCCGGTGTTCGAAATCGCGACGACTACATCGCCCTTGCCCAGCAGTGCCGCCGACATCAGAAACGTATGCGGATCCGAATACGCGACGTTCGGCATGCCGAGGCGAAAGAACTTGTGTTGCACATCGAGCGCCGCGATGCCCGAGCCACCCGCGCCGTAGAACTCGATGCGTCGCGCGTCGGCGAGCAGCGCGATCGCCGAAGCGACGCTATCCGAAGACAGGTTGTTGCGCACCTGGATCAACGCGCCAATCGTCCGGTCGAGCACCTTGGCGGCGACGCCCGGCGCGGGCTCGTCCGGGCGCACGTCGCGATAGACGGCCGGCACCTCGGCCGCGATGCCCTGCGCCAGCCGGATCTTGAACTCCCTGAAACCTGAAAAGCCGAGCGCGTGACAGAACCGCGCGATGGTCGGCTGGCTCACGCCCGCGCGCGCCGCGACTTCCGTCATCGACAGATCGAGCACCTCGCGCGGCGCCTCGATCACGTAATCGGCCAGCTTGCGCTCGGACGGACGCAGCTGGTCGCGCATCGCTTCCACCTGGGACAGCATCATCGGAAAACTCGCACTATGCTGAAGAATGCGTGGACTATAGCCGATCACGCGGATATGTACAAAAACTACATATCGCGGTGTAGGTGTAATCCCTGGGTTTGACGGGATTTTGTCTTAAGTGCCGTATGGAAAGGCTCTCGGGCCGATCTGGGTACCCTGTGATGTCAGGTGGCAGAACGTTGCGGTGATGTAGTTTTTCTACTAACATCGCATTGTCGGCTGCGAAAGCCGTCCCCCGCGTTTATCAAATCTGGCGCCGTGTGCGCGTGTCCCGCCCAGCCAGCGACGAAGGAGCTTCGATGGTTTCCCCGCATCCGCAATTGACGAAGGTCACGCAGCGCGTGATCGACCGCAGCAGGCCCAGCCGTGACGCCTATCTGGCGCGCATCGACCATGCGCAGGGCAAGTTTCCGGCGCGCGGCGCGCTGTCGTGTGCGAACCTCGCTCACGGCTTCGCTGGCCTCGAAGGTAACGAGAAGCTGGCTATCAAGACGATCCGCGAGCCGAACATCGGCATCGTGTCTTCGTACAACGAGATGCTGTCGGCGCACGCGCCGTACAGGAATTTCCCCGACATCATCAAGGCGGCCGCGCGCGAAAACGGCGGCGTCGCGCAATTCGCGGGCGGTGTGCCGGCCATGTGCGATGGCGTGACGCAAGGTAACGCGGGCATGGAGCTGTCGCTGTTTTCGCGCGAAGTGATCGCAATGAGCACGGCCGTCGCGCTCACGCACAACATGTTCGACGCGGCGCTGTGTCTTGGCGTGTGCGACAAGATCGTGCCGGGCCTGTTGATCGGTGCACTCCAGTTCGGCCATCTGCCGACGATCTTCGTGCCGGCCGGCCCGATGACAAGTGGCCTGTCGAACGACGACAAGGCGAAGATCCGCCAGCGGTTCGCGTGCGGCGAAGTGGGCCGCGACGCGCTGCTCGAAGCCGAAGCCGCTGCGTATCACGGCCACGGCACCTGCACGTTCTACGGCACAGCCAACAGCAACCAGATGCTGATGGAAGTGATGGGCCTGCATCTGCCGGGTTCGGCGTTCGTGCATCCGCACACGCCGCTGCGCGACGCGCTCACCGCGCAGGCCGCGCGCCGCGTGCTCGACCTGACGGCCGAACGCGGCAACTACACGCCGATCGGCCATGTGATCGATGAGAAGGCGATCGTCAACGGCATCGTCGGTCTGCTGGCAACGGGCGGTTCGACGAACCACACGCTGCATCTGGTCGCAATCGCGCGTGCCGCTGGCATCGTGATCGACTGGGACGACTTCGACACACTGTCGCAGGCGGTGCCGCTCCTCGCGAAGGTCTACCCGAACGGCAAGGCCGACGTGAACCACTATCACGCGGCCGGCGGTATGGCGTTCCTGATCCGCAATCTGCTCGAAGGCGGCTTGCTGCATGAAGACGTGAACACGGTGGCGGGCCGCGGCCTGTCGCGTTACACCGATGAGCCGAAGCTGATCGACGGCAAGCTGATGTGGGGGCCGGGCGCTGTGGATAGCCTCGACACAAAGGTGCTGCGTAGCATCAAGGAACCGTTCCAGCCGGACGGCGGCCTGCGTCTGATGCAAGGCAAGCTCGGTCGCGGCGTCATCAAGATTTCCGCGGTTGCAGCGCAGCATCGCAAGGTGAAGGCGCCGGCAATCGTGTTCGATTCGCAGGAAGCCGTGCAGGAAGCGTTCGACCGGGGCGAACTGAAACGCGACTTCGTTGCCGTCGTGCGCTTCCAGGGCGCGCGGGCAAACGGCATGCCCGAACTGCATCGTTTGACGCCACTGCTCGGCGTGTTGCAGGATCAGGGTTTCCACGTCGCGCTCGTCACCGATGGACGGATGTCCGGTGCGTCGGGCAAGGTGCCGGCCGTCATTCACATTTCGCCGGAAGCGCTGCTGCAAGGGCCGATCGGCAAGGTGCAGACGGGCGACACGATCGTCATCGACGCGGAAGCGGGTCTGCTCGACGTCGAGATCGACGCAGCGGAATGGGCCGCGCGCGCGGTCGCGCAGCCGGCGCATCAGGCGGAAAACGAAGTCGGCTTTGGCCGCGAACTGTTCGGCGTCTTCCGTGCTTCGGCGGCGCCGGCGGAACGCGGCGCATCGGTGTTCGGCCCGATGGTCGGCGAACTTCATATCAGTCACGAGTTGCAGAAACAGGGAGTCTGAACATGACGCAAAAGACAGTTAGCGAAATCGTCCGCCTTGGCCCGGTCATTCCGGTTCTGGCCTTCGACTCGGTCGAGCAGGGCGAGAACGTATCGCGTGCGCTGCACGCGGGCGGCGTCAAGGTGCTCGAGATCACGTTGCGTACGGATGCCGGCCTGAAGGCGATCGAGCGCGCGAGCCAGCTCGCTGAGGACATCGTCGTCGGCGTCGGCACGATTACGCGGCCGGCGCAGTGCGCGCAGGCGAAGAAAGCGGGCGCGACGTTCGGCGTGTCGCCGGGTCTGACGAAAGAGATGCACCAGGCCGCGCAGGATGCCGGTCTGCCGCTGCTGCCGGGCGTGATGACGCCAACCGACATCATCGTCGCGCTCGAACTCGGCTATGAGATCGTCAAGTTCTTCCCGGCGCAGCAGGCCGGTGGCGTGCCGATGCTGCAGGCGTTTAGCGGCCCGTTCCCGACGCTGAAGTTCTGCCCGACGGGTGGCATCACCGCGGAAACCGCGACGCATTTCCTGTCGCTGCCGAACGTGGTTTGCGTGGGCGGTTCGTGGCTTACGCCGAAGTCGGCGCTGGCTGCGCAGAACTGGGACGAAGTCACGCGCCTCGCGCGTGCAGCAAGCCAGCTGGCAGCGCCTGCGCATTGAGTTGATGGGCGGATGGCGTGCCGCGCGCGGCGCGTGCCGGTCGGATATCGCGCCGCTCTCCGCAGTGCACCATCGCGCGCCGTTACTCATACGCGAACGGGTTTACAGAAGAAAGCCTCGCTAGTCGACCTCACGGCCGCATCAGCGAGGCTTCTTTTTTGCGTCAGGAACTCCTGTCGCGCGCGTCATCTACTACAGTCCATTACACACAACCTCAACTGACAGTAGAATTCAGCGTCCGCGCGGACCGTCGGCTCGACCGGCGCCGCGTCCGGCTAACCACCCGGGTGCCAGCGGCATGATGCATCCATTCGAATAAACAACAGGGAGGAGCTTCATGGAAGCTGTCCACGGCAGCACGCTGCTGATTTACGCGCTGATCGCCATCGCGGCGCTGATCCTGATGATCACGCGCTTCAAGGTCTATCCGTTTCTCGTCCTGATCATCGTTTCGTTGCTGCTTGGCCTCGCAGTCGGCATGCCGATGAGCACGATCGTCAAGTCGTTCGAAACCGGCAACGGCAATACGCTCGGGCACATTGCGATCGTCGTTGGCCTCGGTACGATGCTCGGCAAGATGATGGCGGAGTCGGGCGGCGCCGAGCGCATCGCGACCACGTTGATCGATAAATTCGGCGAGAAGAATATTCACTGGGCGATGATGTTCGTCGCGATCATCGTCGGCTTACCGGTGTTCTTCGAAGTCGGCTTCGTGCTGCTGATTCCGATCGCGTTCAACGTCGCAAAGCGCACGGGCAAATCGCTGCTGCTGATCGGCCTGCCGATGGTCGCAGGTCTGTCGGTTGTGCACGGACTGATTCCACCGCATCCGGCTGCGCTCCTCGCCGTGCAGGCGTATCACGCCGACATCGGCAAGACGATCGCGTACGGCCTGATCGTCGGCGTGCCGACGGCGATTGTCGCGGGTCCGTTGTTCGCGCTGCTGATTCATCGCTACGTCAAGCTGCCGGAAAACAATCCGCTGGCAGCGCAGTTCATCGAGTCGCATACGGAAGGCGCGAAGCGCGAATTGCCCAGCTTCGGCACCACGCTCTTCACGATCCTGTTGCCGGTGATCCTGATGCTCGTCGGCAGTTGGGTCGATCTGGTATTTGCGCCGAAGACCGTGCCGAACGACCTTCTGAGATTCATCGGTACGTCGGATGTCGCGCTGCTGATTGCGGTGCTGGTCAGCTTCTGGACCTTCGGCGCGCAACGCGGCTTCAATCGTGAACAGATCCAGAAGTTCTGCGGCGACTGTCTGGCGCCGATCGCGGGCATCACGCTGATCGTCGGCGCGGGCGGTGGCTTCGGTCGCGTGCTGATGGACAGCGGCATCTCGAAAGAGATCGTCGCGACGGCGACTGCGGCGCATCTGTCGCCGCTGCTGTTCGGCTGGTTCGTCGCGGCGTTGATCCGTCTCGCCACGGGTTCGGCGACGGTTGCGATGACAACCGCCTGCGGCATCGTCGCGCCGATCGCGGCGGCGTCCGGCGTGCAGGTGAAGCCGGAACTGCTCGTGCTCGCGACCGGTTCGGGTTCGCTGATTTTTTCGCACGTGAACGACGGCGGTTTCTGGCTGATCAAGGAATATTTCGGCATGACGGTGGGCCAGACGTTCAAGACGTGGTCGCTGTGCGAAACCATCATCTCGGTGATGGGTCTCGGTTTGACGTTCGTGCTGGCGGCAGTACTGTAAGAAAGGAGTTTTTGATGATTCTGATCGCGATGGGTGTATCGGGCGCCGGCAAGACGCGGATCGGCGAGATGCTCGCCGAACGCCTGCACTGCGACTTCACGGACGGCGACGCGTTTCACAGCGAAGCCAACAAGGAGAAGATGCATCACGGCATCCCGTTGACCGACGAAGACCGCTGGCCGTGGCTGCGCACAATTCGCGCGGCGATCGAAAAGGAGCAGCGCGCGGGTATCGACGCGGTGTTCACGTGTTCGTCATTGAAGCGCTCGTATCGCGACATCCTGCGCGACGGTGACAAGGACGTGTGTTTCGTTTACCTGAAGGGCTCGCGGGAAGTGCTCGAGGAGCGCTTGCAGACGCGTACCGGGCACTTCTTCGATCCGTCGCTGCTGCAGAGCCAGCTTGATACGCTCGAGGAGCCGGGCGCGGAGGAGGCGATTACGGTGAGCATCGAACTGACGCCGGAACAGATCGTCGATGAGGTGTTGAAGCAGGTGAAGGCGCGTTGAGGTTTGAGGCGCGCTGGATGTGAAAAAGGCGCTCCCTGGAGCGCCTTTTTTTGTGCCGCAGTGACCTGAAAAGCGACCTTACCTGATCCGCTTCGCCAGCTCGACCGCCTTGCCGACATACGAAGCAGGCGTCATCGCCAGCAACCGTTCCTTCGCGTCGGCCGGAATCGCGAGACCACCGATAAACGTCTGCAGCCCTTCACGCGTGATGCCCTTACCACGCGTCAGTTCCTTCAACTGCTCATACGGGTTCTCGATGCCATAACGGCGCATCACGGTCTGCACCGGTTCGGCCAGCACTTCCCAGCAGTTGTCGAGGTCTTCGTTCAGACGCACCGCATTCACTTCGAGCTTGTCGAGACCGCGAATCAGCGAGTCATACGCGAGCAGCGAGTAACCGAACGCGACGCCGATATTGCGCAACACCGTCGAGTCGGTCAGGTCACGTTGCCAGCGCGAAACCGGTAGCTTGTCTGCCAGATGGCGCAGCGTGGCGTTGGCCAGACCGAGGTTGCCTTCCGAGTTTTCGAAGTCGATCGGATTGACCTTGTGCGGCATCGTCGACGAACCGATTTCGCCGGCCTTCGTGCGTTGCTTGAAGTAGCCGACCGAGATGTAACCCCACACATCGCGATCGAGGTCGAGCAGGATGATGTTCGCGCGCGACACCGCGTCGAACAGTTCAGCCATGTAGTCGTGCGGTTCGATCTGGATCGTGTACGGATTGAACGTGAGCTTCAGACGCTGCTCGACGACTTCACGCGAAAACGCTTCCCAGTCGAATTCCGGATACGCCGACAGATGCGCATTGAAGTTGCCGACCGCGCCATTCATCTTGCCGAGCAGTTCGACTTTCGCGACGCGCTCGATCGCGCGTTCCAGACGCGCGGCAACGTTGGCGATCTCCTTGCCGAGCGTCGTCGGGCTGGCGGGCTGGCCGTGCGTGCGCGACAGCATCGGCTGTTCGGCCTGCGCGTGCGCCAGCGCAACGAGGCGTTGATGCACCGAACGCAGCGCCGGCAGGATCACGTGTTCACGCGCACCGGCAAGCATCAGGCCGTGCGACGTGTTGTTGATGTCTTCCGACGTACACGCGAAGTGGATGAACTCGCTCGCGCGCTCCAGTTCCGGCTGACCCTTCACCGATTCCTTCAGCCAGTATTCGACGGCTTTCACGTCGTGATTCGTCACGCGCTCGATTTCCTTGATGCGCGCGGCGTCGTGCGCGGTGAAGTGCTCGACGAGTTGCAGCAGGAACTGCTCCGACGCGTCGGAGAAGCGCGGCACTTCAGCGAAACCGGCGCGCGAGAGCGCGATCAGCCAGTGAATTTCGACCATCACGCGATGACGCATGAACGCGGCTTCCGAAAGCCAGTCGCGCAGGGCTTCGGTTTTCGCGGCGTAGCGGCCGTCGAGCGGAGAGAGGGCGGTCAGCGCGAAGAGGGTATCGGGACGGGTATCGGACATGATGGAGGCGGGGACGGAAGGTGAGGATCAGAAACCGGAAGAACCCGGGATTTTACCACTGGCAGCCGCACCGGCCCGCAGACCCCCTGCGCACGCTGCTGCGCGCCATGGACCGGCGCATCCACGGCCCCGCGCCGCTAGAATGCTGACTTCTCCTTTTGCCGCGTAACGACAGGGTTCGCATGGAACTGAAATGGCTCGAAGACTTCGTTTCGCTCGCGGAAACCCGCAGCTTCAGCCGCTCGGCTGAACTGCGGCACGTCACGCAGCCCGCTTTCTCGCGCCGGATCCAGGCGCTTGAAGCGTGGCTCGGCACAGAACTGATCGATCGTTCGGTTTACCCTACGCGTCTCACGTCCGCGGGCCAGGTGTTTTACGAGCAGGCGCTCGCGATGCTCTCGCAGTTTCACGAAGCGCGCACGCTGCTGCGCGGCCACACGGCGACACCCGCCGCGACGATCGAATTCGCCGTACCCCACACGTTGTCGCTTACGTATTTTCCGCGCTGGCTGCAGCGCATCGAGGCGCAGCTGGGCCCAATCCACACGCGTCTGCGCGCGCTGAACGTGCATGACGCGGTGCTTTCGCTCGTCGAGGGCGGCTGCGATCTGGTGATGGGTTATCACCATCCAAGCCATCCGGTCGCGCTCGATCCCGCGCGTTACGACATGCTCACACTGGGCGTCGAGGAGATCAGCCCGTACTCCGCGCCAGGCCGCGCCGGACGGCCGCGTCACACGTTGCCGGGCACGCCCGAAGCACCCGCGCCCTATCTCTCGTACACGCCCAACGCTTACCTTGGTCGCATGACGGAAGTGATCGTCGCCAATGCGCCCGCGCGTCTGTATCTGGATCGTGTGTATGAGACGGACATGGCCGAAGGGTTGAAAGCAATGGCGCTCGCCGGGCATGGTCTGGCATTCCTGCCGCATAGCGCCGTCGAAGATGCAGTCGCAGAAGGCCATCTGATCCGCCTCGATCGCGCGTCGCGTGGCGTCGTGCAAGGACAGTTCTCGCTGACGATGGAGATCCGTCTCTATCGCGACAAGCTCGCGGCGCAAGGCGACGATCCGCGTCAGGTACTGGTGCGTCAGCTATGGGATGTGGTGACCGCCGAGCTGGCCCAGGACACGGCATGACACTGCCGATATCTACACGAAATGCGACAGTCTTTTTCAGATTTTTGACGTTATGCAAGAAAAACATAACGCAATGATCAAACGGCATTGGATTTCGCGACGCCCTTTTTCGACAATGGCGTCATTCGATCAACGCCGGAGCGTTCATGTCATCGCAAGCGCAGTCCGCATCAACCTTGCAGCATATCCCGTCCTACCTTCACAGCGACGACCTCGGCCCCTGGGGCAACTATCTTCGTCAGGTCGATCGCGTCGCGCCTTACCTCGGTTCCCTGTCACGCTGGCTCGAAACGCTGAAGCGCCCGAAGCGCATTCTGATCGTCGATGTGCCTATCGAACTCGATAACGGTACGGTCGCGCACTTCGAAGGCTATCGCGTGCAGCACAACGTGTCGCGTGGTCCGGGCAAGGGCGGCGTGCGTTATCACCAGGACGTAACGCTCTCGGAAGTGATGGCGCTGTCGGCATGGATGTCGGTCAAGAATGCGGCCGTCAACGTGCCGTACGGCGGCGCGAAAGGGGGTATCCGCGTCGATCCGCGCACGCTGTCGCGTGGTGAGCTGGAGCGCATAACGCGCCGCTACACGAGCGAAATCGGCATCATCATCGGACCGAATACCGACATCCCCGCGCCGGACGTGAACACGAACGAGCAGATCATGGCGTGGATGATGGACACGTACTCGATGAACCAGGGGCAGACAGCCACCGGCGTCGTGACCGGCAAGCCGATCACGCTCGGCGGTTCGCTCGGCCGTCGTGAAGCGACGGGGCGCGGCGTGTTCGTCGTCGGTTGCGAAGCGGCGCGTCGTATCGGCTTCGACATCGAAGGCGCGCGTATTGCAGTGCAGGGTTTCGGCAACGTCGGCGGCATTGCGGCGCGTCTCTTTCAGGAAGCCGGCGCGAAGATTGTCGCGGTGCAGGATCACACCGGCACGCTGTACAGGTCGTCAGGTATCGACGCAGGCGCGTTGCTGGAACACGTCGCGAAGACGGGCGGCGTCGGCGGTTTCCCGGAAGCCGACACCATCGCGAACGAAGACTTCTGGGGGATCGAGTCGGACATCCTCATCCCGGCCGCGCTGGAAAACCAGATCACCGAAAAGAACGCATCGAAGATTCGCACGAAGATCATCGTGGAAGGTGCGAACGGCCCGACCACCACGGCGGCCGATGACATTCTGCATGACAAGGGCATTCTCGTGATTCCCGATGTGGTGGCGAATGCGGGCGGCGTAACAGTGTCATATTTCGAATGGGTGCAGGATTTCTCGAGCTTCTTCTGGACTGAAGACGAGATCAACCAGCGTCTCGAACGTGTGATGCGTGAAGCATTTGCCGCGGTATGGCAGGTGTCGAGCGAACAGAACGTCTCGGTGCGTACGGCTGCGTTTATCGTTGCCTGTAAGCGCATCCTTCAGGCGCGTGAAATGCGCGGACTGTATCCTTGATCACTCAGGTTTAAAACGCGGATTACACTGTGTGATCAGCAATGAACGGGCGGCATCGAATCGATGCCGCCCGCTTTTGCGTCTATGCGATGCGTTTCGGTGTGGGCTTTATGCATCGGACGCAGGCAAACATGGTTAACAACCATTACTTTCAGAATAATTACTTTGCTAAACTGGCGCCGGTACTTGATAGGAGATCACAAAATGAAGGTTAAAAAGGCTGCGCTGCTTCTCGCTACTCTAGGCCTGTTCACCGTTGGCGCGCACGCGCAGGACGCTGGCACGCTGAAGAAAATCAAGGATACGGGCGTGATTTCGCTGGGGCATCGCGAATCGTCGATTCCGTTCTCTTACTATGACGACAAACAGAATGTCGTCGGCTACTCGCAGGAATTCGCGCTGAAGGTCGTGGACGCGGTCAAGCAGAAGCTGAATATGCCGGACCTGAAGGTCAAGCTGACGCCGGTGACGTCGCAAAACCGTATTCCGCTCGTGCAGAACGGCACGATCGATATGGAATGCGGTTCGACCACGAACAATGCTGAGCGCCAGCAACAGGTCGCGTTCTCGAACACGATTTTCGTGATCGGTACGCGTCTGATGACGAAGAAAGATTCGGGCATCAAGGACTGGGCTGACCTGAAGGGCAAGACGGTGGTCACGACCGCCGGTACGACGTCCGAGCGCCTGCTTCGCAAGATGAATCAGGACAAGAGCATGGGCATGAACATCATCAGCGCGAAGGATCACGGCGAGTCGTTCCTGACGCTGTCGACCGGCCGCGCTGTTGCGTTCATGATGGATGACGCGCTGCTCGCAGGCGAGCGCGCGAAGTCGAACACGCCGAACGATTTCGTAATCGTCGCTGCAGCGCAATCGCATGAAGCCTACGGCTGCATGCTGCGCAAGAATGATCCGGAGTTCAAGAAGGTCGTCGACGACGCAATCGCGAAGCTCGAAACCTCGGGCGAAGCAGACAAGATCTACAAGAAGTGGTTTGAATCGCCGATTCCGCCGAAGGGCCTGAACTTGGCCTTCCCGGAAAGCGATGAGATCAAGGCGCTCTTCAAGAGCCCGAACGACAAGGCAATCGACTAACCGTCGCAGGTCTTCGCGTCAGACGAAACGGAAGGGGCCGCGCGCTTCTTCCGTTTCTTTTTGCTGGAGTCTTCCTCATGTCTTATCACTGGAACTGGGGCATTCTGCTGAGTCCGGTATCGACGGGCGAGCCGACCACCTATTTCGGCTGGCTGCTGTCCGGCTTCTGGGTGACGATCACGGTGTCGCTGTCGGCGTGGGTTATCGCGCTGATCGTTGGTTCGTTCTTCGGCGTGCTGCGTACGGTACCGAACAGATTGCTTGCCGGTATCGGCACGGTGTATGTCGCGATCTTCCGGAATATTCCGCTGATCGTTCAGTTTTTCATCTGGTATCTCGTGATACCGGAACTGCTGCCGGTCTCGATCGGCACCTGGTACAAGCAGTTGCCACCGAGTGCGCAGTTTTTCTCATCGTCCATTGTGTGTCTCGGGTTGTTCACCGCCGCGCGCGTGTGCGAGCAGGTGCGCTCGGGTATCAACGCACTGCCGCGCGGCCAGAGGGCAGCCGGTCTCGCGATGGGCTTCACGCAATGGCAGACGTATCGCTACGTGCTGCTACCGGTTGCGTACCGGATCATCGTGCCGCCGATCACGTCGGAGTTTCTGAACATCTTCAAGAACTCGGCGGTTGCGTCGACGATCGGTCTGCTTGATCTGTCGGCTCAGGCGCGCCAGCTTGTCGATTACACGGCGCAGACGTACGAGTCGTTCATTGCGGTGACGCTCGCGTACGTGCTGATCAACCTTGTTGTCATGCAACTGATGCGCGTTATCGAGCACAGAACGCGGCTGCCCGGCTACATCGGAGGCAAGTGATGCATCATTTCGACTGGAGTGGTATTGCGGGCACACTGCCTACGTTGTGGACCGGCGCGATTATCACGTTCAAGATCACGCTGATCGCGATCGTCATCGGTATTGCGTGGGGCACCGTGCTTGCGATGATGCGGCTGTCGTCGTTCAAGCCGTTCGAGTGGTTCGCGAAAGGCTACGTCACCGTGTTCCGCTCGATCCCGCTCGTGATGGTTCTGCTGTGGTTCTTCCTGATCGTGCCGCAGGTACTGCAGAACGTGCTTGGGCTGTCGGCGGATATCGATATCCGTCTGGCGTCGGCGATGGTCGCGTTCTCGCTTTTTGAAGCGGCATACTATTCGGAGATTATCCGCGCTGGGATTCAGTCGGTGGCGCGCGGGCAGATCAATGCCGCGTTTGCACTGGGCATGACGTACGGCACGGCGATGCGGCTTATCGTGTTGCCGCAGGCGTTCCGCGCAATGGTGCCGCTGCTGCTGACGCAGGCCATCGTGCTCTTCCAGGATACGTCGCTCGTCTACGTGATCAGCCTCGCGGATTTCTTCCGTACGGCGACGAATATTGGCGATCGTGACGGCACCAACGTCGAGATGGTACTGTTCGCCGGCGCATGCTATTTCGTGATTTGCGTGCTCGCGTCGAGCCTTGTCAAAGGTCTTCAGAAAAAGGTCGCAAGATGATCTCTATCAAGAATGTTTCGAAGTGGTACGGCCAGTTTCAGGTGCTGACCGACTGCACGACGGAAGTGAAAAAAGGCGAAGTGGTCGTGGTGTGCGGCCCGTCGGGTTCGGGCAAATCGACGCTCATCAAGACGGTGAATGGCCTGGAGCCATTCCAGAAGGGTGAGATCGTCATCAACGGCCAGTCGCTCGGCGACAGGAAGACGAACCTGTCGAAGCTGCGTGCCAAGGTCGGCATGGTGTTCCAGCATTTCGAACTGTTCCCGCATCTGTCGATCACGGAAAACTTGACGCTCGCGCAGATCAAGGTGCTCGGCCGCTCGAAAGACGAAGCGAATGCGAAGGGCCTGAAGCTGCTGGATCGCGTCGGCCTGCGCGCACATGCGGACAAATATCCGGGGCAGCTTTCCGGCGGTCAGCAGCAGCGTGTGGCGATTGCGCGCGCGCTGTCGATGGATCCGATCGCGATGCTGTTCGACGAGCCCACTTCGGCGCTCGATCCGGAGATGATCAACGAAGTGCTCGACGTGATGGTCGAACTCGCGCAGGAAGGCATGACGATGATGTGCGTCACGCACGAAATGGGCTTTGCGAAAAAGGTTGCGCACCGCGTGATCTTCATGGACCGTGGCCTGATCGTCGAAGACGACCGCAAGGAAGAATTCTTCGCGAATCCGAAGTCGGACCGGGCGAAGGATTTTCTGGCGAAGATTCTTCACTGACGTTGTCGGCGCCGGGTGTTCACGGTGCAATAAAGCCGCTTCGAAAGAAGCGGCTTTTTTTATTTGGCCTGACCTGGCGCGTGATGACAGCGAATAAGCGTGGGAACGAGTCAGGATTCGAACGCGGCGGTGTCGTCGGATTCGAGATCGAGCGTGACGGGCGTCTCTTCACGGACGACCGGCGTCGGCGCGGATGCCGAACGGTCGCTCTCTGGATTGCGCAGCTTTTCGAGCACGGCCGGCGGCACCGGCACATTCGCGCGGCCGATCACGTCGCCATGCTGGAACATCAGCAGGTCGCCCGGTTCGAACGCGGTCCACACTTCGTTATCGGTGAGCGGCTGCGTGGCGATCACAGCGACGCGGTCTTCCGGCGTCGTGTACTTCGCGAAGTCGATCGACACGTCGGCGTCGACCAGATGCGCGGTCGAGAACGGCCAGCGTCGCACGAGGTAGTAGAGGCGCGTCGAGCAGTGCGCGAACAGCGCCTGTCCGTTCGACATCAGGAAATTGAACACGCCGAACTGCGTGATCTCGCGCGTCAGTTTTTCGAGCGCGGGGAGCAGTTCATCGGGCCCCGGCTGCGCACCCGGAAATTCCTTGCGCAGACCCTGCAGCAGTGCGCAGAACGCGAGTTCGCTATCGGTGGTGCCGACCGGCTGATAGACGCCCGTCAGGAACGGTTGATAGTCCTGCAGATCGCCGTTATGCGCGAAGATCCAGTGACGCCCCCACAGTTCACGCATGAACGGATGGCAGTTTTCGAGCTGGATATGACCTTGCGTCGCTTTGCGAATGTGCGCGATCGTGTTTTTCGACTTGATCGGGTAACGCTTGACCATCTCCGCGATCGGCGAGGTGGCCGATGACTGATGGTCGATGAACAGGCGGCAGGCTTTGTCTTCGAAGAAGGCGATACCCCAGCCGTCGGCGTGGTGATCCGTGACGCCGCCGCGCGCCGCAAAGCCGGTGAACGAGAACGTGACGTCCGTTGGCGCGGCGCAGTTCATTCCGAGTAATTGGCACATATTGCGGGGCCGGTGCGTGTGAACGGGGCGACCCGTTACAATGATGATTTCCAAGCATATCACCGAGCCAGAAGCGGCAAATAGTGAAATTGACGGGTGTTCAGGCCGCAATGTTGCGGTTTGCCGACGTCGATTGAACCGTTTCGCGACGCTCGTCACTTCTTTCGCCATGACTGCTTCCAACGTTTCCCACGATTCCCTGACGATCGCCCGCCCGGACGACTGGCACCTTCACGTGCGCGACGGCGCGATGCTCGCGGCCGTGCTGCCGCACACCGCGCGCCAGTTCGGCCGCGCGATCATCATGCCGAACCTGAAGCCGCCGGTTACGACGACGGAGCAGGCGCGGGCGTATCGCGAGCGGATCGTGGCCGCAATTCCGGCAGGCGTGAAGTTCGAGCCGCTGATGACGCTGTATCTCACCGACAACACGCCGCCCGACGAAATCCGCCGCGCGCGCGAAAGCGGCTTCGTGCATGGCGTGAAACTGTATCCGGCGGGTGCGACGACGAACTCGGACGCGGGCGTCACTGACATCATGAAGTGCGCGAAGACGCTGGAAGTGATGCAGGAAACGGGCGTGCCGCTGCTGGTGCACGGCGAGGTGACGGATTCGTCGATCGATCTGTTCGATCGCGAGAAGGTGTTCATCGACCGCGTGATGACGCCGCTGCGTCGCGAATTTCCGGCGCTGAAAGTGGTGTTCGAACACATCACGACGAAAGATGCCGTCGACTACATCCACGAAGCCGGCGCTGCGCCCGAACTGCTCGGCGCGACGATCACAGCGCACCATCTGCTGTACAACCGCAACGCGATTTTCCAGGGCGGTATCCGTCCGCATTACTACTGTCTGCCGGTGCTCAAGCGCGAAACGCATCGCGTCGCGCTCGTCGGGGCCGCGACGTCGGGCAATCCGCGCTTCTTCCTCGGCACGGATAGCGCGCCGCATCCGAAGGGGTTGAAGGAGCACGCGTGTGGTTGCGCAGGCTGCTACACGGCGCTGCACGCGCTGGAACTGTACGCGGAAGCGTTCGATAACGCGGGCGCGCTCGACAGGCTGGAAGGTTTTGCGAGCTTCTTCGGCGCGGACTTTTACGGTCTGCCGAGAAGTGCCGAAACGGTGACGCTGCATCGCGAGCAGTGGACGCTGCCGGCTGAAATCGCGGTTGGCGACACGCCGGTTGTGCCGCTGCGCGGTGGCGAGGCGATTGGCTGGCGCCTCGCCTGAGGTTTGGGTCTGGCGATGGCGATGGCGACGTCGGGGGAGTTGTCGGTGGGTGTGGACGAGCGCGGGTCAGACGCAACACGCGACGACGCTGTGGCGCGTTCTGCCCCAGTCGCGTCGCCCGGCGCTATGTCTGACGTCATCTCCGGTCACCCTCCAAAACCGCAGGCATCGTTCGTGCAGATTGACTGGACCGCACCCTGGTTTGCGCAATTCGCCGCCCGCGGAGCGCGCTGGCAACAGGCGGCGCTCGCGAGCGAAGCTGCATTGCTCGTCGAAATGAACGCGGACGCGCGGCGCTCAGGCCAGACGACCGGTCGCGGCCAGCCACTCGCCTTTATCGCACAGGACGACCTGCCGGCCGGCTCGGCTTACGAAGCGCATATCGCATCGACCGGCTGTGTGCCGACCCGCCACAATCTTCACGATTTTTTCAACGCACTCGTCTGGTTCCAGTTTCCGCGGATCAAGGCGGCGCTGAACGCGCGCCAGTCGGCGGCGATCGACGCGCTCGGCGTCGGCCCCACCCGCGGCGGCACGCGCGACGCGCTCACGCTCTTCGACGAGAACGCCGTGCTCTTTGCGTGTGCCGATCCATCGTTGAGCGCGGCACTGCGTGCATTCGACTGGCAGACGCTGTTCGTCGCCAGTCGCGCGGTATGGGGCTCGCAATGCGAAGTGCGATGTTTCGGTCACGCGTTGCTGGAAAAGCTGATCACGCCGTTTAAGGCATGTACGGCGCATGCGTGGATCGTCGATGTGCCGACCGGATATTGCGCGTGGGATGTGGCTGAGCGCGACGCCTGGCTCGATGAAGCGGTCAGCGGTTCGCTGTCGGCGGCCGGTGAGCTCAACGGTCGTGTGTTCGCGCCGCTTCCGGTGCTGGGCATTCCGGGCTGGTGGCCCGCGAACGAAACGTCTTCTTTTTACGACGACACAACGGTATTCCGCTCTGGCCGGCGCGTTCGCTGATTGCTCCGGCAGTCGGATGGGCTCGGGTCCTTGATCGCTCCTTTCTGCGCCTCACAAAGGCCTTCCACCGCCGCAATGTTAGAATCGGCACCAGCAAAGCAGGCCAGGCAGTCGCGGCCTCCGCGGTTTCGGCCGACGAGGGCGAGGAAAGTCCGGACTCCACAGGGCAGGGTGATGGCTAACGGCCATCCGTGGTGACACGCGGAACAGGGCAACAGAGAACAGACCGCCGATGGCCCGGCGCAAGCCGGGATCAGGTAAGGGTGAAACGGTGCGGTAAGAGCGCACCGCGGCTGTGGCGACACAGACCGGCACGGTAACCTCCACCCGGAGCAATTCCAAGTAGGCAGGCGCGCATCTTCGAGATGCAGGATGGGGCCCCCGTCTCGTCTGCGGGTAGGAAGCTTGAGCGCGTCAGCAATGGCGCGCCTAGAGGAATGGCTGCCACGCGCTTCACGTCTTCGGGCGCGGTGCGTGCACAGAATCCGGCTTATCGGCCTGCTTTGCCACCTGAACACAAAAATGCCGGCGTCGAGTGATCGACGCCGGCATTTTTCTTTTGCGACTGTTGCCGCTGACTTGCGCCGCTGACTTGCCGCTGACTTCGGCGCACCCGGATCAGCCTGCGACGATGTCGAACGAGTGCGTCAATTCGGCCGTTTTGGCGAGCATGATCGACGCCGAGCAATATTTATCGTGCGACAGGTTAATCGCGCGTTCTACCGTCGCCGGATTCAGGTTCTTCCCCGTCACGGTGAAGTGGAAGTGGATCTTCGTGAAGACCTTCGGGTCTTCGCTGGCGCGCTCGGCTTTCAGCGTGACCGAACAGCCGGCGACTTCCTGACGGCTTTTCTTCAGGATCATCACGACGTCGTATGCCGTGCAGCCGCCGGTGCCGAGCAGGACCATTTCCATCGGACGCGGTGCCAGATTGCGCCCTCCGCCTTCCGGCGCGCCGTCCATCATGACCAGATGACCGCTACCCGTTTCGGCGGCGAAAGCCATCCCGTCCTGTCCCATCCAGCTTACTTTGCATTCCATGCCTGTGCTCCAGCGTTCCGCTTGAATTCAAGATGGGCATTGTAGCCCCTTGGTTCAAGGTGCGTCCGAGGTAGCCGGGCATCCCCAACGCGGCCGTCAGCCCTTGTCTGTTGCGGCGCAACATGCTTTCCCGGCCCCGGGATTGCCCTGATGGCTTTAGGGGTTTTACTCTAGATTCTGCGAGCGCCCGACGGGTCTGTGAGCTGCTGTAGCGCTGATTCATAAGGGTTTTTGCCTATTCAAGCCGACGATGTTGTCGTTTTGCATTATGAAATGTGATTTCACCATGCAAATATTCTTGCGTCGCACAAGGTCGACTCATATAATCCGTTTCATTGGTTGTCGCAGTTCGACAATCTCCGCTGTCTCCTCCACCTCCTCCTTTGGTGGATTAAGCCCGAACCGAGCTGTTCGGGCTTTTTTTCGCCTGTCCTTCTCGCGTTTCGTCGCAATCTTTGACGTGGCGCGGCAATTTCCTTTATAATTCAGGGCTTTTCCGCATATGCCCGCGGGAGAAGAACAGGGAGAGCCTGCACAGCGCCTCGATGCGCGAACACTAAGCAGGGAAAAAACACAGGGCAAAGCATTTTTATTTTGGATCGATCATGAAGACGTTTTCCGCAAAAGCCCATGAGGTGACGCGCGAATGGTACGTGATTGACGCGACGGATAAGGTTCTCGGCCGTGTCGCCAGCGAAGTGGCACGCCGTCTTCGCGGCAAGCACAAGCCTGAGTTCACTCCCCACGTCGACACCGGTGATTTCATCATCGTTATCAACGCCGGCAAGTTGAAAGTCACGGGCAACAAGTCCACGGACAAGAAGTACTACCGCCACTCGGGTTACCCGGGCGGTATCTATGAAACGACGTTCGGCAAGATGCAGGAACGCTTCCCGGGCCGTGCGCTCGAGAAAGCGGTCAAGGGCATGCTGCCGAAGGGCCCGCTCGGCTACGCGATGATCAAGAAGCTGAAGGTCTACGCAGAAGCAACGCATCCGCATTCGGCACAACAGCCGAAAGCGCTCGAGATCTAAGGGGAGCCCACATGATCGGTAACTGGAACTACGGTACGGGCCGCCGCAAGAGCGCCGTTGCACGTGTCTTCATCAAGGCAGGCAAGGGCGACATCATTGTGAACGGCAAGCCCATCGCCGATTACTTCTCGCGCGAAACGTCGCTGATGATCGTGCGTCAGCCGCTGGAACTCACGAACCACGCTGTCACGTTCGACATCAAGGTGAACGTTTCGGGTGGCGGTGAAACGGGTCAGGCCGGTGCAGTTCGCCACGGCATTACCCGCGCGCTGATGGACTACGACGCAACGCTGAAGCCGGCTCTGTCGAGCGCAGGTTTCGTGACGCGTGATGCACGTGAAGTCGAACGTAAGAAGGTCGGCTTCCACAAGGCACGCCGCAGGAAGCAATTCTCGAAGCGTTAATCGCTTCGGGTCAGGTTCGTCTTCGGGCGGATCTGCTGCAAAAAAGCCGCTTTCGCTTATGCGTTGGCGGCTTTTTTCATTGGCTTGCGTGCGCGTGCGCATGCATCGAAGCTCGGTTATCCTGATACAAATGTGTCGAATACCCCTACAGGAAGCCCTTGATTTCACAGGGCTTCAGCACGATATTGAGATCAGCCCTACAATAGCGGCTAGAAGCTTTTTTGGAGAGTTCGAATGAACGCAGTCGCCGAGACCCCCATGACCGAGATGCCCAGCCCCTTCGTCTTTACCGACGCAGCGGCCGACAAGGTCAAGCAGCTGATTGACGAGGAAGGCAACCCGGAGCTGAAACTGCGCGTGTTCGTGCAAGGTGGCGGCTGCTCGGGCTTCCAGTACGGATTTACGTTCGACGAAGCCATCAACGAAGATGACACCGTGATGAACAAGAGCGGCGTCCAGTTGCTGATCGACTCGATGAGCTACCAGTACCTGGTGGGCGCCGAGATCGACTACAAGGACGACATCAACGGCGCGCAATTCGTGATCAAGAATCCGAACGCGTCGACGACCTGCGGTTGTGGCTCGTCGTTCTCGGTCTGATTATCGATCGATGTAACGTTTCTGCTGTACAAAAACGGGGCTGAAAAGCCCCGTTTTTTATTGCCCTCACCGTTTTCACTTCCAGCGAGTTTTCACCTCCAGCGAGAGGAGAGCGACCTCAACGCGGATAAATCGCCCCGAGCACGCGTTCGCCCGCCGCACCCGTCACGGCCGGCAGGTTGCCCGGCTCGCGCGCGACGCAGCGCATTGCGAGCCATGCGAACGCCAGCGGCTCAACCTGATTCGGCGGCACGCCGAGCGCTTCGGTGGTCATCACCGGCACGCCGCATACGCCGCTTTCTTCGAGCGCCGTCTGCAACGCCCTCAGCAGCTCAGGATTGCGCGCGCCGCCGCCGCATACGTACACCGCTTGACTATCCGACGCGTGCCGTTCGATCTCGCGTGCAATCGTGATCGCGGTAAGGGCGGTGAGCGTCGCCTGCACGTCGGCAGGGCTCACGTCCGCGAAGGGTGCGAGTCTGGCATCCATCCATTCGGCATTGAACAGGTCACGGCCGGTGCTCTTCGGCGGTTGCTGTTCGAAGAACGGCTCGTTGAGCAACGCGTTGAGCAACGGACGATGCACCTGTCCGCTGGCGCCGAACACACCGCCCTCGTCGAAAGGCTTGCCGAGATGACGATGCGCCCACTCGTCGAGCAATGCGTTGGCAGGTCCGCAATCGAAGCCGCGCACACCGCCGGCAGCGCCGAGAATCGTGATGTTGCTGATGCCGCCGAGGTTGCATACGACGCGCGTCTCGCCCTTCTTGCCGAACACCGTCGCGTGAAACGCCGGCACGAGCGGTGCACCCTGGCCGCCGGCCGCGACATCGCGCGAACGGAAATCGGCGACCACGTCGACGTGCGTCATTTCCGCGAGCAGCGACGGATTGTTGATCTGGCGTGTGTAGCCCTTTTCCGGACGATGCCGCACGGTCTGTCCGTGCACGCCGATTGCGCGGACCTGGCTCACGGAAAGGTTGCCGCATCGCATCAGCTCGTGACAGCAGACCATATAGCGCGCGGCGAGCGCATTCGCGGCCAGCGCCTCGCGCTCGATCTCGTTCTCGCCGGGCCGTTGCAGGGCGAACAGTGCATCGCGCAAGCCTTCCGAAAAGCCGACGAACGCCTCGCTCCTGACCACCGGCGGCTTGCCCCTGGTGAACTCGACCGCGACGCCGTCGACGCCGTCCATGCTCGTGCCTGACATCAATCCGATATACACGCCGTCTGCCGTGTCTCGCGCCACGTTCTGCTCCTTCATCCATTCGTTGCGAACTGTTCCAACAGATTAACAGCGCAACGGGCCGCGAGGAAAGGCGCGCCCCGGAAAGATCGGCTTCGCGGGGCGAATCACGTAAAATCCGGTGTCCGTCCCGGCGCCGGCCGCCCGCGCCAACTATGGGACAATCTCTCTTTTCGACGTCACCTTTTAGCATGAGCTCCGAGTCCACTTCCAGGCCAACCCCCGCTTTCCCGATCACCGACGAGGTCCGCCACGCGCTTGCCGTCACGAAACGCGGTGTCGACGAACTGCTGATCGAAGACGAGTTCGCGCAAAAGCTCGCGAAGAGCCAGGCCACCGGCGTGCCGCTGCGCATCAAGCTGGGCCTCGATCCGACGGCGCCTGACATCCACATCGGCCACACGGTCGTGCTGAACAAGATGCGCCAGTTGCAGGACCTCGGACACACGGTGATTTTCCTGATCGGCGATTTCACGTCGCTGATCGGCGATCCGTCGGGCCGTAACGCGACGCGTCCGCCGCTCACGCGTGAGCAGATCGAGTCGAACGCCAGGACGTATTTCGATCAGGCCGCGCTCGTGCTCGACCGCGACAAGACTGAAATCCGCTACAACAGCGAATGGTCGATGCCGCTCGGCGCCGACGGCATGATCAAGCTCGCGTCGCGCTATACGGTCGCGCGCATTCTGGAGCGCGAGGATTTCACGAAGCGCTTTCAGGGCGGCGTGCCGATTTCGATCCACGAATTCCTGTATCCGCTGATGCAGGGTTACGACTCGGTCGCGCTGAATGCCGACCTCGAACTGGGTGGTACGGACCAGAAGTTCAACCTGCTCGTGGGCCGTGAACTGCAGAAGCAGTACGGCCAGGAACAGCAGTGCATCCTGACGATGCCGCTGCTTGAAGGCCTCGACGGCGTCGAGAAGATGTCGAAGTCGAAGAACAACTATGTCGGCATCAGCGAAAAGCCAGGCGACATGTTCGGCAAGCTGATGAGCATCTCCGATGTGCTGATGTGGCGTTACTTCGAACTGCTGTCGTTCCGTCCGATGGACGAGATCGCGGGCTTCAAACGCGAGATCGAGGCGGGGCGGAACCCGCGCGATTTCAAGGTGATGCTCGCGCAGGAAATCGTGGCGCGCTTCCATTCGTCCGCTGACGCCGGGCGCGCGCTCGAAGACTTCAATCATCGTGCGAAGGGCGGCGTGCCGGACGATATTCCTGCTGTGACGCTCGCGGGCGCGCCGCTCGCAATCGGGCAACTGCTGAAGCAGGCGGGTCTCGTGCCGTCGACGAGCGAGGCGCTGCGCAACATCGAGCAGGGTGGCGTGAAGATCGATGGCACAACAGTGTCCGACAAGGGCCTGAAAATCGAAGCGGGCGAGTTCGTCGTGCAGGTCGGCAAGCGCCGCTTTGCGCGCGTGACGTTGACGGCCTGATGGGCCTCATCGACTTGATACACGTGAACGGCGTCATGAGGTCCGCGTCGATCGCTGGATCGGAGCGCTCAGCGTGATCGCGCTGATTCAACGTGTGCGGCGCGCGGACGTGCGCGTCGGCGACCGCATCACGGGCGCGATCGGGGCCGGTCTGCTCGCGCTCGTCTGCGCGGAGCGCGGCGACACCGATGCAGTCGCCGACAAACTGCTTGCGAAGCTGCTGGGCTACCGCGTCTTCAGCGATGCTGCGGGCAAGATGAACCTGTCCGTGCAGAACATCGACGGTGCAGGCGGGGCAGGCGGCCTGCTTATCGTGTCGCAGTTCACGCTCGCCGCGGACACCAACAGCGGCCTGCGCCCGAGTTTCACACCGGCCGCACCGCCCGACGAGGGTCGCCGTCTCTTCGACTATTTCGTCACCGCAGCGCGCGCGAAGCATCCTGTCGTCGAGACCGGCGAGTTCGGCGCCGACATGCAGGTGTCGCTCGTCAATGATGGCCCGGTCACCTTCTGGCTTCAGACGCGTCCCTGAAGACGAAACGCAAAATCGCGCGTCGACGCTTTTTGAGACAATGGTGCTTCTGTATCCGACCCGGCGACCCAGGCGCGCATTTCCATGACCACGCAAGTTCTCTTCATCCGGCACGGCGAGACCGACTGGAACCGCATCAAACGCATCCAGGGGCACATCGACATTCCGCTCTCGACGAGTGGCATCGAACAGGCGCACAAGCTGGCGGAGCGGCTGGCGGGTGAAGCGAAGCAGGGCGCGCGACTGGATGCGATCTATTCGAGCGATCTGACGCGTGCGCAACAAACCGCGCAGCCGATCGCCGATGTACTGGGCATGTCGCTCCAGCTACGCGAAGGGTTGCGCGAGCGCTCCTATGGGGCGTTTCAGGGCCACGACAGCGATGAAATCTCCGTGCGTTTCCCGGACGAATATGCGCATTGGCAAACCCGCGACCCGGGCTTCGCACCGCCCGATGGCGAATCGTCGCGAGCGTTTTACCATCGCGTGCTGCACACGATCGAACCGATCGTCGCAGCGCATCCGGATGGCCGGATTGCGTGCGTGGCACACGGTGGCGTGCTCGATTGCGTGTACCGGTTCGCGAACAACTTGCCACTCGATGCGCCTCGCAGCTATGCGCTGCTCAACACGAGCCTCAATCTGGTGGACTTCGATAATGGCGTGGCGACGGTTGTATCGTGGGCCGACGTCGGGCATCTCGGCGGACGCAGCGAGGACGATGGTTTCAGGAGAGTGCTTTAGTTCGGGCGTCGGACGCTTTCGTGCGCTCGCAGTAGCACGTGTCCTGCATAAGCGGGATCACGCGAGGCAATGCTCATCGGCAACCGGCATTTCAGATCTCGCAGCCGTTCCAGCCGGGTTCTGGCCGTGCAGTTTGATACTGCTCAGCCATGAGGCGTCGCCACGCGTCGACGGGCGCGTTTCGATACGCCGTTCACCAGCGCCCAACGCATGACGGGCGCGACGAGCTTCACGCCTGGCCGCACCAGCGCCCGCCGCACACCGGCAAAGGTGTCGAAGCCGAGCATCGTCTTCGCCCACGGCGGCAACAGGTCGACACCGGCATTCAGCATCAGCGCGCCCGCCGGCCGCATCATGGCGCTTGGCGGGCGCGCATTCATCAGGATCTTCACGACTTCGCGCGTGCGCGAACTGGCTTGCAGTTCTGGCTGCATGGCGATCAGATACGCGTCGATTTCAGCACGTGAGCGCGGGATGCCCGAAGCGCCGAGCATCTCGGCGATGCGCGCCGTTTCAGCAAAGTACTGGTCCTGCGCATCGCCCGGCAAAGCCGGGTTCACGTAGTGCAGATGCGCGGTGAGGAAACTCGACACCTCCGCAACATGCACCCACGTCAGCAACGCGGGATCGCTCGCGCGATAAGGCCGACCATCGGGCGCGAAGCCAGTCACGCCGAGATGGATCTGCTTCACGCGTTCGATCAGCGCCAGCGCGTCGCGTCGATTGCCGTAGGTGGTGCCCGCGACGAACGTCGCGGTGCGACGCAGGCGCCCGAGAATGTCAGTGCGAAACGACGAGTGATCCCACACGCCAGCAAGCGCGAGTGGATGAAGCGCCTGAAGGAGGAGCGCGCTGATGCCACCCGTCATCATCGAGGTGAAGTCGGCATGGATTTTCCAGCAGACTGCATTCGGGCCGAACAGGCCAGGATCTCCCGGCGGCGACGAATAATCGAGCGACGGGCCGCCGCCGCTCGTCAGGTGCGTGACGCTCGCGGCCAGCTTTGAGCGCACACGTTTCGCCACCAGCTGGGCAAAACTGGCGCGGTCGTTCGGCTGGCTGGCTTGGTCTGACATCGCCGGATTACTCCTGCTACCCACTACAACATCGCGCGCCCTGACGATCAGGACGTGCCGGAATCCCACAGATCGCGCACCGGACTCGACGAATCCGGCGCGGAAAGCCCGAAGTGCCGGTACGTCAGCAACGTTGCCACACGGCCGCGTGGCGTGCGCTGCAGGAAGCCCTGCTGGATCAGATACGGCTCGAGCACGTCTTCGATCGTATCGCGCTCTTCACCGATCGCCGCGGCCAGGTTGTCGACGCCTACCGGGCCACCGTCGAACTTGTGCAGGATCGCCTCGAGCAGTTTGCGGTCCATCAGATCGAAGCCGACCGGATCGACATCGAGCATGGCGAGTGCCGCGTCGGCGACCTTCGCGGTGATATTGCCGTCCGCTTTCACTTCAGCGAAATCGCGCACGCGGCGCAGCAGACGGTTCGCGATCCGCGGTGTGCCACGCGCACGCTTCGCGATTTCGAACGCGCCATCAGGATGGATCTGCGCGCCGAGCAGCGACGCCGAGCGGCTGACAATGCGCGCGAGTTCTTCAGCGTTATAAAACTCCAGCCGCGCGACGATACCGAAGCGGTCGCGCAGCGGATTCGTCAGCATACCGGCACGCGTTGTCGCACCGACCAGCGTGAACGGTTGAAGGTCGAGCTTCACGCTACGCGCGGCCGGACCTTCGCCGATCATGATGTCGATCTGGTAGTCCTCCAGCGCGGGATACAGGATTTCCTCGACGACCGGCGACAGCCGGTGAATTTCATCGATGAAGAGGACATCGTTCGCTTCGAGATTGGTGAGCAGCGCCGCGAGGTCGCCCGCGCGTTCAAGCACCGGCCCGGACGTTTGCCGCAGATTGACCCCCATTTCGCGCGCGATGATGTGCGCGAGCGTGGTCTTGCCGAGGCCCGGCGGCCCGAACAGGAGCACGTGGTCGAGCGATTCAGCGCGGCGCCTCGCGGCCTCGATAAAGATTTCCAGCTGGCCGCGCACCTTTTCCTGCCCGACGTACTCGTCAAGGTGGCGCGGGCGCAACGCGCGCTCGAACGCTTCTTCGTTCGGCGACGTAGGCGTGGCGGCGATGATGCGTTCGGCGGCGAGTTTGTCGGTTTCGATCATGCGGACATTGTACCGCGCGATGCCCGCGCAGAAAGCTGGCCGAACGGCCAGGGTGCGCAATGCGACGCGGCGTGCGAAGCTTTAACCGTCGTCGCGCAGGGGGCTCTGTCCGCCGGGCGCGGTCAGCCCGCCGTCAGCCTTTTGACAACGCCTTCAGTGCGAGCTTGATGCCGTCAGAAACACCGGTGCCGGCCGGCACGTTCTTGATGGCCGCCAACCCTTCCTTTTCGGAGTAGCCCAGTGCGAGCAGTGCATTCAGGATATCGCTGGCGTGACCGGACGCGGAGGCCGCGCCCGCCATCGCGCCCAGGTCGGCACCAAGCTTGCCCTTCAGTTCGAGCAGCAGGCGCTCGGCTGTTTTCTTGCCGATGCCAGGAACGCGTGTGAGGCGCGCGGCGTCCTGCAGCGTGACGGCCTGGCCGAGTTCGTGAACGCTCATGCCCGAGAGCACCGCGAGCGCCATACGCGCGCCGATGCCGCTGATCTTGAGCAGTTCGCGAAACGTCGTACGTTCCTGCGCAGAGCCGAAGCCGTATAGAAGCTGCGCGTCTTCGCGCACGATCATCTGTGTGAGAAGGACGACGCGCTCACCGGTCGCCGGCAGGTTGTAGAACGTGCTCATTGGCACGTCGACTTCGTAGCCAACGCCGTTGCAGTCGATGAGCAGATGCGGCGGATTCTTTTCCAGCAGGACGCCGGCAATGCGACCGATCATGGTGAGTTCGATGGTGAAGTAAAGCGCGAGTGTAGCGCAGCGCGTCAGGCAAAAGGGCGGCGATGGTGAGGGCTTTAACGAGGCGGTTCGATGGCAGTGCTGGCGAAAGCCGGGCCAGGCGCCGTCGTTGCTCTAGCCGACGAGTCGTCCACGCCGCACCCGCAGGCCCTTCTTCGCGAGCGAAGGTGCAATGCCGCCCAGCGTGCTCAGCGTGCCGCCGCCGTGTGCGTGGCAGATAGCCATGCCGAGGGCGTCGGCGGCATCGGTGCCCGGCACGCCGGAGAGATTCAGGAGGCGCGCGACCATCTGCTGCATCTGTTCCTTGGTGGCGCGTCCGTAGCCGACCACTGCCTGCTTCAGTTGCAGCGCGGTGTATTCAGCGACCGGCACGCCGCCTGCTACGAGTCCGCAAATAGCGGCGCCGCGTGCCTGGCCGAGCAGGAGCGTCGATTGCGGATTGACGTTGACGAACACCTTTTCGATCGCGGACTGATCGGGCGCGTGCTGGCGGATCAGCGTGGATATACCGTCGAAGATCGTGCCGAGGCGCGACGGCAGGTCGGCATCGGCGGTCTTGATGACGCCGCTCGCGACGTAGGTCAGCTGGTGGCCAGTCTGGTCGATCACGCCGAAGCCGGTAACGCGCAAACCAGGGTCGATGCCGAGAATTCTCATGAGGTGCGATGCGGAATAAGTGCCTGCGATACTACAACGAACGGGCTACACAGCGGGCGGTGGGCGACGGCGGCGCAGCAATAAATGTGGCGGAGCCTGACATCTGAAAAGGCAGGAGCAAATGGAAACGTACCGGAACCTGAACGGCGACTCTGGCGTAGTGGCGTACGAAATCGGTGATGACTTCGTCGCGGTCCGGTTCCGGTCGACGGGCGACACGTATTGGTACACGCGCGCGAGCGTCGGCGCGCGGCACGTCGCGGCGATGAAAAAGCTGGCGCTGGGCGGGCGAGGGCTCAGCACGTATATCAGTTCACATCCCGACGTGAGAGACGGCTACGAACGAAAGGACCCGGCCGGATAGCGCGGAAAACGCGCAAAAGAAAGGAAAGCGGCCCGACAGGAAGACCTGTCGGGCCGCTTCGATCAAGCCATTAACGCCGGCATAACCGGCGAAGGAGCAGGAATCAATGACGGAAGTGACGCACGCCAGTCAGCACCATCGCGATGTTGTGCTCATCGGCGGCGGCGACCACTTCGTCGTCGCGCATCGAGCCGCCCGGCTGGATCACGCATGTCGCACCAGCGGCAACGACCACGTCGAGGCCGTCGCGGAACGGGAAGAACGCATCCGAAGCCACTGCCGACCCCGCCAGCGTCAGGCCGGCGTTCTGCGCCTTGATGCTCGCGATGCGCGCCGAATCCACGCGGCTCATCTGGCCTGCGCCGACGCCAAGCGTCATGCCGTTGCCGCAGAACACGATCGCGTTCGACTTCACATACTTCGCGACGCGCCATGCGAACAGCAGGTCGTCCATTTCCTTCGGCGTCGGGTAACGCTTCGTGACCACGCGCAGTTCGTGCGGCTGCACATTGTGCGAATCGAGCGACTGCACGAGCAGACCGCCGCCCACACGCTTCAGGTCGAACGCGTTATGTCCGTCGCCGGGCGCGATCTCGAGCAGACGCACGTTCTGCTTTGCCGCGAACACCTGGCGAGCCGCCGCGCTGAAAGCGGGCGCGATCAGCACTTCGACGAACTGCTTCGCCACAGCCTGCGCCGTCGCTTCATCGACTTCGCGATTGAACGCGATGATGCCGCCGAACGCCGACGTCGGATCCGTCTGGAACGCCTTCGCGTACGCTTCGTTCGCATCTGCGCCGACCGCGACGCCGCACGGATTCGCGTGCTTGATGATCACGCACGCCGGCACGTCGAACGTCTTCACGCATTCCCACGCGGCATCGCTGTCAGCAATGTTGTTGTACGACAGTTCCTTGCCCTGCAACTGGTTGTAATTCGCCAGCGCGCCAGCCGGCACCGTGAGGTCCCGGTAGAACGCGGCGCTCTGGTGCGGGTTTTCGCCGTAGCGCAGGTCCTGCACCTTTTCGATCGCCAGGTTGAACGTGGCCGGATAAGTGTTGCGCGACGAATGTTGAAGCTCGTCGGTCAGGCTCGTCAGGTAGTTCGTGATCGCGCCGTCGTACTGCGCGGTATGCGCGAACACCTTGGTGGCCAGACGGAAGTTGGTCCTGTAGCCAACCGAGTTGCTGTTTGCACGCATCTCGTCGAGCACAACCGCGTAATCGGCCGGGTCGACCACGACCGTCACGTCGCGATGGTTCTTCGCGGCGGAGCGCAGCATCGTCGGGCCGCCGATATCGATGTTCTCGATCGCGTCTTCCAGCGAGCACGCTTCCTTCGACACCGTCTGCACGAACGGGTACAGGTTCACGACGAGCAGGTCGATCGTCGGGATGTCGTGCTTCTCAAGCGCGGCCATGTGTTCCGGCAGGTCGCGGCGCGCGAGAATGCCGCCGTGCACCTTCGGGTGCAGCGTCTTCACGCGCCCGTCGAGCATTTCCGGGAAGCCGGTGTAATCGGCGACTTCAGTGACGGACAGGCCTGCGTCCGCGAGCAGTTTCGCGGTGCCGCCGGTCGACAGGATCTTGACGCCGAGGTCCGACAGCGATTTGGCGAAATCGACGATGCCGGACTTGTCGGAAACGGAGATGAGCGCTTGCTTGATCATGATGAGAAAGCCGGGGAGGAACGTGACGGGGCGCGTGAAGTTACAACAAACCGCTACAGCAAACCGTGCTGTTGCAGCTTCTTGCGCAGCGTATTGCGGTTGATGCCGAGATACTCGGCGGCCAGCGACTGGTTGCCGCCGGCCTGCTCGAGCACCACCTCGAGCATCGGTTTTTCAACGCACGAAACGACCATGTCGTAGATGTCGTGCGGGTTTGAGCCGTCGAGATCCTGGAAGTACATGTCCAGGCTGTCGCGGACGCATTGTTCGATATTGTGCTTGCTCATGCTGCCAGTCGGTCGTTATTGTCCGGCTCGCCGACAGTGTCTTCGACGTAGATCAGGCGGTCGGAAACCGCCTTTTGCGCGTCGAAAAATTCGTTGACGGCGAGCAGTTGTTCGCGCGTGGTGTCCAGCGTATTCATGCGATGCCGGAACACGTTGGCGCCAGAAAGGCCGCGAGTGTACCAGCCGATATGCTTGCGTGCAGTACGGACCCCGGTGAATTCGCCGTAGAACGCGTAGTGATCTTCGAGATGTTCATTCATCACCTGCTGGATCTCGTCGATACGCGGCGGCGGCAGCAATTCGCCCGTCTGCAGGAAATGCTCGATCTCACGGAAGAGCCACGGGCGCCCCTGCGCCGCACGGCCGATCATGATGGCATCTGCGCCGGTCGCGGCGAGCACGTCGCGCGCCTTTTGCGGCGTGGTGATGTCGCCGTTCGCGACGACCGGGATACGCACGGCGCCCTTCACGGCGGCGATGGTCTCGTATTCGGCGTCGCCGTGATAGAGATCCGCGCGGGTGCGGCCGTGTACGGTCAGCATCGAGATGCCGGCGTTTTCGGCGAGACGCGCGATGACCAGTGCGTTCCTGTTGTCGCGATCCCAGCCCGTGCGGATTTTCAGCGTGACCGGCACCGCATCGGGACCGGTGCCCACCGCACCCACGACCGCCTCGACGATCTGCTGAACCAGCGGTTCGTTCTGCAGCAGCGCGGAGCCGGCGGCCACGTTGCACACCTTCTTGGCCGGACAGCCCATGTTGATGTCGATGATCTGCGCGCCGTTCGCCACGTTGTAGCGCGCGGCTTCGGCCATCATCGCCGGATCGGCGCCGGCGATCTGGACCGCGATGGGTTCGACTTCGCCCGCGTGGTTGGCGCGGCGCATGGTTTTCTCGCTTTTCCACAGCTGCGCATTCGACGCGACCATCTCCGAGACGGCATAGCCCGCGCCCAGCCGCTTGCACAGCTGGCGGAACGGCCGGTCCGTCACGCCGGCCATCGGGGCGACGAACAGGTTATTGCGCAGATTGTGCGAGCCGAGAATGGGCATGACGGGAACAGTGCCCGCGTGATCGGGAGCGATCGTCGCGGTGGCGAAATGCGTAGGAAAACCGCCATTTTACCGTTAACGCGTTCCTGACAGACGACTTGCCTCAGACGTAACCCATTAAATCTTCTATGAAAGCGCCGCCGCCATAGACCGGCGACCGCCCGCGGGTGCAACGAACAGGCGGGCGGTGCGGACGATCAGCGACGCTGTCCGAACATCATTTGCCGCGCGAGGGCGGTCTTGACCGGCGGCAGGAATTCGAGCGCCGTCAGCGCGAGCCCGCGCAGCGTGGCGAGCGGCGGGAAATCGACGGTGAAGAGGCGCGCGAGGGTGTCGGTGGCGCCGATTGTCAGGCGCCGGTCTAGCGCACGACGTGCGGCGAAGGCGGCCAGCGCGACTGGCGTAGCGCCATGCTGCGCCAGTGCGTCGACGAGGGCGTGCGCGTCGCGCAGACCGAGGTTCAGCCCTTGTCCCGCGACCGGATGCAGCGTCTGCGCTGCGTTGCCGATCGCGACGACGCGACCCTTGACCAGCGTATCCACGGCATTCAGGCCGAGCGGGAACGACGCGCGTCCCTTGATATGCGTGAACGCGCCCATGCGGTCACCAAACGCGGCACCGAGCTCGTGCAGGAATGCCGCGTCATCGAGTTGCGTCCGGCGCGCGGCTTGTTCCGGTGAGCAGCACCAGACCAACGCGTAGTCCGCGCCGCGCACGCCGCCCATCGGCAGCAGCGCGATCGGGCCTTCGGACGTGAAGCGCTCCCACGCCACATGCGGCTGCGGCGCCGATACCGTGATCGTGCCGACCAGCGCTGTCTGCCCGTAGTCACGCGTCGCGCCATCACCGGTGCGTTGTTCGTGGTAAACACCGCCTTCCGCGTTGACGAGAATCCGCGTGCGCAGATTACGCGTCACATGTGTGCTTTCGACCGGCAACGTAACGCCGTCGTGCTCCTGCGTAAACGGGAGCGCCGACGTGGAGCGCAGCCAGTGCGTGGGCGTTTCGCGGACGGCTTCGGCGAGCGCGTGCACGATCGAGCCGTAGCGCAGCACATAGCCGAGCGCCGGCAGGTCGTGCTCGGTGTGATCGATCACCGTGCGGCCGAAGTGACCGCGCTGCGATACGTGGATCCGCTGGATCGTCGTGGCGTCGCCGGGCCAGCGCAGCGGTTCGAGGATCATCCGGCTGCCTTGCGACACCGCGATTGAGCGTGGATCGGACACGGCGTCGTCGGGGTCGCGCGCGTCGATCAGCGCCACGGAAAGTGCGCGCGTCGCGCTGCGCCGCGAGAGCCAGCCGGCCAGCGCGAGGCCGACCGGGCCGGCGCCCACGATAGTGACGTCGAAGTCGAACGGTGCGGCCGCCGACGGTTGCGCTGCTTCATTCATCTCGTGCAGATTCCTTCTTCTTTACGGTGCACCCGCGCCAGCGCGCGCGGCCTGCATCAATGCTTCGATTTCATCTGCCTTGACCGGCACATCGCGCGTCATCAGTTCGCAGCCCGTTTCGGTGACGACTGCGTCGTCCTCAATGCGAATGCCGATGTTCCAGTAGCGCTCGGGCACGTCGTCCGATGCGCGGATGTAGAGGCCGGGTTCGATCGTCAGCGTCATCGACGGCTTCAGGATGCGCCACGGCAGCGCGCCGTGTTCGTCCAGCGGTGCGCCACGTTCGCCGCCTCGTTCGCCGCTTCGTTCACGATAGTCGCCGCAATCGTGCACGTCCATGCCGAGCCAGTGACCCGTGCGATGCATATAGAAGCGCGCATAGGCGCGCTCAGCGATCACTTCGTCGACAGACGCATGGCGTTGCCGGTCGAGGATGCCCGTATCGAGCAGACCCTGCGAAAGCACGCGCACGGCGGCCTGATGCGGCGCGTCGAAACTCGCCCCGGGGCGCGTCGCGTCGATCGCCGCCTGCTGCGCGGCGAGTACGATGTCGTACAGTTCGCGCTGTGCCGGCGTGAATTTTCCGCTGGCCGGAAAGGTGCGCGTGATGTCGGACGCGTAGCCATCGAGTTCGCACGCGGCGTCGATCAGGATCAGGTCGTTTTCCTGCGCAATCGTGCTGCCGGCGGCGTAGTGCAGCACGCACGCATTGGCGCCCGCCGCGACGATCGAGCCATACGCAGGCGCCTGCGCGCCGTGCTTGCGGAACGTGTAGAGCAGTTCCGCTTCGAGTTCGTATTCGCGCACGCCGGGCCGGCAGGCCGCCATCGCCCGACGATGTGCTTCAGCCGAAATCTGCCCCGCGCGACGCATGATCCCGAGCTCATGCGCGTCCTTGAAGAGACGCATTTCGTCGAGCACGGGCAGCAGGTCGTGGATCGCCGCCGGTGCGCTCACGCCGCTGCGGCTCTGCGCGCGTACGGCCTCGAGCCAGCCGCGCACCTGACCATCCAGCTCCGCCGACGCACCCAGCGCGTAATGCAGCGCCGGCTTGTCCGCGATCACGCGTGGCAGTTGGGCGTCGACTTCATCGAAGGCGAATGCGGCGTCAAGGCCGAACGCCTCGCGCGCGCCATCGGGGCCGAAGCGGAAGCCTTCCCATATCTCACGCTCGACATTCTTCGCCCGGCAGAACAGGATCGACGCAGGCTCGTCCGTCCCGGCGCTCGCGTCCAGCACGAGCAGGGCCTCGGGCTCCATGAAGCCTGTCAGGTAATAGAAATAGCTGTCGTGCCGGTACGGATAGTCGGCGTCGCGGTTGCGCAGCACCTCCGGTGCAGTCGGGACAATGGCGACGCCGCCGCCCTTCGCACGCAGCGTGGCGAGCACGCGCTCACGGCGCTTGCGGTAGACGTCGATGGCGATCTGAGGTTCGGTCAGCTGGTTCATCGTGCGATTGTAGCGCTCAATGCGCACTGAAGCCGGCGGGCGGCCGGCGCGTTAGCCATCCGGCCAGCTGGGCGTCGGTGCACAATTGCCGCAATGTTGCAATCCGTCCACAGCACCGTGCGGCGCGCATCACAAGACGCGGCGGCGGCGTCTGGATCGATGCAAACCAACGTTATACTTCCGCCGGATTCCAAACAGGGCAGTGTCATGAAACTCATTGGTTCGTTCGCCAGTCCGTTCGTCCGCAAGGCGCGGATCGTGCTCGCCGAAAAGAAGATCGACTACCAGCTGGTGCTCGAGAATGTCTGGGTGCCGGAAACGACGATCCACACGTTCAACCCGCTCGGCAAGGTGCCGTGTCTCGTGATGGACGACGGCGAGGCTGTTTTCGACTCGCGCGTGATCTGCGAGTACGTCGATACGCTGTCGCCGGTCGGCAAGCTGATTCCGCAGCCGGGCCGCGAGCGCATCGAGGTGCGCTGCTGGGAAGCGCTGGCTGACGGCATGCTCGACGCAGCCGTTCTCATTCGCCTCGAAGGCACGCAGCGTACGGAAGCGCATCGTAACGAAGCGTGGGTTGCACGACAACAGCACAAGATCGACGACGGTCTCGCCGCGACGTCGCGCGGTCTTGGCAGCAAGAACTGGTGCACGGGCAATCACTACACGCTCGCGGACATCGCAGTGGGCTGTGCGCTCGGCTATCTGGATTTCCGCATGCCCGAGCTGAACTGGCGCGAACTGTATCCGAATCTGGACAAGCACTTCCAGAAGCTGTCGCTGCGCCAGTCGTTCATCGATACAGTGCCGTCAAACTGAGCCTGCGGTTCAGGCTGCGGCTGGCTTTTCGGTTCGCGCCGCGGCCAGCGTCGTGGTCACGATGACGCCGCGGCCGCCTGCGCCCGGTTCGAGCGTGATCTCGCCGCGGTGCGCCTGCACGATCTCGCGGACGATCGCAAGACCGAGCCCCGTACCTTCCGTATCGGCCGACGCGCGATAGAACGGCTCGAATACCCGGCTACGCGCTTCGGGCGCGATGCCGGGGCCATCGTCTGACACGATCAGTGTGACCGTCGAGCCGTCACTGCGCACGGCAACGGTGACGTGACCGCCCGCCTGCGTATAGCGGATCGCGTTTTCCACGAGATTCGCGACGAGCGCCGACAGCAGCCCTGGATGGCCGGTCACGGGTGCCGGTCCGTCGAGTTCAGCACCCAGGTCGATCTCGCGCGTCTGTGCGAGCAAGGCCAGATCTTCCGCAACATCCTTCGCCAGGGTGGACAGGTCCACGGGTTCGCTCGCGAGTTGCGTGTAATCGGCGGCCTCGGCCTGCGCGAGCAGCAGCAGCTTGTTGGTGAGGCCGACCATCGAGCGGTTGCTCCGGTGCATGGCCGCGAGCGCTTCGGCGAGCGCGGGCTCGATGCCGCCGTGCTGCCGCGCGAACTGCAACTGCGTACCGAGCAGGGTGAGCGGTGTACGCAACTGATGCGCGGCATCCGCGATGAAGCGCCGCTGCGCAGCAACCTGCACGCCGAGTTGCGCGATGCACTGATTGATCGCCTCGACGATCGGCCGCAATTCCGTGTGCAGCCGCTCGACGCGGATCGGCGCCAGTTGCATCGGATCGCGGTCGGCGACGTCTTCTTTCACCTTCATCAGCGGCCGCAATTCGAACGTCAGGCCGATACAAACCAGCGCCACCGCCAGCACGATCATCTCGATCTGCCGTACGAGCTGCGGTTGCCAGAGTTGTTGCGCCATCGCGTCGCGCGAACGTACTGTTTTGCCGACCGACACGCGCACGCGCCGCGTCGCGCCGTTGTCGTACATCTGTCGCACGAAAGCGACGGCGCGAACGGCGCTGCCTTCACGATCGGCGTCGTAGAACGTGGGTGTTTCTGTGGCAGCCGAGGCGCTACCTGGAAAGTCCGGCGTGCCGGCGAGCAGCTGGCCATCATCGACGGTCACGCTATAGAACGCCTGATCGCGATACGGCGACACGAATACTTCGAGCGCGGCGGGCGGCACATCGACGCGCAGAAAGCCGTCGACCCATTCCACTTCGCCCGCAATCATCCGCGCCGACGAAACCAGCTGGTTGTCCTGCACGAGATCGGCGGTGTGCCGCGCGTTGTCGAACTCGGCCTTGCCGGTGACGAATACATACAGCGCGAGCGGCACGAGCAGCCACCACAACAGGCGCATGCGCAGGCTATTGGTCATCTTCTTTCTTGCGCAGCAGATAGCCGAGCCCGCGCAGCGTGACGATCGCGGCCGAACTGCCGTCGAGCTTCTTGCGCAGCCGCGAAATATAGATTTCGACGGCATCTTCGCTGGGTTCGTCGGACAGCGTGAAGATTGCGTCGACCAGCGCCGGTTTCGACACGGTCTTGCCGAGCCGCAGGATCAGCGTTTCGAGCACCGTGCGTTCGCGTGGCGTCACGTTCAGTGGCGCGCCTTTCAGCGTGAACTGGCGCGTGTCGATATCGAAGGCGAGATCGCCGCACACGACATCGCCGGCCTTCGACGGCGTCTGCCGCCGGATCAGCACCTTGATACGCGCGACGACTTCGCGCACCTCGAACGGCTTCACCAGATAGTCGTCCGCGCCCGCGCCGAGCAGCTCGACCTTTTCATCGATCGAGCCGCTGGCCGTCAGGATCATCACGGGCGTGGTGTCGCCGCGCTGGCGCAGACGGCGCAGCACGTTCTTGCCCGACAGCTTCGGCAGGTTCAGGTCGAGCAGCACGACGTCGTAGTGATTCGTGCGCAGGAGCTGGTCGGCGGCGTCGCCATCCTGGACGGCGTCGAGCGTGAACGACTCCTGTTCGAGCATCTTCGCGAGCCAGTGCGCGAGCGTCGGATTGTCTTCAATGAGCAGCAGCTTCATGGTGGGCACGGCGGAAATCAGGCCGTCGATTGTGCCGTAAAACAGGCGCCTTGCGCGCTCCCAGCCGTATTTCCGCGTCCTTCGAGGCGTTTTCGGCGGGTTGGGGGCGGGGTGTGGGCGGGTTGTGGGGTTAACACCCATGAATTGCCGACGAGCCCGAAAGCTCTCAGAAGGCTTCCGCTTTCTATAATCCGCCACATTCATCCAGAAAGCGCCGCACATACGAAAACGGCGCACCGATCTCAGGAGACTGCTTCATGCGTACTTTGCGCCAGATTGCCACTGTGTCAGGTGTTGCGTTTGCCCTCGCTGCCGCTTCGTCGGCGGCCCAGGCCGAAAAACTGACCATCATGGTCGGCGGCGCCACCAAGATCATCTACCTGCCGGCCAAACTGACCGAACAGCTCGGCTACTTCAAGGACGAAGGCCTCGACGTCGAAGTCCTGTCGCAACCGGCTGGCGTCGACGCGGAAAACGAACTGCTCGCGGGCGCGGTGCAGGGCGTGGTCGGCTTCTACGATCATACGATCGATCTTCAGAGCAAGGGCAAGGAAGTCGAGGCGCTGGTGATCTTCGGCCAGGTGCCGGGCGAAGTCGAAATGGTGTCGACGAAAGCCTCCGAAACGCTCAAGAGCATGGCTGACGTGAAGGGCAAGACGCTCGGCGTGACGGGCCTTGGTTCGTCGACGAGCTTCCTCACGCAATACCTCGCACAGCGCGCGGGCGTGCCGTCGACGCAATACACGCTGCTGCCGGTTGGCGCTGACAACAGCTTTATCGCCGCGATCAAGCAGAGCCGCATCGATGCCGGCATGACGACCGAGCCGACCGTTTCGCAACTGCTGAAAACCGGCGACGCGAAGGTGCTGGTCGACATGCGCACGCTGGAAGGCACGAAGGCGGCGCTCGGCGGCACGTATCCGGCCTCGAGCTTCTACGTGCAGCGCGCGTGGGCCGAGTCGCACAAGGATGACGCGACGAAGCTGTCGCACGCGTTCGCGAAGACGCTGAACTTCATCGCGACGCACAGCGCCGAGGAAATCGCCGAGAAGATGCCGAAGGACTACTACGGCAACAACAAGGACATGTACGTGGGCGCGCTGAAGGCGTCGCTGCCGATGTTCACGAAGGACGGCAAGATGCCGGCCGACGGTCCGGATACGGTGCTGAAGGTGCTGTCGGCGTTCAACCCTTCGGTGAAGGGCAAGCATATCGACCTCGCGAAAACGTATTCGAACGAATTCGTTTCGTCGGCACAGGTCAAGACGGCAGCGAAGTAATACACGCGATGGAGCGCGCTAGCACAGGCGCTCATCCATCAGGCAACAATGACGCAACAACGAGGCATCAGCTGATGAATCAACCTTTGTCACGCGGCACGCCGGCCATCGAGCTGCGCAACGTATCGTGCCGTTTCATTTCTCCGGACGGCAAGGCGACGGTCGCATTGCGCGATTTCAGCATGTCGGTGGCGCGTGGCGAATTCGTCGCCATCGTCGGCCCGACGGGCTGCGGCAAGTCGACCACGCTCAGCATGATCACCGGCCTTCTGAAGCCGACGACCGGCGAAGTCCGCGTGATGGGCGCACCGGTCGACGGCATCGATCCGCGCATCGGCTTCGTCTTTCAGGCCGACGCCGTGTTCCCGTGGCGCTCGGTGCTCGACAACGTCGCGGCGGGGCCGCTCTATCGCGGTCGTTCGAAATCGGCTGCGCACGACGAAGCCAATGAATGGCTGCGTCGCGTGGGCCTCGAGAAGTTCGGCAAGCACTATCCGCATCAACTGTCGGGCGGCATGCGAAAGCGCGTCGCGCTGGCACAGACCTTCATCAACAAGCCGGAAATCCTGCTGATGGACGAGCCGTTCTCCGCGCTCGACATGCAGACCCGCACGCTGATGCAGGATGAACTGCTGCAGCTGTGGTCGGGCACGGGCTCGGTCGTGTTCGTCACGCACGATCTCGAGGAAGCGATTGCGCTGGCGGACCGTGTGTTCGTGCTGACCGCGCGCCCGGCAACGCTGAAGAAAGTATATGAGATCGACCTGCCGCGTCCGCGCGTCACGTCGGAGATTCGCTACGACCCGCGCTTCATTGAGATCTCGCGCGATATCTGGCATGACCTGCGCGAAGAAGTGCAGATCGGTTAATCAAGGAACGAGAGACATGTCTACTACCCCTCAACAGACGATGCCCTCGGGCCTCGACGCGGCTTCGCTCGCGCAGGTCGAGCGCGTCGCACAGAAGCACATCCGTCAACGTCGTGCGCTGGTGATTTCGCTGCGCGTGCTGGTACTCGTCGTCGTGCTCGGCGGCTGGGAACTCTCCGCGCGCCTGAAGTGGATCGATCCGTTCTTCTTCTCGATGCCGACGTCCATCTACGATCAGATCGTCGACTGGTTCGTGAACGGCACGTCGCAAGGTCCGCTGCTCACCCAGGTCTGGGTCACGCTTGAAGAGACCGGGCTTGGCTTCATTATCGGCTCGGTGGCGGGTGTGTTCTGCGGCATCGTGCTCGGCCGCAACAAGCTGCTGTCCGACGTGTTCAGCCTCTACATCAAGATCGCCAACTCGATTCCGCGTGTGGTGCTGGGCTCGATTTTCGTGATTGCGCTTGGTCTCGGGATGGGATCGAAGGTGGCGCTCGCGGTGGTGATGGTGTTCTTCGTCGTGTTCGCCAACGCATTCCAGGGCGTGCGCGAAGCCGACCGCTACATGATCGCGAATGCGCAGATTCTTGGCGCGTCGCGCCGCCAGGTGACGACGTCGGTGGTGATTCCGTCGGCGCTCAGCTGGATTCTGGCCAGCCTGCACGTGAGCTTCGGCTTCGCGCTGGTCGGCGCGGTGGTCGGCGAGTTCCTCGGCTCGAAGCAGGGTATCGGTCTCCTGATCTCGACCGCGCAGGGCGCGTTCAACGCGAGCGGCGTGTTCGCGGCGATGATCGTGCTGGCGGTGGTGGCGCTCGCGGCAGATTATCTGCTGACGGCAGTCGAGGAACGTCTGCTGAAGTGGCGGCCCGCGGTGGTGTGAGGTTTTTGCGTAGCCACTCTGGCGGTGCGATAGAAACAGAAAGCGCGCGTCCCGGTTTCGGGCGCGCGCTTTTTTGCTTTACGCGGTCTGTGGCTGCGCCGTCTTCTTCACCGGTGGCACCCGCTTCGGCGCAAACGAATCGCTGCGTGCGATCGGCCACCACCGTTCATATAACGAATAGCGGTAGTTGCCGTTGATCAGGTCGTTCGGCTCCAGATACTTGAGCAGTTCCGACATCAACCGCACTTCATGTGACGACACGCGCCGCACGATGTGATGCGCACACAGATCGGCCGGATGTTCGAGCCCGGCGGCTTGAATGATTTCCTGCAACGCGTGCAACGTGTTGTGATGGAAGTTGAACACGCGGTCTGATTTATCCGGCACGACGAGTGCGCGCTGGCGAATCGGGTCCTGCGTCGCGACGCCGGTCGGGCAGCGGCCCGTATGACACGTCTGCGCCTGGATGCAGCCCACCGCGAACATGAAGCCGCGCGCGGCGTTGACCCAGTCGGCGCCGATCGCGAGCGTTCGCGCGATATCGAACGCCGTGATCATCTTGCCGCTCGCGCCGACGCGGATCCTGTCACGCAGACCGATGCCGACGAGCGTGTTGTGCACGAGCAGCAGCCCTTCCTGCAGCGGCACACCGACGTGATCGGTGAACTCCAGCGGCGCCGCGCCGGTACCGCCTTCCGCACCGTCAACGACGATAAAGTCCGGCACGATGCCCGTCTCCAGCATCGCCTTCGCGATGCCGAAAAATTCCCACGGATGCCCGATGCACAGCTTGAACCCGGTCGGCTTGCCGCCCGACAGCGTGCGCAACCGCTCGACGAATTCGAGCAGGCCGCGCGGCGTCGAGAATTCCGAATGCGTGGCGGGCGAGATGCAGTCGCGGCCCATCGGCACGCCGCGTGTTTCGGCGATTTCCGGCGTGATCTTCGCTGCGGGCAGCACGCCGCCGTGTCCTGGTTTCGCGCCTTGCGAGAGCTTGATCTCGATCATCTTCACCTGCGGCTCGTTCGCCTGCTTCGCGAATTTGTCGGCGCTGAACGTGCCGTCGTCATTGCGGCAACCGAAGTAGCCCGACGCGATTTCCCAGATGATGTCGCCGCCATGTTCGCGGTGATATTTCGACATCGAGCCTTCGCCGGTGTCGTGCGCGAAGTTGCCTTTCTTTGCGCCCAGATTCAGCGCCATGATCGCGTTCGCCGACAGCGAGCCGAAGCTCATCGCCGATACGTTGAAGATCGACATCGAGTAAGGCTGCGCGCGCTCCGGTCCGACGACGATGCGAAAGTCGTGGCCGTCGAGTTTCGTCGGTGCGAGCGAGTGGCTGATCCATTCGTGCGCGACTGCTTTCACGTCAAGTTCAGTGCCGTACGGCCGGCTGTCGACATCGTTCTTCGCGCGCTGATAGACGATGCTGCGCTGCACGCGCGAGAACGGGCGCTCGTCGGTATCGCCCTCGACGAAATACTGACGGATCTCCGGGCGGATGAATTCGAACAGGAAACGGAAGTGGCCCCAGAGCGGGTAATTGCGCAGGATCGCGTGACGTTCCTGCGTCAGATCGAAGAGGCCGAGCGCGACCAGCGCAAGCGGCACGATGAGCCAGAACCACGAGATGTGATGCAGCGCGGCGAGCGTTGCGCAGGCGGCCAGCAGCAGGACCGCGCACCACATCGCCACATAACGTCGAGAGAACATGAAGGCTCCATTGCAGTGAATATCACCGCAGCGGGACGCCCAGCGCCGGGGTCGCGAGGCGTCGGCACGGACGGAGTCCGCTGCGGGTTAAACGAACGACTGCTTTCTTTCTGATACTTTTGTTAAAGCAAACGGCCGGCGGCGCAGATCACGTGTTGAACATCGTGCGGCGGCGCGAACGGGCGCGCCACGTCCCGTTGCGCGAGAACGGACGCGAAGACGCAGGCTCGCTTGCAGACCGAAGCCTAACGCGCCGTCAGTAATGCTGCAGTCTGCGGTGCACGCGCGACCGGCTGTGCGGTCGCCGCGTGTTCGATGATGCCGCCGCCGAGACACACTTCGCCATCGTAGAGCACCGCCGATTGCCCCGGTGTGACAGCCCATTGGGCGTCGTCGAAGTGCAGGCCGAAATGGCCGTCAGCGAGATCCGCGGTGCTGAATGTACAGGCCGCGTCGGCCTGGCGATAGCGCGTCTTGGCTCCGCACGCGAAATCTTCCGACGGCGGCTCGCCCGCAACCCAGCTGGTGTTCCCCGCGCTCAGCGAATGGCTCAGCAGCCACGGATGATCGTGTCCCTGCGCAACATACAGCGTGTTCGACGCGATGTCCTTACCCGCGGCGAACCACGGCTCGCCGCTGCCTGACCGGCTGCCGCCGAGGCCGATGCCCTTGCGCTGGCCGTAGGTGTAAAACGCGAGGCCAATGTGCTCGCCGACGACCTTGCCCTCCGGCGTCTTCATTGGACCCGGTCTGGTCGGCAGATAGCGGTTGAGGAATTCGCGGAACGGCCGTTCGCCGATAAAGCAGATGCCGGTCGAGTCTTTCTTTTTCGCGTTCGGCAGACCGATCTGTTCGGCAATCTCGCGCACCTTCGTCTTCGGAATTTCGCCGAGCGGGAAGAGCGTTTTCGAAAGCTGCGCCTGATTCAGACGATGCAGGAAGTACGACTGATCCTTCGTGTGATCGAACGCCTTCAGCAGTTCGAAGCGGCCTGCATTTTCGCGCACGCGCGCATAGTGGCCCGTCGCGATGGTTTCCGCGCCAAGCGACATTGCGTGATCGAGGAACGCCTTGAACTTGATTTCCGCGTTGCACAGCACGTCCGGATTCGGCGTGCGGCCCGCCGAGTATTCGCGCAGGAATTCGGCAAACACGCGGTCTTTGTATTCAGCGGCGAAGTTGACCGCCTCGACGTCGATGCCGATCAGGTCGGCCACCGAGACGACGTCGATCCAGTCCTGCCGCGTCGAGCAGTACTCGCCGTCGTCGTCGTCTTCCCAGTTCTTCATGAAAAGACCGACGACGTCGTATCCCTGTTCCTTCAAGAGCCATGCCGTCACCGACGAATCGACGCCGCCCGACATGCCTACGACTACTTTCTGCTTGCTCATTTTCTGTCTGCTACTTCTACGTGCTAACTGATCGGGGTGGCCCGACCGAGTGCGTGTGCACGAAGTCGAGCGGAATGCGCCGGCCTGCGAGGTAATCGTCGATACATTGCATCACGAGCGGCGTGCGATGCCGCTCGGGGCACGCGCGCAACTCTTCGGCGCTCATCCACACCGTGCGGACGATATCGGAATCGAGCGCGCGATCCGCCGCGGGTTCGCCGCTGCTGCCGCAATAGGTGAAGCGCAGATACGTCATGCCTTCGCTTTGCGGCCGCGCGAAATGCGTCATGTAGACGCCGACGAGCGCCTCGGGCGTGAACGGATACGCGGTTTCTTCGAGCGTTTCGCGGATCACGGCCCCGGCGAGGGTTTCGCCCGCTTCCAGATGGCCGGCCGGCTGGTTCAGCCGGAGTCCGCCGTCCGTATGTTCCTCGACGATAAGAAAGCGCCCGTCGCGCTCGACGATTGCCGCTACCGTGACGTGTGGAGCCCAGGATTCCGGTTTCATGGGACCGCATTTTACCGTCTATGGCGAAGGGCTGCCCGAAGGGAGTCCGCGGGTGCTCCGCGGACGGCCGGCGCGCCCGACAGGCCGGAGATTGACGATTCGGATACCCGGATCGTCCCTAATTTCGGCGCGGCCCCAGGTTTCGGTTAAAGTGAGGCGTTTAGCCGATGCAATTGCAAGCCGGCGTGCCTCGTCGGCAGAACTGTACGAAATAACAGGAAGTCGAGGAGGATTCAACGATGCACATCGGAGTGCCAGCCGAGACGCGAGCGTACGAAACCCGCGTTGCCGCCACGCCCGAGACGGTTAAAAAGTACGTTTCCCAAGGCCACAGAGTCACGGTTCAAAGCGGCGCCGGCAACGGCGCGAGCTTTCCCGACGACGCCTTTGCGGCCGCCGGGGCCGAACTTGTCGACGCGCAGACCGCGTTCGGCGCCGATCTCGTTCTCAAGGTCCAGTCGCCGACCGACGCCGAACTGCCGCTGCTGAAACGCGGCGCGACGCTCGTCGGCATGCTCGATCCCTTTAATTCAGAAAACTCATCAAAGCTCGCCGCTGCTGGCGTGAGCGCATTTGCGCTCGAAGCCGCGCCGCGTACGACGCGCGCGCAGAGCCTCGACGTACTGTCGTCTCAAGCCAACATTGCGGGCTACAAGGCGGTGCTGCTGGCGTCGACGTTGTATCCGCGCTTCATGCCGATGCTGATGACCGCTGCCGGTACCGTGAAAGCGGCGCGCGTGCTGGTTCTCGGCGCGGGTGTCGCGGGGTTGCAGGCGATTGCGACGGCGAGGCGTCTGGGCGCGGTGATCGAAGCGTCCGACGTGCGGCCGGCGGTGAAGGAGCAGATCGAATCGCTCGGCGGGAAGTTTCTCGACGTGCCCTACGAAACCGACGAAGAGCGCGATGCCGCGCAGGGCGTCGGCGGCTATGCGCGGCCGATGCCTGCGAGCTGGCTTCAACGCCAGGGCGCGCTGGTCCACGAACGCGCGAAGCAGGCGGACATCGTGATCTCGACCGCGCTGATTCCGGGCCGTCCCGCACCGACGCTGATTTCCGTCGAAACCGTGCAGGCGATGAAACCCGGCTCGGTGCTGATCGATCTGGCCGCCGGCCGTGGCCCCGAGTACGAAGGCCAGCGCGGCGGCAACTGTCCGCTGACGGAGGCCGACAAGGTCGTCACGAAATTTGGCGTACAGATCGTCGGCTATACGAATCTGGCATCGATGGTGCCGGCCGACGCGTCCTCGCTCTACGCGCGCAACCTGCTCGACTTCCTGAAGTTGATCATCACGAAGGAAGGCGCACTGAACATCGATCTTGCGGACGATATCGTCGCGGCCACGCTTCTCGCCCGCGACGGCGCCGTGACACGCCAGGCATAGCAACGATGTTGCATGGGACCGGAGTAAGTGCTTTGCATGAGACCAGAGTAGCGCGCTGAAGCGCGAACTCTGGTCGACAGCTAAAGCGCCAACTCTGGTCGACCGCGATAAGACTGCATGGGACCAGAGTAGGCGCTAAAGCGCCAACTCTGGTCGACAAAGGAGAAGGGAATGGAAGTCATCAACCATACGGTGATCAACCTGATCACCTTCGTGCTGGCGATCTACGTCGGCTACCACGTCGTCTGGAATGTGACGCCCGCACTGCACACGCCGCTGATGGCGGTGACGAACGCGATTTCCGCGATCGTGATCGTCGGCGCAATGCTGGCCGCGGGGCTCACGCTTGGCGACACCGGCAAGTTCTTCGGCACGCTGGCCGTGGGGCTCGCGGCGGTGAACGTGTTCGGCGGGTTCCTTGTCACGAGGCGAATGCTCGAGATGTTCAGGAAGAAAGAGCCGAAGAAGCTGACGGCACCTGGCAACACCGCGAAGGAGAACGCGTAATGAGCCTGAACGTCGTCACGTTGTTGTACCTCGTTGCGTCGGTGTGCTTTATCCAGGCGCTCAAAGGGCTGTCGAATCCGAAAAGTGCGCGTGCCGGGAATGTGTTCGGCATGGTCGGGATGGCGATCGCGATCCTCACGACCATCGCGCTGATCACAAAGCAGGCTGCCGGACTCGGCTCGAATCTCGCGCTGGGTCTCGGGCTGCTGTTTGCCGCGCTGATCGTCGGCGGTGCGATCGGGGCATTCGTGGCCGCGCGCGTCGAGATGACGAAGATGCCAGAACTGGTGGCCGCGATGCACTCGCTGATCGGTCTCGCGGCGGTGTGTATCGCGTATGCGGTGGTGTCGGAGCCGGCCGCGTTCGGACTCGGTATCGAGGATGCGCCGTACGAAGGCTTCCTGCCGTACGGCAACCGTGTTGAGCTCTTTATCGGCACGTTCGTCGGTGCGATCACGTTCTCCGGGTCGGTGATCGCATTCGGCAAGCTGTCGGGCAAGTACAAGTTCCGGCTCTTTCAGGGCGCGCCGGTTGTCTATGCGGGACAGCATCTGATCAACCTGATGCTCGCCATCGCGATGCTCGGCTTCGGCGTGATCTTCTTTCTCACGCAGGCGTGGCTGCCGTTCATCATCATGACGCTGATCGCGTTCGCGCTCGGTGTGCTGATCATCATCCCGATCGGCGGCGCGGACATGCCGGTGGTTGTCTCGATGCTCAATTCGTACTCGGGCTGGGCGGCGGCGGGCATCGGCTTCTCGCTGAACAATCCGATGCTGATTATCGCGGGTTCGCTCGTGGGTTCATCGGGTGCGATCCTGTCGTACATCATGTGCCGCGCGATGAACCGGTCGTTCTTCAACGTGCTGCTGGGCGGCTTCGGCAATGCGCCGGGCGCGGCGGCGGCCGGTTCGGCGGAACAGCGGCCGGTGAAATCCGGCTCTGCGGAAGATGCGTCGTTCATGATGGGCAACGCGGAAACGATCGTGATCGTGCCGGGCTATGGTCTGGCGGTGGCGCGTGCGCAGCATGCGTTAAAGGAGCTGACCGACAAGCTGGTCGAGAAGGGCATCGAGGTGAAGTACGCGATTCACCCGGTGGCCGGACGGATGCCGGGGCACATGAACGTGCTGCTCGCGGAAGCCGAAGTGCCGTACGACATGGTCTATGAAATGGACGACATCAACGGCGAGTTCGGTCAGGTCGACGTGGTGCTGGTGCTTGGCGCGAACGACGTGGTGAATCCGGCGGCGAAGAACGATCCGGCGTCGCCGATCGCGGGCATGCCGATCATCGAGGCGTACAAGGCGCGCACGGTGATCGTGAACAAACGCTCGATGGCGGCAGGCTACGCCGGGCTCGACAACGACCTCTTCTACATGGACAAGACGATGATGGTCTTCGGCGATGCGAAGAAGGTGATCGAGGATATGGTGAAGTCGGTGGAGTGAGGGTTGATGCGCCGGTTCTCTCGCGGCGGCTTGATTGACCGCGGGGCCGGCGTTCCCGGTTGCCTGTTGCGGGCGCCGGTTCCAGACGGTCGTCAGGACATGCGCCTGACAAACGTGCCTGGACATGCACGGGCCCGCTCACCGTGGCTTCGCGCCCACGTGCCGCATGAAATCCGCCAGCCGGCGGCCTTCCATATCGGGAAACGCTTCATGCAATTCGACGTCCTGCATGCGCTCGACGTCGAAGTTGCGAAACCCTTCGCGCAGTTCGCACCACGCTCCGATCGTCCAGCGCGCGCCCCAGTAGACAAGCCCGAGCGGCCACACGCGCCGCTCCGTCGCGGCTTCGTTCCGGTCGAGATAGGCGAAGCTCACCACGCGGTGATCGTCGATGGCGCGATGCAGCGTGTCGACTTTCTTCGAAAACTCTCCCTTGACGTGAAACGATGGCGCAAAGAAAGGCGCGCGTTCGAGCGTCGCGCGCTTGTCCGCGGGCATCGCGGAGGCGATCTTTGCGAGCGCGCCGCGCGCGCCCGACGCGAAACTCGCGCCGCCCCACGTTTCGAGCATCCGCGCGCCGGCGGCGAGCGCGGCGAGTTCTTCAGTGGTGAAGGTAAGCGGCGGCAGACTGGCCGTGCGGCTCAGCCGGTAGCCGATGCCCGCTTCGCCCTCGATAGGCACGCCGGAGAGTTGCAGGTCGCGCACGTCGCGGTACACCGTGCGCGGTGAGATATTCAGCCATTCGGCCAGTTGCTGCGCGGTGGTGAGTCGCCGGCCGCGCAGCAGTTCGGCAATCTGGAAGAGGCGGTCAGCGCGACGCGTCATCGGGGATGTCTTGCGTAGAGGCAACATGGCAGGAAGGACTCCGCGATGATAGCGCCGCATGACACGCTCCGGTCGACTGCAAGCGGCCTGGCCGCCTGGCCACTCAGCCGTTGTGCTGCGAATGCAGGCCGATGCGGTTGCCTTCGGTATCGGTAATAAACGCGATGTAGCCGATATCGTGCGGCAACTGGATGGCCGGTCCTTCGACCTTGCCGCCCGCTTTCTCTACGCGTGCGAGCACGGTGTTCACGTCAGGCGTGGCGTTGAGGTAGACCATCGTGCCCGCCGCCGACGGCTTCAACGACGTGCCGCCGAGGACGCAACCGCCCGTCGCTTCCTCGCCGTAGGTGAACACGGCAATCGGTTGACCGAAGTCTTCGCGGCGCATCGGGCTGCCGAGCACGGTTTCGTAGAAACGGACGGCGCGATCGAAATCGGTCGACGGAATTTCAAACCAGGCGATAACGCGGGAATTAGCTGCTGACATGACACGCTCCTTGGTGGATCGCCCGTCCGTGCGAGATGCCGGATGGCGTGACTGGAGTGTGCTGCCGGGCTACTGACAGCGTTCTGTCAGTAGCCCGAGGCGGTCATCAAACGCGGGAGAAATAAAAAACGCGGCGGACGGGGCACATGCCCGCCGCCGCGCTTTTTCGAAGCCGCTTTTTCGAAGTGAGAGTGGCCGGCGGCGTCAGCCTTGCCCTTCAGCTTTCCCGGCTGCATCGGCCGCGTGAGCAGCAGGCCGCTGACGCACGCTGCCCGCAATCAGGTCGAAGCGGAACAGGCGGCATTCGAGCGCGCCGTTGAAGAGCGGCGTCTTGGTCGATTCGCGCAGGCGCATTTGCCCTGGCAACTTGCGATCCGATGTCAGGACGAACGCGTGCCAGCCGGTGAAGCGCTGCTTGAGCGCGTCGCCAAACGCCTGGAAGAACTCGCTGTCGGGCGCATCGGTATGGACGCGTTTAAAGCCTTCGTCGTCGCGGCCTTCACGACCCTGGCGGCTCTCGCGGCCGGTCTCGCGCACTTCGCCGCGCGGACCCCGCCCACGCACCTCGATCCGCTCGCCATACGGCGGATTTGCGACGAGGATGCCCGCCGCGCTCACGGGCGGCGTCATGCCGCGCGCGTCGACCTGCTTGAGCGGTACGTTGAGGCCCGCGCGCTCGAAGTTCGCGCGTGCCTTGTCGAGCATATCGCCGGAAATGTCGCTGCCGAAGATCTGCAGATCGGCGCGCGAGTCACGGGCAGCGCGTTTTGCATCGACGGCGGCGACCTTCAGCGCCTGCCATGCATTGACGTCGTACTGCCTCAGGCGCTCGAAGCCGAACCGGCGTTCGACGCCTGGTGCGATATTGAGCGCGACCTGCGCCGCTTCGGCGAGGAACGTGCCGCTGCCACACATTGGATCATAGAGCGGCGTGCCAGCGGTCCAGCCTGTCAGACGCAGGATGCCCGCGGCGAGGTTCTCGCGCAGCGGCGCCGCACCCTTGTCGAGCCGCCAGCCGCGCTTGAAGAGCGGATCGCCGGACGTGTCGAGATACAGCGTGCATTCGGTCGCGGTGAGGAACGCGAACACACGCACGTCGGGCTCAGCTGTATCGATGCTCGGACGCGCGCCGCTCTTTTCGCGCAGACGGTCGCAGATCGCGTCCTTGACGCGTAGCGTCGCGAATTCGAGGCTCCGCAACGGCGACTTGATCGCCGTTACGTCGACGCGCAGCGTTTCGTTAGCCGAGAACCACTTTTCCCAGTGCTGTTCGAGCGCGAGCGCGTAAATGTCCTGTTCGCTGCGATACGGGCGATGGGCGATCTTCAGCAGCACGCGGCTTGCGATCCGCGAATGCAGGTTGGCGGCCATGCCGGCGGCCCATCCTCCGCGGAAATGCACGCCGCCTGGGACCTGCGCACCGGGCTCGAAGGGGGCGCCGCCCAGATGGCGCGCGCCGATCTCGGCGAGTTCGGACGCCAGGGCGGCTTCAAGGCCGCGTGGGCAGGGGACGAAAAAATCGAAGGACATTGAGGTTGCCGGAAGGCCTGGAGGGAAGCCCGTATTGTACGCGGTCGGCGGGAGCGCTTAAGGCCGTCGTGCCGGGCAGGCGGACAAGGCGCGCCGCGCGGCTGGCGGGAATCCAGCGCGGTTCGTTGCTTTATACCGTTGGCGGCAGGGCGCGCGGCGGTCGCGCGTGATGGCTGAAGGACGCCACCGGAGGCTTCCTTCAGGCGGAAGCTTCCGGCAACTGTCTTGTCCAGATGGCCGTGACCACCCGCGTCAGGCCGCCGGCGCTGCCGGCGACATCGCCGCGGGACACGGCACCTTGATCGCACCGGCACCCGCACTCGTCGCCATGCCTGACGACGCGCCCTTTGCGGGCGTGGCCGCCCGCGTCGGCGGCAGGGCGGCGAGCGCCTGCACGCCCGCGGCGATCTCCGTCGAGATCTGCTGCACCGCGCGACGGTGACCGTCCGTCAGTGCGTCGTAACCGCCCGCGACCGGCTCGCTCACGACGCTGCGGCACGCTAGCACCGCCTGCGTGCGCACGGCGCGCACGCTCCAGACGGCGTCGATCAGCGCATGCGAGCCCGGCCACGACTCGAAGCGCTGCACGTTGACGCTCACGCGATACACCGGCACGCCTTCCGGATAAGGCGTGCCGTAGACGTCGATTGCGCCCAGCTGGCTGGTGAGATTCGACGACAGCGCGCGGCGGATCTCGTCGCCCGGCAGCGATGCCCAGCGTTCCTGTTCGAGCACCTGAACCTGGGTCGGACCCGTCTGCACGACGAACTGGTATTTCGCGACCTGCGGCGGCACGTCGACCGGTGGCACTTCGATCAGCAGCGCCGGGCTCCCGGCGCTGCGCGCGGTAGCCGGCGCGTCGGTGGCATTGAGCGTGTAGAAGTGGCTCGTCGGCGACGCGCAGCCCGCGAGCGCGAGCACGCCAGCGGCAACAACGGAAGGAACGCCGACACGGACAGCGGGACGTGCAGACGCGCGGGAAACAGCGCGGCCAACAACGCGGCTAACGGCGCGCGCCGGATGAAAGAGCCGGGCGAACATCATGGTTTATCTCCTGTTTTGCCGCGCAGCAGCGATTCCGGGTGACGCTCGAGGTAGTCCGACAGCGCGTTCAGCGACTGCAGCGTGCGGGTCAGTTCCTGCAGCGCCTGATGCACATCAGATTGCAGCGGCGAGTCCTGCTGCAACGTCGCCTCGGCCGAGCCAAACGTCTGCTTCGCCGCGGCCAGGGTGTCGCGCGCCGCCGGTACGACTTCGGAATCGAGCCGCTTGAACAGCTGGTCGGCGTTCTTGAGTGCGGTGTTCAGGTTGCTGCCGATCTGGTCGAACGGCACGGCGTCCAGCTTCTTCGCGATATCGGCGACCTGCACCTGCAGTTCGTCGAGCGAGTTCGGGATCGTCGGCAACTCGATCGGATCGCGGTTGACATTGATCGTGGCCGCCGGCGCCTTCGGGAAGATATCGAGCGCGATGTACAGCTGGCTCGTGATCAGGTTGCCCGTGCGCAACTGGCCGCGCAGACCGTCCTTGACGAGACGTTCCAGCAGTTCGTGACTGGCGACGCTGCCTGGTTCGGGAACCGGCCCACTGGCACGTCGCGAGAGGCGTCCCGGGTAGATGTTAACCATCACCGGCATCTTGAAGTTACGCGCCTTCGGATCGTAGTCGATGCCGATGGCCGTCACCTCGCCGAGCACGATGCCGCGGAAGTCGATCGGCGCACCCACCGACAGCCCGCGCAGCGACTGGTTGAAGTTCATCACCACGCGCAGCGGCTCGCCGTCCGGATCGCGCATGGCGTCGGCCTGATCGGAGCCGAGACGGAAGGTCATGTTGTTCGGCGCCTGCGGGCCCGGCGGCTGCCCCTGCGGCGACTGGAACGCGAGGCCGCCGACGATCAGCGTCGCGAGCGACTGCGTGTTCAGCTTGAAGCCGCTCGAATCGAGCCGCACGTCGACGCCGCTTGCATGCCACCAGCGCGAGTTCGTGCCGACGTACTGGTCGAACGGCGCGCTGACGAACACCTGCATCGTCACGCCGGTGCCGTCCTTGTCGAGCGAAAAGCCCACGACCTGGCCAACCTGCATACGCCGGTAGAAGATCGGTGAGCCGATGTCGATCGAGCCGAGTGAGTCGCCGCGTAGCGTGAACTGGTGACCTTTCTGGTCGCCGGTAACGGGTGGTGGCGTCTCCAGCCCGACAAAGTCTTTCTGCGTGTCGTCGGTGCGGCCGGGGTCAACGCCGATATACGCGCCCGACAGCAACGTGCTGAGGCCCGACACGCCGCTCGCGCCGACGCGCGGCTTCACAACCCAGAAGCGCGTACCTTTTACCGCGAAGTCTTCGGCTTCTTTCGTCAGTTGCACTTCGACGCTCACGTGCGAGAGGTTCTTCGCGAGCGTGATCGTCTTCACGGAGCCGACGTCGACGTCCTTGTACTTGACCTTGGTCTTGCCAGGCTCGAGCCCTTCGGCAGTCGTGAAGCTGATCGTGATGGTCGGCCCCTTGCCGGACACCGACTTGATGACGAGCGCGACGCCGATCAGCGCTGCGATCAGCGGGATCACCCAGACGAGCGACGGCAACCAGCTGCGGCGCGGTGGCTCGATATCGGGTTCCGGCAGGTCGGGTGGCGGATTCGGTCCTTGCGGGCTATTCATGGTTTGATCCCTGAAGTTTTTTTATCTTTGCGTTCATCGACGTAATCCCAGATGAGACGCGGATCGAACTGCATCGAGGCCAGCATCGTGAGAACCACCACCGAGCCGAACGCGAGCGCGCCCGGACCGGCGGTGATCACGGCGAGCGAGTTGAAACGGACCAGCGCGACAGTCAGCGTCACGACGAATACGTCAAGCATCGACCAGCGGCCAACGCGCTCGACGATCCGGTACAGCTTCGTGCGCTGGTCGGGCCGCCATTTCGAGCGGCGCTGCGCGGTGACGGTCAGCAGCACCAGCACGCTCAGCTTGAGCATCGGCACCAGGATGCTGGCGATGAACACGATGACGGAAAGCGGCCAGTCGCCCGAGGTCCAGAAGTAGACCACGCCGCTCATGATCGTGTCGTCCTCGGCGCCGACGAGCGATGCCGTATGCATCACGGGCAGCAGGTTCGCCGGAATATAAAGCAGCGCCGCGGAGAGCAGAAGCGCCCATGTGCGTATCAGGCTGTCGGGGCTGCGCCGATGCAGCGTCGCGCCGCAGCGCGAGCACTGTTGCGGCGCAGCCGATGGCCGCCAGGGTTCGACCCGCGCGCATGCATGGCAACTCACGAAACCGGCGCGTTTTGCTGTGATGTATTTCATCCGGATTTCATCCCTGATGCGGTGCGGGCGGCTGGCCGGCGGCTCGCGCGGCTCTCAGGCGCCGGATCCGCCGCAGGCGTTCTCTTGGCAGCGTATCGGCGATATCCCACAGCGTGCGCGGATCGAACGTGACGACCACCGCGAACATCAGCGTCAGCACGCCGAAGGCGAAGAGGGCGGCTTCGGGAGTCACGCGCGCGAGGCTGATCATCTTGACGATGGTAATCAGCACGCCAAGCATGAACACTTCGATCATGCCCCACGGCCGCACGAACTGGATCGCGCGCAGCACGAGGTTGAAGAGCGGCGGCACGTAACCCGCGCGAACGGGCACCAGCACGTACAGGAGGGCGAGGAGTTCGGTGAGCGGAAACAGCGTGGTCGAACAGAAGACCATCACCGCGACGATCTGCATGTTCTCGTTCCACAACGCGACGATCGCGCCGAACAGCGTGGTTTGCGAGGTGATACCGCTGGTTTCGAGTTCGACGATCGGGAACGCCTGCGCGACGAGGAATGTGATGAGCGCGGCCAGCGTCATCGCGACGATACTGTCGATGCGCGTCGACGCGCTCCGGTAGAGCGTCGCCTTGCAGCGTGGACAACGGGCCATCGCGCGACGGTCGAGCCGCGGTTTGCGGAACAGCGCGTCACACTCGTGGCACGCGATCAGGTGGTCATGTTCCATGTATGAGTGAAGACGGACGACGTGGACAGGAACCCGTAGAAAAAACCAGCACAACCTTTCGCTGATGTTCACGAAGACAGCGGCACAGGCGCGAAACCACTGAACACTTTGCCTGAAGCCCGCGCCATGTTACCAAACCGCCCGCTCGATGCATTTCAAAATTGCGCCGCCGGACCGTGGAAGGCCTTGGCCGGCGGCTCGCACACGCGTCGGACCCTTTCCGGCCCCAAATCGTTCCATTGATGCGACGGACTGTTGCACGGGCGTTCCAGCCAGCTTTAACGGCTTGCGGTAGCATGGCGGCCTTGGCGTTGTCATTCGCCAGGCGGCTGCGACGTCGCCGGTCCGACTGCGTCGGGCTGCATCGCCGGGGCCGCTGGAATAAGCGCTCCAGCCGCTCCGTTAACCTTGTTTGCGTCCGCTCCGTCATGGCACCTCGCTCTTCCCTTGCGGCGCCCAGCGCCCCCGACAGTTACACGCGGACCGCGATCGCGTTTCACTGGCTGATCGCGTTGCTGATCGTTTGCGGGTTCGCGCTCGGCTGGGTGATGACCGACATCCCAGGTTTCACGCCCACCAAGCTGCGCTATTTTTCGTGGCACAAATGGATCGGCGTGACCGTGTTCGCCCTCGCCGTGGTGCGCATCCTGTGGCGCGCGACGCATGTCGCGCCGGCGCTGCCGGCCGGCATGGTCGCGTGGCAGCGGATCGCCGCGGAGGTCGTTCACGTGCTGTTGTATGTGCTGATGATCGCGATTCCGGTTTCGGGCTATCTGTACAGCTCGGCATCGAATATCCCGGTTGTATATCTTGGCCTCGTGCGTCTGCCGCTGCTGATTTCGCCGGACCCGCACCTGAAGGCCATCCTCAAGGTCGTTCACGTGACGCTCAATTACGGCCTGCTCGCACTCGTCGTGCTGCACGTCGCAGGCGCGCTCAAGCATCAGTTGCTGGATCGCGACGGCCTGCTGTCGCGCATGATTCCTTTCCTCAAATAGGACACTTATGAAGGTTTCATTTCATCGCACCCTGCTGACGGCTTTCACGGCCGTTACGTTGACCGCCGCGGGCAGCGCGCTCGCCCAGGTCGACGTGGCGAAAAGCACCGTCACGGCGACGTCGAAACAGATGAACGTGCCCGTCGAAGGCAAGTTCGGCAAGTTCACCGCGCAGATCACGTTCGATCCGGCCAAACCGACCGCGGGCAGCGCGCAGCTTTCGATCGACACCGGCAGCTACGACCTCGGCGACGAGAGCTATAACGACCAGGTGCGTGGCAAGGAATGGTTCGATTCGAAGGCGTACCCGACCGCGACTTTCGCCTCGAATGGGATCGCGCCGGCGGGCGGCAACCAGTTCAAGGTGACCGGCAAGATCACGATCAAGGGCAAGTCGCAGACGGTCACCGTGCCCGTGACGGTCACGCAGCAGGGCTCGACGCAGACGTTCGACGGCTCGCTGCCGGTCAAACGCTCGCAGTTCGATGTCGGCACGGGCGAATGGAAAGATACGTCGGTCGTGGCCGATGACGTGGTCATCAAGTTTCATATCGTTGCAGCACACAAGTAATCGTTATCTGTCATAACCCGTGATTCGTTGTTATTGCGCCGACGTCCCGCGCGGCGCACCTGGATACCTGAAGGAGCATGAATTGAAGAAACATCTGCTGATCGCCGCACTGGCGTCGACCCTCTCGATCGGCGCATTCGCCGCCGATACCTATCAACTCGACCCGGCGCACACGTTCCCGAGCTTCGCGGCTGACCACTTCGGCGGCCTGTCGGTATGGCGCGGCAAGTTCACGAAGAGTTCGGGCACGGTCACGCTCGATCGCGCCGCGAAGACCGGCACGGTTGAGGTCACGGTCGATCCGACATCGGTGAGCACGGGCAACACGAAGCTCGACGATCACCTGAGGACGGACGCCTTCTTCGACGTGGCGAAATTCCCGGCTGCGACCTACAAGGGCACCGAGATCAAATTCGACGGCGACAAGCCTGCTGAAGTGATCGGCACGCTGACGATGCATGGCGTGACGAAGCCGGTGAACCTGAAGGTCGAATCGTTCAAGTGCATGCAGCATCCGGTGCTCAAGCGCGAAGTGTGCGGCGTGGAAGCCAGCACGACGTTCGATCGCGCGGACTTCGGCATGGACTTTGGCAAGACGTACGGCTTCAGCATGCAGACCAAACTGCAGATCCAGGCTGAAGGCATCAAGCAGTAAGCCTGTTTGACGATGTCTCGCAGGCGTGCTCGCCTCGCGTAGTGCGGGCAGCGCGTCTGGCGCAAAAACCGCTTCGTTCGCCTTGCGACGAAGCGGTTTTTTTATTGTGCTTTCAGCGTTGCCGCGGCGGGTTGGGACTCCGCCGCCTGCTCGCGTAAAGTTTATTTTTCAGGTACATAGTGGCGCTACCGCCTGACTGGTTGTGCGCGCATCCAGTCCGGCGATGAAACGACTCGCGCGCACAGGGAGACCTGAATGAATGCAACGACGGCCGCAAGCGCCGCGGCGGCACGCCACAGTTCATGGCGCATCGTAGTCGCCGCGTCGATCGGCAATGCGCTGGAATGGTTTGACCTGGTCGTCTACGGGTTTTTCGCGGTCGTCATCTCGAAGCTGTTTTTTCCCGCCGGTAACGACACCGTTTCGCTGCTGTTGACGCTCGGCACGTTCGGCGTGTCGTTCTTCATGCGGCCGCTCGGCGCTTTCGTGCTCGGCGCGTACGCCGACCGGGCAGGGCGCAAGGCCGCGCTGACGCTCTCGATCCTGCTGATGATGGTCGGCACGTTGATCATCGCGATCCTGCCCACATACGAAACGATCGGCATTGCAGCACCGCTGATCCTCGTGCTTGCGCGGCTGATGCAGGGCTTTTCCGCCGGCGGCGAGTTCGGCAGCGCGACGGCGTTTCTCGCCGAGCATGTGCCCGGGCGGCGCGGCTTCTTTGCCAGCTGGCAGATCGCGAGCCAGGGGTTGACCACGCTGCTCGCCGCGCTGTTCGGATTCGTGCTGACAGGCAAACTCTCGCCTGAGCAGATGATGTCGTGGGGCTGGCGCGTGCCATTCGCCTTCGGGCTCCTGATCGGACCGGTTGCCTGGTACATCCGCACCCGTCTCGACGAGACGCCCGAATTCCTCGACGCCGAAACCACCACGACGCCGTTGCGCGACACCTTCGCCAGCCAGAAGCTGCGGCTCTTGATCGCGATGGGTCTGGTCGTGCTTGGCACGGTATCGACCTACCTTGTGCTCTTCATGCCGACGTACGGTGTGAAGCAACTGGGGCTGTCGCCTTCGGTATCGTTCGCGGCGATTTTGCTGGTCGGTGTCATTCAACTGGCGTTCGCGCCGGTGGTCGGGCACGTGTCCGACCGTCATGGGCGCACGGGAATCATGCTGGCGTCGGCGGTGCTGCTGCTGGTGCTGATCTATCCGGCGTTCGCGTATCTCGTCGCGCATCCGACGTTTGAAACGCTGATCGCGATACAGATCGTGTTCGCCTTTCTGATGACGGGCTACTTCGGCGCGCTGCCGGGATTGCTGTCCGAGATGTTCCCGGTGCAGACGCGTACGACGGGCATGTCGCTCGCGTACAACGTCGCGGTGACGATTTTCGGCGGGTTCGGCCCGTTGATCATCGCGTGGCTGATCAGCGCGACCGGGACCAAAACCGCGCCGGCCTTTTACATGATGTTTGCGGCGGTGATCAGTTTGATCGCGCTGATTGCTGCCCGTCGCAATCCTGGTTTCAGGTGATTCGATTGCGTGATACGCCGTAAAAGGCAAGCGGTAAACGACAAAGGCCGGTTCTTTCGAACCGGCCTTCTTTATGCGCCTTACATTGCAGCAGGGGGCGGGTGTTTAAACCTCTGCGCCTGCGTTTGGATCGCTCGGATCGTGACGTTCCTTCTTGTCCTTGATCAGGTCTTCACGCTTCACACCCAGCCACATCGCGAGCGCCGCGGCGACGAACACCGACGAGTAGATACCGAACAGAATACCGACCGTCAGCGCCAGTGCGAAGTAGTGCAGCGTCGGGCCGCCGAACAGGAACATCGACAGCACCATCATCTGCGTACAGCCGTGCGTGATGATCGTGCGCGACATCGTGCTGGTGATCGCGTGGTTGATGACTTCGATGACCGTCATCTTGCGTTCGCGGCGGAAGGTCTCGCGAATCCGGTCGAAGATAACGACGGATTCGTTCACCGAGTAACCGAGCACCGCGAGCACGGCCGCCAGCACCGACAGCGAGAACTCCCACTGGAAGAACGCGAAGAAGCCGAGAATGATCACCACGTCATGAAGGTTGGCGATCACGCCAGCGACGGCGTACTTCCATTCGAAGCGGAACGACAGATAGATCACGATGCCGATGACCACGCACGCAAGCGCGAGGAGGCCGTCGGTAGCGAGTTCCTTGCCGACCTGCGGGCCGACGAACTCGACGCGCTGCAACTGCGCCTGTGAGTTATCGGCCTTCAGCGCGCCCATCACCTGATCGCTTTGCTGCGCGGACGTGAAACCCTGCTTCAGCGGCAAACGGATCAGCACGTCGCGTGAGGTGCCGAAGTTCTGCACCTGCGCGTCAGCGTAACCGAGCTTGCTGAGCGTGTTGCGCAGTGGCTCGAGCGGCACGGCCTGCGGATACTGCACTTCGACGACCGTGCCGCCGGTGAATTCCACCGAAAGATGCAGTCCGCGATGCACGAGGAAAAACACAGCGGCAATGAACGTCAGCAGCGAGATCGCGTTGAAGATCAACGCGCGCTGCATGAGCGGAAGGTCTTTGCGGATGCGGAAAAATTCCATGGTCTCTTTCTCCGGGACTCAGCGGGATGAACCCGGTTTCCGGGGCGCAGTGCCCGGATCGTTACGACGGCGGACGACCGGTTTGCCGGTGCGCGCCGCTGCCTTCGCCGCATTCGCTTTGGCAGCCGAGCTTGTGCTGGCGGCAGCGATGGCTTTAGCCGTGTCGGTCGCGGCGTCGCCGTTGCCGAGGTACGCAGCGTCGCCTTCGAGGGGCGTCGGACGCCACACCTGACCGATCGCCAGCGACTTCAGCTTCTTCTTGCCGCCGTACCAGACGTTCACGAGACCGCGCGAGAAGAACACCGCCGAGAACATCGACGTCATGATGCCGATACAGTGCACGACCGCGAAGCCGCGCACCGGACCGGAACCAAACGCGAGCAGCGCAAGGCCAGCGATCAAGGTGGTCACGTTCGAGTCGAGAATCGTCGCCCATGCGTGCGAGTAGCCGTTCTGGATGGCCAGTTGCGGCGGCGCGCCGTTGCGCAGCTCTTCACGCACGCGCTCGTTGATCAGCACGTTCGCGTCGATCGCCATACCGAGCGCGAGCGCGATAGCGGCGATACCCGGCAACGTCAACGTGGCCTGCAGCATCGAGAGAATCGCGATCAGCAGCAGCAGGTTCACCGACAGCCCGATCATCGAGATCAGACCGAACAGCATGTAGTACGCGATCATGAAGACGGCAATCGCCGCGAAGCCCCACACGACCGAGTGGAAGCCCTTCTTGATGTTGTCGGCGCCGAGGCTCGGGCCGATCGTACGTTCTTCGATGATGTCCATCGGCGCGGCCAGCGAACCGGCGCGCAGCAGCAGCGCGAGATCGGTGGCGGCTTGCGGCGTCGGCTGGCCGGTGATCTGGAAGCGGTCGCCGAGTTCGGACTGGATCGTCGCGACCGTCAGCACTTCGCCCTTGCCCTTTTCGAACAGCACCATCGCCATCGGCTTGCCGATGTTGTCGCGCGACACGCTGCGCACTGCGCGGCCGCCGGCCGAATCAAGGCGGATGTTCACAGACGGACGCTGATGCTCGTCAAAGCCCGACGACGCGTCGATAATCCGGTCGCCCGTGAAGATGATCTGCTTGCGCAACAGCACCGGCGTTTGCGCGCCCTGCGTGAAGAGTTCATCGCCCGGCGGGACCGGCTCGTTCGGGTTCGGATGCGTGTTCACCGGGTCGGCCAGACGCGCTTCGAGCGTCGCCGTACGGCCGATGATGTCCTTCGCCTTCGCCGTGTCCTGCACGCCCGGCAGTTCGACCACGATGCGGTCGGAGCCTTGCTGCTGGATCACCGGTTCGGCAACGCCGAGTTCGTTCACGCGGTTGTGCAGCGTGGTGATGTTCTGCTTGAGCGCCGCGTCTTCGACGGTTTTCTGCACCGCCGGCGTGAACGTGCCGACGAGTTGCACACCGCCCGCCGGATTCGGCTGCGAGGCCCACTGGAGTTCGTTGATGCTCGATGCGAGCTGCTTGCGCGCGGCTTCGGCGACATCTGCGTCGGCGAAATTCACGACCACCGTCTGGTTGACGCGGTTCACGCCGCCATCGCGGATGTTCTTGTCGCGCAGCAGCGTGCGGGCGTCGGACGCGTCGGAGTCGAGCTTCTTGTTCAGCGCGCCGGCCATGTCGACTTGCAGCAGGAAGTGGACACCGCCGCGCAGGTCGAGGCCGAGATACATCGGCAGCGCGTGCAGCGCGGTCAGCCAGGCCGGCGACGCGCTTTGCAGGTTCAGCGCGACGATGAACTGCGGATCCGTCGGATCGGCGTTCAGCGACTTCTGCAGCAGGTCTTTCACGCGCAGTTGCGTGTCGGTATCCGTCAGACGCACGCGGATGTTCGCGTTGGTCGACGTGTTGTCGAACGTGACGGCGTCAGGCTTGATCTGGCTTGAAGCGAGTGCCGATTCGACCAGCGCGAGCGTGGACGAGTCGAGCTTGACCGTGACTTTGCCGCTCGACACCTGGACCGCCGGCGCTTCACCGAAGAAGTTGGGCAACGTGTACACGAGGCCGATGGCGAGTGCCACCAGCATCACGACATATTTCCAGAGGGGGTAACGATTCATGGGGATGGCCCAACGGGAAGGTTGGCCTGGAAGCCTGGTCTAAACGCCGGGCTTCCAGGCAATGCGTCCGGCGATGAGCGCGGGAACCGTGGCGTGAGCCATGTGCGGTTCCGGCGAGGCCGCGCCGGACGCGACAGAGCAGGCCTTACAGCGACTTGATCGTGCCTTTCGGGAGAATCTGGGTCACCGATGCTTTCTGCACGGTGATTTCAGTGCCTTCGGAAATTTCGACGCCAACGTAAGCATCGCTCACCTTGGTGACCTTGCCGACGATGCCGCCGTTCGTGACGACTTCGTCGCCCTTCGCCATGGCGGAGAGCATGTTGCGGTGTTCCTTCTGGCGCTTCATTTGCGGACGGATCATGATGAAGTACAGCACAGCGAACATCAGGATCAGGGGCAGGAAGCTCATCAGGCTCGATTCTGCGCCACCGGTGCCTTGCGCGAAGGCATTGGAAATGAACGACACGTTGGTCTCTCCGTTATAACGATCAAAAAAAGCAGCCGGTTATTCTACCACCGGCCATAGGTCGCGACTGCACATGAAATGCGCTTTCCGATCAAGCTGTTATTTGCGATAAGCGCAGTTCAATCGCATATCGCGAAAGATAATTGTAAGGTTTGTGCCAGCGCACCGACGGATTCTTCTGTTGATATCGCCGGCAGCGTTGGTGGGCGGGCTTTTGCGCGTTCTGCCCTGTGTTCGTGCGGGGCCCGCCGTGTCGTCAGGCTGGCCCGTCGACGCCTCGCGCCCGGTTTTCGTGGAACAGCTTCCTGAACGCGTCGAACATATGCGCTTCGATTGCGTCGCGCATTTCCTGCATCAGTTCGAGGTAGTAGTGCAGGTTGTGGATCGTGTTCAGCTGCGCGCCGAGGATTTCGCCGACGCGATGCAGATGATGCAGATAGCCGCGCGTAAAGTTGCGGCAGGTGTAGCAGCCGCACTGCTCGTCGAGCGGACGCAGCGAGTTCTTGTGCGTCGCGTTGCGGATCTTCACGTCGCCGAAACGGGTGAACAGCCAGCCGTTGCGCGCGTTGCGGGTCGGCATCACGCAGTCGAACATGTCGATGCCTGCCGCGACGCCCGCGACCAGATCCTCCGGCGTGCCGACGCCCATCAGGTAGTGGGGCTTGTTTGCCGGCAGCTTCGGGCCGATGTGGTTCAGCACGCGCATCATGTCTTCCTTCGGTTCGCCAACCGACAGGCCGCCAATCGCAAAACCGTGGAAGTCGATCTCCGACAGACCCGCCAGCGATTCGTCGCGAAGATCCTCGAACATGCCACCCTGAACGATGCCGAAGAGCGCATTGGGATTGCCGAGCCTGTTGAATTCGTCGATCGAGCGCTTTGCCCAGCGCATCGACATGCGCATCGAATCGGCGGCTTCCTGCTGCGAGGTCGGCACGTTGTCGGTGGCGTACGGCGTGCATTCGTCGAACTGCATGACGATGTCCGAATTCAGCACCTTCTGGATCTGCATCGACACTTCGGGCGACAGGAACAGCTTGTCGCCATTGATCGGCGACGCGAACGTGACGCCATCTTCGGTGATCTTGCGCAGATCGCCGAGCGAAAACACCTGAAAACCGCCCGAATCGGTCAGGATCGGTTTTTTCCATCCCATGAAGGCGTGCAGGCCACCGTGCGCGGCAATCGTCTCAAGACCCGGACGCAGCCACAGGTGAAACGTGTTGCCGAGGATGATCTGCGCGTGCATCTCTTCGAGTTCGCGCGGCTGGACCGCCTTCACGGTGCCGTAGGTGCCGACCGGCATGAAGATCGGCGTTTCGACGACGCCGTGATTCAGCGTCACACGCCCGCGGCGCGCCTCGCCGTCGGTGGTGAGCAGTTCGAACTTGAGGCCGTTTTCCGGGCGTCCGGTTTGCGTCGCGTGTTGATGACCGTCGGTCATGAAAAACTCCTGTGCCACCGGAAAACAGTCCGGCGCAAATGATGAATGCCGTCGCGCGAAGGGCGCGGTGGCGGATTGAGATTGCCTGTTACCTGATGTGAATCACGAATCGCGTCGCGTCAGCAGCATCGCGTCGCCGTAGCTGAAAAAGCGGTAACGCGCTTCGATTGCGTGGGCGTAGGCGGCGCGAACCGTGTCGATACCGGCAAAAGCCGACACGAGCATCAAAAGCGTCGACTTTGGCAGATGGAAGTTCGTCACGAGCCGGTCCACGATGCGGAAGCGGTAGCCCGGCGTGATGAAGATGTCTGTCTCGGCGCTCGTTGCGGCGAGCGCATGGCCGGCTTCGTCGGCGGCGCGCGCGGCGGCTTCGAGTGCGCGCATCGAGGTGGTGCCGACCGCGATGACGCGATTGCCGCGCGCTCTGGTCGCCGCGATGCGGTCAACCAGCGTCTGCGGCAACTGATACCACTCACTGTGCATCTTGTGCTCGGCGAGGTTCTCGACCCGCACCGGCTGGAATGTGCCAGCGCCGACATGCAGCGTCAGCGTCGCGCGTTCGATACCTTTGTCATCAAGTCGCGCCAGCAGCGACGCGTCGAAGTGCAGCCCGGCGGTCGGTGCGGCCACCGCGCCCGGGTTTTGCGCGAACACGGTCTGATAGCGCGTTTCGTCGGTCGCGTCGGGGTCGTGCTCGATGTACGGCGGCAACGGCAGACGGCCGTACTGCTCGATCAGCGTCAGACAGTCGGCGGGGAAGTGCAGCGTGTAGAACGGCTCGACGCGCTCACCGACTGTTACGTCGAACGCATCGGCAAGGCGCAGCGTCGTGCCGGGCGCCGGGCTTTTGCTGGCGCGGATCTGCGCCAGTGCGGTCGTTTCGCCAGTCAGCCGTTCGACCAGCACCTCGATCTTGCCGCCACTGGCTTTCTGGCCGAGGAAGCGGGCCTTCAGGACTTTGGTATCGTTGAAGACCAGCAGATCGCCAGGCGCAATGCAGTCGGGCAGTTCGGCGAAGCGTCGGTCGTTAAGGCGCGCGGGTTCAACCGTGCCGTCCACTTCGAGCAGACGGCTGGCACTGCGTTCGGGCAACGCGGTCTGCGCGATCAGCTCGGGCGGCAGGGTGAAATCGAAATCGGAAAGCGTGAACATGCGGACGGGCTGATGTGAATCGATACTGAATTGAACCGGTGCCGGGCGGCGAGCGGCTATGATTGCGAAACATTGCTGCGGCAGGCTGTGCGTTGACCCGTCGGGTCCACCAGCACGGCGGGCGCGCGGCATCGCTGCGACACCTTTGAAAGCCGATATTGTACTTGCGAAGCGACTCATGCCCTTGTCCGAACGCCGCCTGCCTGCCGACACCGAAGAAGTGAGCGCCGCGCCGAAGCGCCGCGCCGCGCGCGGCAAGGCGGCTGTGGCGACATCACTGGCGGAAGCGGACAGCACAGTCAGCGCGAAAAAGCCTGCGCCCGCGCTGACAAAAACCGCCGACAAGCTCGCCAAACTCGGCCTCACGCGCGACATCGATCTCGTGCTGCATCTGCCGATGCGCTACGAAGACGAAACCTCGCTCACGCCCGTCGGAGAGCTGCTGCCGGGCGGCATGGCGCAGACCGAAGGCGTCGTGTTCGACAACGAGATCGCTTATCGCCCGCGTCGCCAGTTGCTGGTCAAGCTGCGCGACGATGCCGGCGACGAACTCGTGCTGCGCTTTCTCAACTTCTACGGCTCGCAGGTCAAGCAGATGGCCGTCGGCCAGCGGCTGCGTGTGCGCGGTGACGTGCGCGGCGGCTTCTTCGGGATGGAGATGGTGCATCCGGCGGTGAAAGTCGTCGAAGAAGAAACGCCGCTGCCGCAGGCGCTCACGCCGGTGTATCCGAGCACGGCAGGCGTCACGCAGGCGTATTTGCGCAAGTCGATTGATAACGCGTTGTCGCGCACGTCGCTGCCTGAACTGCTGCCCGTTCCGATCGCGCAGGCGTATCTCCAGCCGCTGGGTGTGCCGCCATTGATCGACGCGGTGCGCACGCTGCATCACCCGAACGCGGATTCCGACGAGTACGCGCTGATCGACGGCACGCATCCCGCGTGGACACGCATCAAGTTCGAGGAGCTGCTCGCGCAGCAGATGTCGCTCAAGCGCGCGCACGAGGAGCGTCGCACGCGCGCGGCGCCTGCAATGCCGCGTCGCGGGCCGACGGATTCCGCTGCGCTCGTCACGCGTCTGCTCGAAGCGTTGCCGTTCTCGCTGACGGGCGCGCAGCAGCGCGTCGGCGCCGAGATCGCGCAGGATCTGACGCAGCCGCACCCCATGCAGCGTCTGCTGCAGGGCGATGTCGGCAGTGGCAAGACGATCGTCGCCGCGCTCGCGGCCGCGCAGGCCATCGACGCCGGCTACCAGGCCGCGCTGATGGCGCCCACCGAAATCCTGGCCGAACAGCACGCACGCAAGCTGCGCGGCTGGCTCGAGCCGCTCGGCGTGAGCGTCGCGTGGCTTGCCGGCAGTCTGAAAGCGAAGGACAAGCGCGCCGCGCTCGAAGCGGCGGCGTTGGGCACCGCGCATCTTGTGATCGGCACGCACGCGATCATCCAGGACGCAGTCGAGTTCGCGCGGCTTGGCCTCGTGATCGTCGACGAACAGCATCGCTTCGGCGTCGAACAGCGGCTCGCGCTGCGCGCCAAGGCGCGGAACGCCGCCGACGGCGCACGCGATTTCCAGCCGCATCAACTGATGATGTCGGCAACGCCGATTCCGCGCACGCTGGCGATGACCTATTACGCGGACCTCGACGTTTCCACGATCGACGAACTGCCGCCCGGCCGCACGCCGATCCTGACGAAGCTCGTTTCCGACGCGCGCCGCGAAGAAGTGATCGGGCGTGTGCGCGAGGCGGCGCTCACCGGGCGTCAGGTGTACTGGGTGTGTCCGCTGATCGAGGAAAGCGAGACGCTGCAGCTGCAAACCGCCGTCGAAACGTACGAAACGCTGGTCGCGGCCTTACCGGAGCTGAACGTCGGCCTTGTTCACGGACGCCTGGCGCCGGCTGAAAAGGCCGCCGTCATGGACGCCTTCACGCGCAACGAAGTGCAGTTGCTGGTCGCGACGACGGTGATCGAAGTGGGCGTCGACGTGCCGAATGCGTCGCTGATGGTGATCGAGCACGCCGAGCGCTTCGGTCTTGCGCAGCTTCACCAGTTGCGCGGGCGCGTTGGGCGCGGCAGCGCGGCTTCGGTGTGCGTGCTGCTCTACACCGGGCCGCTGTCGCAAACCGCCCGCGCACGGCTTCAGACGATGCGCGAAACGACCGACGGCTTTGAAATCGCGCGGCGCGACCTCGAAATCCGCGGTCCAGGTGAGTTTTTGGGCGCACGGCAGTCGGGCGCGGCGATGTTGCGATTTGCCGATCTCCAGCAGGACGGCTGGCTGATCGAACCGGCGCGCGAAGCGGCCGCGCGTCTGCTCGACGAATACCCGGATGTCGTCACGCAGCACCTCGCGCGGTGGCTCGGTGCGCGGGAACATTATCTGAAGGCTTAGCGCGCGCTGGCGGGCCGCAACGCGGTCCGTAGCGGCCTGCAAGCCCAGCCGGAAAGCGGCGCAAACCGCTCCGCCCCCAATCAAAATCAATCCGGGTTGGCGAATTGGCCCCATAGGTGTATAACAGAAACCTATCGAATCCATCGCGCTGATTGGTCCCCAATGACGCTCACTGAATTGAAATACATCGTCGCGGTTGCCCGCGAACGGCACTTCGGCCGCGCGGCGGAAGCGTGTTTCGTCAGCCAGCCGACGCTGTCGGTGGCGATCAAGAAGCTCGAAGACGAACTGAACGTGCAGATTTTCGAGCGCGGGACGAGCGAAGTCAGTGTCACGCCCGTCGGTGAGCAGATCGTCTCGCAGGCGCAGCGTGTGCTGGAGCAGACGCTCGCCATCAAGGAAATCGCCAAGCAGGGCAAGGATCCGCTCGTGGGACCGCTGCGCCTCGGTGTGATCTATACGATCGGACCGTATCTGCTGCCAACGCTCGTCAAGCAGATGATCCGGCGCGTTCCGCAGATGCCGCTGATGCTGCAGGAAAACTACACGCTCAAGCTGATCGAACTGCTGAAGCAGGGCGAAATCGACGTCGCGATCATGGCGCTGCCGTTCCCGGAAACCGGCCTGATGCTGCGTCCGCTGTATGACGAGCCGTTTGTCGTCGCGCTGCCGTCCGGTCACGCATGGGAAACGCGCGCGAAAATCGATCCGGGCGACCTGAAGCAGGAAACAATGCTGCTGCTCGGCAGCGGCCATTGCTTTCGCGATCACGTCCTCGGCGTGTGTCCGGAGCTGATGCGTTTCTCGCAGAACGCCGATGGAATCCAGAAGACGTTCGAAGGTTCCTCGCTGGAGACGATCCGTCATATGGTCGCGAGCGGCGTCGGTATCACGGTGCTGCCGCGCATGTCGGTGACGGAAGTGAAGCCGCACGCCGGTGGCGTCGACTCGGGGCTCCTCAGCTACGTGCATTTCGACGAGCCGGTGCCCGACCGTCGCGTCGTGCTGGCGTGGCGCAAGAGCTTCACGCGAATGCCGGCCATTGACGCCATCTGCGATGCGATCAACGCCTGCGATCTGGCGGGCGTGAGCAAGCTCGACCTGCCCGCCGCTGTCAGTTAAAGCGCCCTTTCAGGCTGGCCGCTGGCGTTGCCCAGGACGGCCAGCCGAAGCCCGTCTCCGCTGAGGGCTTCAGCTATCGAATAGATTTATTTAATTAAATTCAGTAATTCGATAGTCATCGATATAGTTTCCTCCATGGATCGCCCGATCCGACACCTCCGGAGGAACCGATGAATCAAGCCCATTCCACGCTTGCCCAGCCCACCGCCCAACCTGCGCGGCAAGCTACGACGCTCCCGGTAGAAAACTTTGCCTCATCGCTGCGCACTGTCGCGATGGCGCTGCTCGTCGATCGCGCGATTTCAGCCTGACGCCCGCCGTCACACCGCAGCACGCCCAATTTCCAATAAAAGCCAGGAGTAGAAGGATGTCTGAACGCAAACTCACCACTGCCGCCGGCGCGCCCGTCGCCGACAACCAGAATTCGATGACCGCCGGCACGCGCGGCCCGGTCGCGCTGCAGGACGTGTGGCTGATCGAGAAGCTTGCGCATTTCGACCGCGAGGTCATTCCTGAGCGACGCGTCCACGCAAAAGGTTCGGGTGCGTTCGGCACACTGAAGGTCACGCACGACATCTCGCGTTTCACGAAAGCAAAAGTGTTCGCGGAAGTCGGCAAGGAAACGCCGCTCTTTCTGCGTTTTTCGACCGTGGCCGGTGAGCGCGGCGCCGCCGACGCCGAGCGCGATGTGCGTGGCTTCGCGATCAAGTTCTACACGGAAGAGGGCAACTGGGACGTGGTCGGCAACAACACGCCGGTGTTCTTTATCCGCGATCCGCTGAAGTTTCCGGATTTCATCCACACGCAGAAGCGCGATCCGTACACGAACACGCGGAGCAACATCGCGGCGTGGGACTTCTGGTCGCGCCATCCGGAGTCGCTCCATCAGGTGACGATCCTGATGAGCGATCGCGGCATTCCGCAGAACTACCGGCAGATGCACGGCTTCGGCTCGCACACGTACTCGTTTATCAACGCGAACAACGAGCGCTTCTGGGTGAAATTTCACTTCAAGTCGATGCAGGGCATCGAAAACTTCACCGATGCCGAGGCCGCACAGGTGATCGCCGGCGATCGCGAAAGCGCGCAGCGCGATCTCGTCGCGAACATCGACAGCGGGAATTTCCCGAAGTGGCGCTTCTGCATTCAGGTGATGCCGGAAGCGGATGCCGCGACGTATCGCTACAACCCGTTCGACATCACGAAAGTGTGGTCGCAGAAGGATTACCCGCTGATCGACGTCGGCACACTTGAATTGAATCGTAATGCCGGCAACTACTTCGTGGATGTCGAGCAGGCGGCGTTTTCGCCGGCGAACGTGGTGCCGGGCATTGGTTTCTCGCCGGACCGTCTGCTGCAGGGACGTCTCTTCTCGTACGGCGATACGCAGCGCTACCGGCTTGGCGTGAATCATCACCAGATTCCGGTGAATGCTTCGCGGGTCGCGTCGCCGCATTCGTTCCATCGCGACGGCGGGATGCGCACCGATAGCAACCTGGGTGGCACGGTGAACTACGAGCCGAACCGTTTCGGTGACTTCGCGCAGGACCGCAATGCGGCGGAGCCGCCGCTCGCGGCGGGCGCCGTCGACCGCTACGACCATCGCGACGATGACGACTACTACAGCCAGCCGGCCGCGCTGTTCCAGATCTTCGACGCGGCGCAACGCGAGCGGTTGTTCGGCAACATCGCACGGCACATCAAGGGCGTGCCGGACGACATCATCGCGCGGCAGATCGAGCACTTCCGGCGCATCGATCCAGCGTATGCGGAGGGCGTTGTCGCCGCGCTCGTGAAACTTGAAGAACGCGAAGTGACGAAGTAGCGGCAGTCACGCAGGAAGGCGGTGCGCATCGGCGCGCCGCCCGGATGTGAGGGTGAATTGAGGGAAACGATCATGAACCAGATGATGCAGGCGATTAACCGCACAAACGTCAGGCGTGGTACGAATGCAGCGCGGTATGCCGTGCAGGTTCAGGCGCAGGTTCAGGGCGCGACTGTTGCCAGAAAAATGATGGGATTTGCGATTGTCACCAGCGGTTTTGCGGTGATCGCTGCGCAGGCATTGCAGCACGTTTTCGGCGGCTGACGTCGGGGGCGTGACATCTGGTCAATGCGCGTGTACAGGCTTGTCCGAGCTTGTCCAGGCTACACTGTCGGGCGATCCAGCGTTCGGGACGGCATAGGCGATCCAGAACCTGCCGAGCGGTTTGTATCACTCTTTAAAGGAGTCTTCATGGCCAGGAAAGAAGCTATTCAGCACGTCAATATCGGTATCAGCGACAAGGATCGCAAGAAGATCGCGGAAGGGCTGTCGCGTCTGCTCGCGGACACGTACACGCTTTACCTGAAGACCCACAACTTCCACTGGAACGTGACGGGCCCGATGTTCAACACGCTGCATCTGATGTTTGAGACGCAGTACACCGAACTCGCCATGGCCGTCGACCTGATCGCCGAACGCATCCGCGCGCTGGGCGTGCATGCGCCGGGCAGCTACAAGGAATTTGCGAAGCTGTCGTCGATTCCTGAAGCAGACGGCGTTCCGGCGGCCGAAGACATGATCCGTCAACTCGTGGAAGGCCAGGAAGCCGTCGTGCGCACCGCGCGCGAAATCTTCCCGTCGACGGAAGCGGCCAACGATGAACCGACCGCCGATCTCTTGACCCAACGCATGCAGACGCACGAAAAGACCGCGTGGATGCTGCGTTCGATGCTGGCTTGAGGTTGAAGCGTTAGTTCGGCGCCTGTGGTGCATCCGCGCTGAAACGGTAGAAGAGCGGCCCGACAGTTGATGCCTGTCGGGCCGTTTTCGTTTTGCGAGCGTGTGCTTGTGCTTGTGCTTGTGCCTGTGCATGCAGCGTGTGCGGGGCACGGGCGGGCGGCTGCGCTCGTATCGCGCGATTGCGGTGCTGCGAGCCGCCGTCTTCGCCACTGCTCTAGAATGTCAGGATTGCTCTTCCCTGCCTCCCCATGTTCGCACGACTTCCGCTCTATCTCCGCCTTGTCCGCATGGACAAACCGATCGGCAGCCTGCTGCTGCTGTGGCCGACGCTCAATGCCCTGTGGATTGCGTCGGAGGGTCATCCATCGTATTCGCTGCTCGTGATCTTTGTGGTCGGCACGATCCTGATGCGCTCGGCGGGCTGCGCGATCAACGATTACGCCGACCGCGATTTCGACCGCTACGTGAAGCGCACGGAGAACCGCCCGATCACGTCCGGCAAGATCAAGGCGTGGGAAGCCGTGGCGCTTGCCGCGGGGCTATCCCTGATCGCATTTTTGCTGATCCTGCCGCTGAATACACTGACGAAGGAACTGTCAGTCGCCGCGCTCTTCGTTGCCGGCTCGTATCCGTTCACGAAGCGGTTCTTCGCGATTCCGCAGGCCTATCTCGGCATCGCGTTTGGCTTCGGTATTCCGATGGCGTTCGCGGCGATCCAGAATCAGGTGCCGACGATCGCGTGGGTGATGCTGCTGGCCAACGTGTTCTGGTCGGTCGCGTACGACACCGAATACGCGATGGTCGATCGCGACGACGACATCAAGATCGGCATTCGCACGTCCGCACTGACCTTCGGCCGCTTCGATGTGCTCGCGATCATGCTCTGCTACGCGGCGACGCTCGGTATCTACGTTGGGATCGGCATCGTGCTGGGCTTCGGCGTGCTGTACTGGCTTGGCTGGGCGGCAGCGGCAGGCTGCGCGATCTATCACTACACGCTGATCCGCAATCGCGAGCGCATGCCGTGCTTCGCAGCCTTTCGCCATAACAACTGGCTGGGCGGCGCATTGTTCGCCGGTATTGCCGCGCATTACGCAGCGGGTGCGTTCTAAGCCGCGTCAGCCGGTTACTGCTTCCCAAACTCGTCGCCCATCGCTTTCGCACGCGCGTTGGCAGCCAGCGCGCCGCGCACGATGGCGTCCTTCACGCCCGATGCCTCGAACGACGCGAGCGCCGCCGCTGTCGTGCCGCCCTTCGACGTCACGCGTTCGCGCAGAACAGCCGGCGGCTCATCGGACTGCGCCGCAAGTTGCGCCGCGCCCGTGAAGGTGGCGACCGCGAGCGCGCGGCCTTGCGCCGCATCCATACCGAGCTGGCGTGCGGCTTCTTCCAGCGCCTCGATGAAATAGAACACGTACGCCGGGCCGCTGCCGGAAATGGCGGTGACGGCGTCGATCTTTGCTTCTTCGTCGAACCATACTGTGTTGCTCACTGCGCCGAGGACGTCAGTTGCGAGTGTGCGGCCCGCTTCATCGACTCCGGCCGTTGCGAACAGACCCGTCGCGCCCATGCCGATCAGCGCGGGCGTATTCGGCATCGTGCGCACGACGCGCGCATGGCCGTTCAGCCAGCGCGACAGGTCGTCGGCGCGAATGCCCGCGGCAATGCTGATGACGAGCTGCGACGAACGAAGATGCGGCGCGAGACCTTCCGCCACACTCTTCAGGATCTGTGGCTTGACCGCGAGCAGAATGGCGTCGAACGAAGCGAGCGCTGCGTCAGCAGCGGCGCCGGTGCGCACGCCGAACTGCTGCTCGTTGCGGGCTCGCGCTTCTTCGTTGGGGTCGATCGCATACAGATCGGCGGGCGCGACGCCGCGCTTGATGAGACCGCCGATGAGCGCCGCAGCCATATTGCCGCCGCCGATGAAAGCAATTTTCATGATGTTCCGTGAAGTGTTCTGTTCAGTTTGAGTAGTCACGCGCGCCGAAAATTGCCGTGCCGACACGCACGATCGTCGCGCCTTCGATTACGGCCGCTGCGAGATCGCCTGACATGCCCATCGACAACGTGTCGAGTTCGAGCCCATCTGCACGAAGCTGTTCGAAGAGCTCGCGCAGCAGACGGTGCGGCGCACGTTGCTCTTCGACGCTGCCAGCCGGTTCGGGGATCGACATCAGACCACGCAGACGCAGCCTGGGTAGCGCTGCGATCGCGCGGGCAAGCTCCAGTGCTTCGGCGGGCGCAACACCGCTTTTCGACGCTTCGCCGCTGGCGTTCACCTGCAGGCACACGTTGAGCGGTGCCAGACCATCCGGCCGCTGCTCGGAAAGCCGCTCGGCAATCTTCAGGCGATCGATCGAGTGAACCCAGTCGAAATGTTGCGCGACTGGCTTCGTCTTGTTCGATTGCAGCGGACCAATGAAATGCCATTCAAGATCCGCGCGCAGATCGGCCAGCGATTCAATCTTGGTGATCGCTTCCTGCACGTAGTTTTCGCCGAATGCACGCTGACCTGCGGCATGCGCCGCGCGCACGTCTTCGGCTGGGAACGTTTTCGAAACGGCTAGCAGCGTAACAGAGCGCGGGTCGCGACCCGCCACTTGAGCGGCAAGAGCGATGCGCTGATGCACGGCGTCGAGGTTATGGATGAGATCGGGCATGAGGCGGTTGAACACATAGCAGGGCGATGTACGGAATTATACGGACGCCGCCCTGCGGCGCCGACTCAGCCGAACGGCCAGGTAGAAAACATCAGGCCGACAGCATATGCTCAACCAACTCGATCCAGTGCGTGACCGGAATCGATGTGCCGCTTTGCAGATGCGCGATGCAACCCACGTTGGCCGAAACAATCAGTTGCGGTTCCAGCGCGCGCAACCGTTCGAGCTTCTGGTTACGCAACGTGTAGGAAAGCGTCGGCTGCGTGAGTGAATAGGTGCCGGCCGAACCGCAGCACAGGTGGCTGTCGGCGGGCAGGCGCACTTCGATGCCGAGCGCGGTGAGCAGGTGCTCGACGTGCCCGCGGACCTGCTGTCCATGCTGCAGCGTGCACGGCGGGTGGAAGGCGACTGTATGCACGGAACGGCGGCGCGCGAGGGCCACGAGCGATTCTTCGAAGTCGGGCAGGATTTCGCAGATGTCGCGCGTCAGTGCCACGATGCGCTGCGCCTTGCCGGCATACGCCGGGTCGTTGCGCAGCAGGTACGCATATTCGCGCACCGTCGCGCCGCAGCCTGACGCGTTCATCACGATCGCTTCCGCGCCCGCTTCGACGTGCGGCCACCACGCGTCGATGTTGGCGCGGATGTCGTCGAGGGCTTCGTCGTTGTAGCCGAGGTGCAGGCGGATCGCGCCGCAGCAGCCGGCCTCCGGCGCGACGATGGTCTCGATGCCGAGGGCGTCAAGCACACGCGCGGTCGCGGTGTTGACGTTCGGCATCATCGAAGGCTGCACGCAGCCGGCCAGCATCAGCATCTTGCGCGGGTGCTGCGCTGTGGGCCATTCGAGCAGCGGCTGACGCGCGGGCACCTTGTCGCGCAGCTTCCTCGGCAGGAGCGGGCGGACGTGCTGGCCGAGCCGCATCGCGGGCGTGAAAAGCGCGCTGTTCGGCAGGAAGCTCGCGAGCACGCGGCGCAGCAGGCGCTGGCCGGGCGGCCGTTTTACATGCTCCTCGACGACCTTGCGGCCGATTTCGACGAGGCGCCCGTATTGCACGCCGGACGGGCACGTCGTCTCGCAGTTGCGGCACGTCAGGCAACGGTCGAGGTGCATCTGCGTGCTGCGCGTCACAGGCGCCCCTTCCACCATCTGCTTGATCAGGTAGATGCGGCCGCGTGGGCCGTCGAGTTCGTCGCCGAGTAGCTGGTAGGTGGGACAGGTTGCCGTGCAGAAGCCGCAATGCACGCATTTGCGCAGGATGGAGTCGGCTTCGTCGCCATCGGGGGTGTTGCGAATGAAGTCCGCGAGGTTGGTTTGCATCGCGCGCTCAGAAGTCGGGGTAGAGCCGGCCGCGATTGAAGATGCGGGCCGGGTCGAACGCGGTTTTGAGGCCGCGGTGGATTTTCATCAACGGAGCGGGCAGCGGCGTGAACACGCCTGCGCTGCGGTCGTAGCCGTGTCCGGTGCGGAAGATCGTCGCGTGGCCGCCAGCCTGCTTCGCGCTGATGCGGACGGTCTGCGCGTCGGTGTCGGTGATCCACCAGCGTTGCGCGCCGCCCCATTCCATCAGCTGCGCGCCCGGAAGCTGTAAAGGCTCGGTGATCGACGGCAACGCGAGACGCCACAACGCGGCGCCGGGTGCGATCGCGGAGAAGAACGGGTCGGTCTGTTCACGCAGCCCGGCCCAGAAACGCTCGGCTTCGACCGCATCGACCACTTCGCCGCCGAGCGATGTACGCGCCGACTTGACCGCGGCTTCCGCGCCGGCAAGGCGCATGGCGAGCGTGCCGTTGCGCCAGGCGCTCGCGGTGATGGGCAGCGGACGGCCGCCCCATTCGTTGAGCTTGCGCACGGCGTCGGTGCCGTTCATGTCGAACTTGAGCGTCGCTTCGGCGACGGGGCGCGGCATCACCTTCACGGACAATTCGAGGATCAGGCCGAGCGTGCCGAGCGAGCCGGCCATCAGGCGCGACACGTCGTAACCGGCGACGTTCTTCACGACCTGCCCGCCGAAGTGCAGCTTCTGCCCCTGGCCGTTCATCACGACCGTGCCGAGCACGAAGTCACGCACGGCGCCCGCGGACGGCCGGCGCGGCCCGGCGATGCCGGCCGCGATGCAACCGCCGAACGTCGCCTGCGGGCCGAAGTGTGGCGGTTCGAACGCGAGCATCTGCCGGTGTTCGGCGAGGGCCGCTTCGATTTCGAGGAGCGGCGTGCCGGCGCGTGCGGTGATCACGAGTTCGGCCGGGTCGTAAGCGATGATGCCGCGATGCGCACGCGTGTCGAGGATTTCGCCTTCCAGGCTCTGGCCGTACCAGTCTTTCGTACCGCCGCCGCGAATGCGCACCGCGCGTCCTTCAGCGCTGGCCGAACGGATACGTTCAGACCAAACGGCGACGATGTCGTCCTCTTCCATGGCGTCCTGCTTCGTTGTGTTTCGTCCGATTGTACCGGGCGGGGCGGCTCTGGCAACCCGGAGCCGACCCGTACGGGTAATGCGGCCGGAGCTTTGATGGACGGAAGGCGTGGGTCAGGGCCCGCTTGCCGCGCATGTCCATGTCGAACGGACGAAAGCGCCAAAACCGGCGCCGCCGGGATCCGGTTGCACCGTCGAAGAACGGCCGCCGCCTCAGGCGACGGACCGCAGCGACTCCGGCTTCAGTAGCATTGCGCCGCGAGCCGGAACCGCAGCAACGCACGGATTCAGCGCCGTCCGTCGTACCTAAAACCGCGGCAGCTCCGGATGCGGCAACAATCCCCCGCGCACATGCATCCGGCCATATTCCGCGCAACGGGCGCGCGTCGGAATTCCCTTATCCGGATTCAGCAGACCGGGCGGATCGAACGCACGCTTCACTGCGTGAAAGGCGTCGCGCTCTTCCGGCGAGAACTGCACGCACATCGAATTGATCTTCTCGATGCCGACACCGTGTTCGCCCGTTATCGTCCCGCCCAGTTCGACGCAGCATTCCAGAATGTCCGAGCCGAACGCCTCGGCGCGATGCCATTCGTCGAGATCGTTGCCATTGAAGAGAATCAGCGGATGCATGTTGCCGTCGCCCGCGTGGAACACGTTGATACAGCGCAGCGAATATTTCTTCTCCATCTCCTCGATGCGCGACAGCAGCGGGCCGATGCTGCGGCGCGGCACGGTGCCGTCCATGCAGTAGTAGTCGGGCGAGATGCGGCCCGCCGCCGGAAACGCGTTCTTGCGTCCTGACCAGAACTTGAGCCGCTCGCTTTCCGTGCGCGAAATCTGGATGCGCGTCGCGCCGCACTCGCGCAACACCGCGGTCATGCGGACAATCTCCTCGGAGACTTCTTCCGGCGTGCCGTCCGATTCGCATAGCAGGATGGCTGCAGCGTCGAGGTCGTAGCCGGCGTTGACGAATTCCTCGACGGCGCGCGTCGCGGGCTTGTCCATCATTTCGAGGCCGGCCGGGATGATGCCCGCCGCGATGATGCCGGCGACCGCATCGCCACCTTTCACGACGTCGTCGAAGCTGGCCATGATGACCTGCGCGGTCTGCGGCTTCGGGATCAGCTTGACGGTGACTTCAGTGACGATCGCGAACATGCCTTCACTGCCGATCAGCACCGCGAGCAGGTCGAGCCCGGGCGCGTCGGGTCCGAGCGAGCCGAACTCGACGATGTCCCCTTCCATCGTCACGGCCCGCACGCGCAGCACGTTGTGCACGGTGAGCCCGTACTTGAGGCAATGCACGCCGCCGGAATTCTCGGAGACGTTGCCGCCGATCGTGCAGGCGATCTGCGAAGAGGGATCAGGCGCGTAGTAAAGGCCGTAGGGTGCAGCGGCTTCCGAAATGGCGAGGTTGCGCACGCCCGGTTGAACGGTCGCGGTGCGCGCGTATGAATCGACCTCGACGATCTTGCGAAAGCGCGCAAGCGACACGACGACCCCGTGGCGGATCGGCAGCGCGCCGCCCGACAGACCGGTGCCCGCGCCACGTGGCACGATCGGCACATCGAGCCGGTGACAGATCTGGACGATGCGCTGCACCTGCGACTCGGTTTCCGGCAGCGCGACCGCAAGCGGCAGCCGCCGGTATGCGGCCAGACCGTCGCAATCGTAGGCGACCGTATCTTCTTCGCGATACAGCAGACAATGCGTCGGCAGCACGGCCATCAGGGCCTGCACGACTTCGCGCTGGCGCTGGGCGAGAACTTCAGGCGAAAGTTCGCCAGGTGCGTTCATGTCTCCTCCTTGTGCGGGCGCGCGGTCGGGGTATGCCGGTTCGCCCGTCGGGTCATGCTGCCCAGGAAAAAATCTTGCCCGGGTTCATCAGATTGCGCGGGTCGAGCGCGTGCTTGATTGCGCGCATCGTGTCGACCGTATCTTCGCCGTGTTCCTCAAGAAGAAAACCCATCTTGTGCAGACCGACGCCATGTTCGCCGGTACAGGTGCCGTCCATGCGCAGCGCGCGCTCGACGATGCGATGGTTCAGCCGCTCGGCTTCGACGAGTTCTTCCGGCCTGTTCGGATCGATCAGGATCGCGACGTGAAAATTGCCGTCGCCAACGTGGCCGACGATCGGGCAGGGCAGCGGCGATTCCTTCAGGTCCTGCTCGGTTTCGACGACACATTCCGCGAGACGCGAGATCGGCACGCAGACATCGGTCGTGACCGCGCGGCAGCCGGGCTTCAGTTGCAGCATGGCGAAGTAGGCGTTGTGTCGCGCGTTCCACAGACGGTTGCGCTCTTCCGGACGCGTCGCCCATTCGAAGCCTTCACCGTGGTTCTGCGCGGCGATTTCCTGAACGAGTTCGGCCTGTTCCTTGACGCCAGCTTCAGTGCCGTGGAACTCGAAGAAGAGTGTGGGCGCTTCGCGCAGCGTCAGGTTCGAATGACGGTTGATCGAGCGGATCGCGAGCGAATCGACGAACTCGACGCGTGCGATCGGCACGCCGATCTGGATCGTCTCGATGACGGCACGCACCGCATCACCCATCGATGGAAACGTGCACACCGCAGCCGACACCGCGTCTGGCTGCGGATAGAGCCGCACGGTGATTTCGGTGATGACGCCGAGCGTGCCTTCCGAGCCTACAAAGAGGCGCGTCAGGTCGTAACCCGCCGACGATTTGCGTGCCCGCGTACCGGTCTTGATGATGCGGCCGTCGGCGAGCACGACGGTCAGGCCGAGCACGTTCTCGCGCATCGTGCCGTAGCGCACGGCGTTGGTGCCCGAAGCACGCGTCGCCGACATGCCGCCGATGCTCGCGTCCGCGCCCGGATCAATCGGGAAGAAAAGGCCGGTATCGCGCAACGCTTCGTTCAACTGCTTGCGCGAAATGCCTGGCTCGACGGTGACGGTGAGGTCTTCTGCGTTGATCGACAACACATGATTCATCTCCGACAGGTCGATCGACACGCCGCCCTGGACGGCAAGCAGATGTCCTTCGAGCGATGAGCCGTTGCCATACGGAATCACCGGCGCGTCGTGCTGTGCACAGAGCTTGACGATGGTCTGTACTTCTTCGGTCGTGCGCGCGTAGACGACGGCGTCGGGCAGTTGCGGATCGAAGGGGGATTCGTCGCGGCCGTGATGGGCGCGCACGGCGTCGGATGTCGAAGCGCGCTCGGAGAACGCGGACTTGAGCGCAACCAGCAGGTCCGCGGGGAACGGGCGGCGCAACGGTGCCGGGGGCACAGGATGATTCACGCGAGTCTCCTGAAAGCGGACGGGTTGTTCTATTGATGCAGCCCATTTTACGCCGATCACCCGCCTGGCGCGGGTCGCGGCTGACAAACCTATAATGGCGCGATGGCCGCACGTGCCCGCTGGCGTGAGGTAGCGCATTATCAGTGGATTGTCACCGCATCGTCACCACATCAAGGAAGACATCATGGGCTACCGCCTGAGTAAAATCGCCACCCGGACAGGCGACGACGGCACCACCGGTCTCGGCGACGGCCGGCGCGTGCGCAAGGACGACGCGCGGATTGCCGCCATTGGCGACGTCGATGAGCTGAATTCGAACCTTGGTGTGCTGCTGTGCGAAGCGTTGCCCGACGACGTGCGGAAGGCGCTGTTCGCGATCCAGCACGATCTGTTCGATCTCGGTGGCGAGCTCTGTGTTCCTGGCCACACGATGATTGTCGACGCGCAGCTTGCGCAACTCGACGCGTGGCTCGCCCATTACAACGCAACCTTGCCGCCGCTGAAGGAGTTCATCCTGCCAGGCGGTTCGCGCGCCGCGGCCGTGGCGCATGTCTGCCGGACAGTATGTCGCCGGGCCGAGCGGTCGATCGTGGCGCTCGGCCAGACTGAGACGATCAACGCGGCGCCACGTCAGTACGTGAACCGGCTTTCCGATCTGCTGTTCGTGCTCGCGCGCGTGATGAACCGCGCCGATGGTGGCACGGACGTGCTGTGGGAGCACGATCGCAAATCGACGTGAGCAGCATGAGGGATAAGCGCTGAAATGGCACCCGGCCGGCTTGCCGATCGGTTCGCTTGCGACTTCGATCGACGCGCAGACCGGAACGCCGCCCTTCAGATTCCCGCTTCGCGCTCCACCTTCGACTTCGGCCCGAGCCGGTCGCTGCTCGTCGGCGCGTGCACATCCCGTGACGCGAATCCCGCTTCGTTCTCCGGCAGATCGAGCCACTCCGGGTGAGCGAGCGTTTCGCGAATATCGGCAAGACCCGTCGACCAGTGGTCCAGCATCGTATTGAAGCCGAACTGGAAGTCCTTGAACTGGTTTTCGAACGGCTTGTCCTTGTAGATCAGTTGCACGACGTTGTAGCGCTTGTCTGTCGACATCTGCGCGGCGATCTTGCACCACGGGTCGTTTTCGAGTGCTTCCGGGCTCACGTGACGCAACACCTCGCGAAGCGTCCGACGCAGCAACTGCGTGCGACGCACGTCATGGGTAACGGCTCGCGTCCGGCTGGAATACTGGATGTCTTTCGTCCGGTCGTCGACCTGTCCCATGTTCGACGGCAGGACGCCCTGTGCGCTCCACAGATCGACCTGGAAGGCGAGCGTGTCGCGCCGCGGCGTTTGCCCCAGTACCTCCGACAGCGGCGTGTTGGAAATGAGGCCGCCGTCCCAGTAGAACTGTCCGTCCACTTCGACGGCCGGAAAGCCCGGTGGCAGCGAGCCGGACGCCATGAAGTGTTCCGGCCGCAACGTGAGGTGCGCATTGTCGAAGAACGTCAGGTTGCCCGTTGCCACATTCGCGGCGCCCACGCACACGCGCGTGCCGCCGTGATTGATCCGGTCGAAATCGGCAAACCGCTCGAGCGTGCCCTTCAGCGCACGTGTGTCGTAATAGCTGGCTTCGGTCACCTTGAGCGATTGCGGCCCGACCGGTGGCGGAAAGCGTGGCGTGAAAAAGCCCTTCTGCCCATCCAGCAGCGCCCGGGCCGCATAAAACGAGGAAAACGCCTGTCGATAGGAGTCGGATATGCCGTACAGGCGGGTTTCGAGCTCGGCCGGCCAGAAATGCAGCGGGAACGCCGGCTGGCAGATCGTGGTCCAGAACTGCTTCAACGCGTCGACGCGTTTCTCGGGTGCATTGCCCGCGATGATTGCCGTATTCAATGCGCCGATCGAGATGCCCGCGACCCAGTTGGGATGAATGCCAACCTCGGCGAGCCCTTCATAGACGCCGGCCTGATAGGAGCCGAGCGCGCCGCCGCCCTGCAGGACGAGCGCCACGGTTTCGTAGTGCTGCGAGACCGTCTCGTTGAGCGGAGCCGGAGTGTGGTTTGTCTGGGTCGCCATTTTTTGCCTCGTTGTTAAGCGAGCCGGTCTGCCCGGCGTACCGTCTTCTGGAACGTGTGACTCAGCGGCTCTCCTGATCGGCCGACAGGTAATCGAATGCCACTTCGCCCAGCGCCAGCGTGAGGTCGGCGATGATGTGCCGCGCCTCGACGATCTCCAGCACCGGCAGGTCGCCCACCGGGGCAAGCGCGTGCGACGAGAGCGTCAGCGAAGCCGGGCCGCTCCACGCGCCTTTGACGTGAATGTCCTTCAGGTGGTAGCGGACGATCTCGCAGATGCGCGGCGTGCCATCCACATGCGGAATGATCTTCAGCAGATAGTTGTCGCCGCTCATCTTGACGCGTTCGGCTTCGGCATCGAGCGCGGTGTGCTTGTAGCCCATCGTGCCCGTCGCGACGCGCACCGGGCCGAAATCGAGCGTGCCGACCAGCACGTCGATATGGGTCTCCAGTTTCGGTGACGCGAGCTTCTTCGGAAAGCCCCACAACTCGCGACCGCCGGCGATCGGCGGGTGATCGTCCAGATACATCGCGTGCGTGTACGCGCCGGCCTTGCCGTTGAATTTGACCGGGATGACCTGGCCGCTTTCCGTGTAATCGCCGAAGCCTGTGGAATCCGGCATCCGGATGAACTCGTAATGCACGAGATCCGTGTAGACCTCGAGCGGCTCCGGCACGAGCGCGCGCAGCTTCTCGATATCGGTGCGGTACGTGATGATCATGAATTCACGATTGACGAACCGGTACGGCCCGATCGGGTAGGCCGGGCTCGTCAGCGGCATCGAGAATGCGGTTTCGCGTACTTGTTCGATTTTCATGAGATCTCCGAAAACAATGTTCGGGAGAGCGTCGGAAGCGGCCTGCGGGACGCTCTGGGCGGGAAATAAAACGGCGGATCAGCAGGATAGCGGAACCGCGACCGGGCGAACCGGTACGTGCGACAACACTCCAGATACTCGATCAAATCCTTTTGCGTCGCAACAGGCTTTTCGGCATAAGACGAATCCTGGGCGACATGGCGCGCGAAGCAGCCGACATGAAAGGACGAACGATTCGAACCGTCACAAATCTGGTGTAGCGCGCACGCGATCAGCGCCCGAAAAAAATGCCGCCGGGTTTGAGCAACCGGGCGGCATGGATAGCCAGAAGCAGGTTCAAGCGAGCCCCTTCAGCGAAGATAAAACATACAGCCAGCGCTTAATTCCCGCTCCCGCGCGCGACGCGTCGCTGCTTGACCGATTCGGCGAGGCCCTCGAGCACGCCGGTGCTTTCGTCCCAGCCGATACATGCATCGGTGACGCTCTGACCGTACGTCAGCTCGCAGCCTTCCTGCAGGTCCTGGCGGCCCGCCACCAGATGCGATTCGACCATCACGCCGACGATCCGCTCGTCGCCGGCAGCGATCTGGCTGCCGATGTCCGCGCACACCGGAATCTGGTTCTCGTGCTTCTTCGAGCTGTTCGCGTGGCTCGCGTCGATCATCAGGCGCGCAGCAAGACCGGCCTTGCCGATGTCGGCGCACGCGGCGTTTACGCTTTCCGCGTCGTAGTTCGGCGCCTTGCCGCCGCGCAGGATGATGTGGCAATCCTCATTGCCGGCCGTCGACACGATTGCCGAATGGCCGCCCTTCGTCACCGACAGGAAATGGTGCGGCTGCGACGCGGCCTTGATCGCATCGACGGCGATCTTCACGTTGCCGTCCGTGCCGTTCTTGAAGCCGACCGGGCACGACAGGCCCGAAGCCAGTTCGCGGTGCACCTGCGATTCGGTCGTACGCGCGCCGATCGCGCCCCACGAGATCAGATCGGCGATGTACTGCGGGCTGATCATGTCGAGGTATTCGGTGCCCGCCGGCAGGCCGAGTTCGTTGATTTTCAGCAGCAGTTCGCGCGCGGTACGCAGGCCGTCGTTGATCTTGAAGCTGTTGTCCATGTACGGGTCGTTGATGAGACCCTTCCAGCCCACCGTCGTGCGCGGCTTTTCGAAGTACACGCGCATCACGATCTCGAGTTCGCCCGCGAAGCGCTTGCGCTGCTCGATCAGACGACCGGCGTATTCGAGCGCGGCCTTCGTGTCGTGAATCGAGCAGGGTCCGATGACGACGATCAGGCGGTCTTCCATGCCGTGCAGGATGCGATGCATCGACTGACGCGCGTTGTAGATCGTGTTCGACACGTTTTCGTCGAGTGAGAATTCGCGGATCAGGTGCGCCGGCGGCGTCAGTTCTTTCAATTCTCGAATGCGGACATCGTCGGTATTGTGCGGGGGCATGCTTGTTCTCCAGGATTCAGTTCGTAGCGTGTTCGCGCGGGAAAGATCTCAAGACCGCGGCAAACGAACTCAAAGGCGTTCAACGTCAAATCAGTAAAAAGCGGACGGGCGAAAAAAAACCGCCAGACTCGCTGGCGGTTTTTCGGGAATTCCAGGTGTTTCGTGCACTAACACCCCTCTCGATCCGCCAGCGGTCTGAGATGCCAGAAAAAATAAAAGTAAAACTTGGCGGAAGACATGGCGAAAAAGTGTCGCTCGTCGAAAAGGTTGAATGGCTTTATAACCCGCTCAGGCGCGCGTGACAAGCATCGACCTGCAAAAATGCGGATATTCCGCACGTTCCATGTAAAAAATGCACGAAACGTGCGCCGAGGCGACAATCAGACTGTACCGCCGACCGTCATGCGATCGATGCGCAGCGTCGGCTGGCCGACGCCCACCGGCACGCTCTGGCCTTCCTTGCCGCAGACGCCGACGCCCGTATCCAGCGACATGTCGTTGCCAATCATGCTGACGAACTTGAGCGATTCCGGGCCGCTGCCGATCAGCGTCGCGCCCTTGACCGGGTAGCTGATCTTGCCGTTCTCGATCATGTACGCCTCGGACGCCGAGAACACGAACTTGCCGTTCGTGATGTCGACCTGGCCGCCGCCGAAGTTCACCGCATACAGGCCGTTCTTCACCGATGCGATGATTTCCTGCGGATCCTTGTCGCCGTTCAGCATGTACGTGTTGGTCATGCGCGGCATCGGCAGCGCGGCGTACGACTCGCGGCGCGCGTTGCCCGTCACCGGCATCTTCATCAGGCGCGCATTCAGCGTGTCCTGGATGTAGCCCTTCAGGATGCCGTCCTCGATCAGGGTCGTGCACTGCGTCGGGTTGCCTTCGTCGTCGATGTTCAGCGAGCCGCGACGGTTCGGCAGCGTGCCGTCGTCGACCACCGTGACACCCTTTGCCGCCACCTGTTCGCCGATGCGTCCAGCGAACGCCGACGAACCCTTGCGGTTGAAGTCGCCCTCAAGACCGTGGCCGATCGCTTCGTGCAGCAGCACGCCAGGCCAGCCCGGTCCGAGCACGACGGTCATCGCGCCGGCAGGCGCCGGGCGTGCGTCGAGGTTCACGAGCGCTGCATGGACGGCGTCGTCGACGTACTTCGACAGGATTTGGTCGGTGAAATAGCCGTAGTCGAAGCGTCCGCCGCCGCCACCGCTGCCGATTTCGCGGCGGCCGTTCTGTTCGGCGATCACCGTGACCGACACGCGCACCAGCGGACGGATGTCCGCGGCCAGCGCGCCGTCGCTGCGCGCGACGAGCACGACGTCGTATTCGCCGGCGAGGCCCGCCATCACCTGCTTGATGCGCGGATCGCGGCCGCGCGCCATCTGCTCGATGCGTTCGAGCAGCTTGACCTTGGCGGTCGCGTCGAGCGAATGCAGCGGATCGGACGGCAGATACAGGTCGCGGCCCGCGATGCCGGTCAGCGACGAGGCCACCTTGATCTTCTGCTTGCCGCCGCCCGCCTTCGCAATCGACCGGGTGGCAAGCGCCGCCTGGCGGATCGCTTCGGGCGACAGGTCGTCCGAATATGCGAACGCCGTGCGGTCACCCGACACGGCGCGCACGCCGACGCCCTGATCGATGCTGAAGCTGCCCGATTTGACGATGCCTTCTTCCAGACTCCACGCTTCGCTGCGCGTCGCCTGGAAATACAGGTCGGCGTAGTCGATGCGATGCGTGAAAATTTCCGCGAGCGTGCGGGTGAGAACGCCTTCGTCGAGGCCATAGGGCGTGAGGAGCACGTCCTTGGCGGTCGCGAGGTTACGGATGCCGGGTTCGATGATATTCATGCGAGGTCTGGTCTTTTCAATGCAAAGGATTCGGTCGGAACGGGCGTCGATGTCAGGTTCATTAGATGGATCGTCGGCGCGGCGCTTTCAAGGTCAGTCTGGATCAGGTGATGTGAACGTCAGGACGCGATGTCGCCATGCAGGCAGGCTCTGGCGGACTTCATCGATGCGTGCGCGCTCGATATTACCGGCTACGACGCCCGCGCCTTCGTCACGCACTGCAACAATCTCGCCCCACGGGTCGATCAGCATGCTGTGGCCCCAGGTCCGGCGGCCGTTTTCGTGTTTGCCACCCTGCGCGGCGGCCAGCACGTAACACTGGTTCTCGACGGCGCGGGCGCGCAGCAGCGTTTCCCAATGCGCGCGGCCCGTCGTGTAAGTGAACGCGGACGGTACGACGATCATCGCGCAATCGCCCATCCGGCGATACAGCTCCGGAAAGCGAAGATCGTAGCAGACGGACAGACCGACCCGTCCGAACGGCGCGTCGAACGTGCGGACTTCGTCGCCGGGGCGGATCGTGCGCGCTTCGTCGAACGATTCCTCGCCTTTTTCGAAGCTGAAGAGGTGGATCTTGTCGTAGCGGGCGGCTTCACGGCCCTGCGGGTCGAAGACGAGCGTCGTATTCAGCACGCGGGTCACTTCGGGCGCGGTCAGCGGCAGCGTACCGCCGATGATCCAGACCTTGTGGCGGCGCGCCGCGTCGGCGAGAAAACGCTGGATCGGCCCGTCGCCATATGCTTCGCGGACGGTGAGCTTGTCGGTGTCCTTGAAGCCCATGAAGCAGAAGTATTCCGGCAGCAGCACGAGCTGTGCGCCATCGGCGGCCGCTTCGGCGATGAGACGGTCGGCTTCGGCGAGATTGCGGTCGCGCTCGGGCGTGCTCACCATCTGCAGCGCGGCAACCCGGAACGACGCGAGGGAGGACGGAGAATCGGCGTGTTGATCGCTCATGAGCGTTTCGAAAGACTCCCGGCTGGGCGGCGCGCATTCCGCAGGCTTCGCGAACCCCGCGTACCTGACAACGCGCCGGGGACAAATCATGGCAATACCGTCGCAAACTGCCTGCCACGGCAACTGCCCGCGACAGGGTCCGATCAGCACTTACTCAACGGCAGCCGGAACCGGCGTGTTCATCTTACCGCGATCGACACGGACCCGCTCGATGTGCGGTTTCGCCCACGGGCCGGTGATCGCGTAGTCCATCGCGAAGGCGTGTTCGATCGACTGCGACAGCGCGAAGTCCGCGAGCAGCGCACCGAGACCGAACAGCGGGTTAATGACCGCGGCGACCACGACGCCCGCGCCCGCGCTGACCGTCGGCGTGACGTGCACGCGCAGGTCCTCGGTTTCATGGGCGAGATCGACGGTGCCCTTCATGTTGGCGCGCGCGGGCGCCAGGACCATCTCGAAGTTATCCGTACGGCCGACGCCATTGTCGATCTTCGCCGTGCCCGTCACGCTTTCGAACGGCAGGCCTTCGCCGATCACGTCGCGGAAGTTGAGTGTCGCGTAGTGCGCAAGGCTTTGCAGGCTGATCACGCCGAGCAGTTTCGCCACGCCCGGATCCACCTTCAGGATCTGCCCATGACGCAGATCGACGGCGAGCGTGCCATCGAGCGTCGGGTAATCGATCACCGTCGGGCCGCCGAGCCAGACGAGCTTGCCCGACAGCGTGCCGGAGCCTGCCTTGATCGTATGCGCGAGGCCGGCGCGTTCGAGCAGCGCGCCGGCATCCTTGATGTCGAGCTTGAAGTCGAGCGCCGTGCGACGCGGCGCTTCTTGTTCGGAATTGCTGGTCAGTGTCTGATCGGTGCGCCAGTTCGCCGTCGCGGTCAGCGTCGCGGCGGGATTGCTGATGTCGAGTTTGTCCAGTTGCCAGACGGGCACACCGTCTTCGTCGAAATTGTGCGCATCGACTTCCAGCCGGCCGAGGTTGCGCTCGCGCACGATCAGCTCGTTCACGATCAGATCGATCGACGGCATGTTCTGCGCGGGCACCGACATCGCGCGGCCGAGCAGATCTTTTTCAGTCGCCGACGGAATCACGAGTTTCGCAAAGCGCGCCTGCAAGGTACCCGGCGAATCTTTCGTCGCGCCCGGCAGCCACGAGACGTGACCGGACACCTGGTTCGAGCCGATGTTCGCCTGCCACCGGCCGGCGTCGCGCGACGCGCCGACGACGAGGTCGTCCCAGTGGCGCTTCAGGAGCGTGAGTGTGCCGATATGGATCGCGAAGCGCGTCGGCAGGAACTGCTGTGCCGTCGTGTTCGGCACGCCGGGCTGGATGGCGTCCTTGCTGCCGCTGCGCATCTGCGAGATGAGCGCGCGCCACGCGTCGGCGTCCAGCTGCTCGACGTCGGCCGTGGCAGTGACGCCCTCCAGCGGCAGATCAGCCGGTTTGTTGACGCCGATCGCGCCGCGAACGACCGTCAGCGGCTGCTTCGGGTCGTGGCGTAGCAGGTAAGTGGCGGCGACGGGGCCGAAGGTGAGGTCGGCGCGTTGCAGGCCGGCGTCGGCGGGGCCGGCGGAAGAGGCGGACGCAGCCGGCGAGATGGAGGAACCGGAAGACCGCGGCGACCGGGATGCGCCACCCGCCGCACCCGTCAAAGGCGGCCGGAACGTGAAGCGCAGCGGCATCGGTTCGCCCATCGGCTTGTTGAACGGCGCGGGGAAGTTGAGCGCGAGGCCGGTCAGATCGGAGCTTGCCGTGACGTCGGGCGAGCGTCCCCTGGCGCCTTGAATGCTCATCTGATAGGGCGCGCTGCCGCTCATGTGCGCGAGCACCTGCGTGGCCGGCCCGCGCAGGTTCAGCCCCTGCGCGGCGTCGACGCCGATCCGGCCGGCGATATCGAATGCATACGTGCCGTCCTGCCGGTAGCCGCCACTCGCATGCACGTCGCCGCCAAGGAAGTGCGCGGACAGGCGATCGGTCTGCGCCGTGTGCTCCGTGAACCGCAGTTTGCCGTTGAGCCGCGAGAGCGGCGGCGCTTTCTCCATGACCAGCGTGTTGTTCTGGAAGCCGATCGTGCCGTCGACCGCGATGTGCGGCTTCGGCGTGCGCGGCACCGTGAGCTTGAGTGCGAGCGTGGCCGGTCCTTCGGCGCGGACCTTCCCGCCGGCGTGCTTCGAGATGCCGCCGAGCGCGCTGTTATTCACGTAGTCGAGCAGGTCGGCGAGCGGACCGCGTCCGTCGCCGGTGATGACGAGGTTCGACGCCCTCGTGCCGAGATCGTCGATCTTTCCGGTGACCTTGCCGAGCGCCACGCGCTTGTAGTGCGCGCGATCGACGTCGAAACGCAGCACGTTTTCCTTCAGCTCGAACTTGCCGTCGATGCCATCGAACGCGGGCCAGACACTCGGCGTGCCGTCCTTCAACGTTCGCGGCGGCCAGGGCGACGGCTCGAAGCGTCCGCCACGAAACGGTGCGACGATGTGAAACACGCCCGCGGTCGGATCGCGCGAGTAGGGGAATTTATCGAGGTTGCCGTGCACCTCGATCGTCGCGCCTTGCGAGGTGCCGCCCTGCAGACCGTGCCCGAGATAGAGACGCAGCTTTTCGCTGATGCTCGTCGGCAGATAGCGCGGAATCTGCGGCACCTTCGCGCGATCGAACACGGCCTTCAGATCGAGTGCGCCGCGTCCGTGGCCAGGGTTCGTGTAATTCGCGGTGACCGTGGCGGCGGTATCGGCATTCGCAACCGCGAGATCGGAGAGCACCACCGAGAACGCCTTGTGCTGCTCGCCTCGAGCGGCCGGCCTGATTTCCCAGTGACCGTGGCCGGTCATCCGGTCGAACAGCAGGCGCGGATCGTCGAACACGCCGGGCAGCGTGACGGCGACTTTGGCGGTGTCGATCGTGACGGCGCCGTGGTTTTCGTCCGCGTCGACGCTGCCCCACAGATTTTCGACCCCGGGAATGCCCGCGCGCGGGTGGTTCCGCAGGGTGAGACCCGGCGGCGGTTCCTGTGCGGCGACGCTGATGCCCTGCAGGTCGCCCTTGAAGCGGTAACGGACGATCGGTTCAGCGCCGGGCGGACGATGTTCGGCGGCGGCTTCGCCGGAATCGGGCTTGTCACGCTCGACTTCGATCACGTAGTTCGCGACCATTCCGCGCGGGTTGAAGCGCACGAGTTCGTTCAACAGTTTGCGTGGGAGTGGCAGCGCACGGCTGAATTCCGCGAGGATGCCGAGGTCGACGCGATCGCCATTGATGCTGATCAGCTGGCCGTGCTGGACGCTCGGCATCCGGAAACGGCCGTTCAGCGTCGAGAGCGTGAGCGAGCGCGTGACCGGCGTGCCGTCATCGAGCGGCGGCTGGCCGAGTTCGGCATGCAGGTCGCTCAACTGCAACTTGAAGTCGCGGCTGGCCAGGTCCACGTTCCAGATGAAATCCGCGACTGGCAGGTCGAGCTTCGGCTGCGTCGGACGCACGCGCATCGATACATTGGCGCCGGCCAGATGGCCGCCGGCGGAGGTCATGCGGCCCTCAGCGAAGTCGATCCAGATCGAGTTATCGATGCGGCCCGCGAAAGTTTCGACCGGGAAATCGATATAGCGCGCGAGCGTCGGCAGGTCGACCGGACCGGTAGACAGATACGCGTGACCTTTCCAGTTGATCGGCTTGCCGGCCGCCGAAAGCGGCGCGTGACGGAAGTTCGCGCGAAAGTCGAGCGGGCCGTGCAACACGTTGCCCTCGGCCGGCGCCTGTAACGCGAGCCGGTGATCGGACCCGTCGGTGAGAATCGCGAGACGGATGTCGTGCAGCTTGATTTCGGGCGCGTCGTGCCGTGCATCCCGCCAGCGCAGCGTGCCGCCGCGCAGCACGATGGCCTGCTGACGCAGCAGCCAGGTGGTGAACGTGTCGCTACCGGTGTGGCGGGTGGGAAGCGGCACGCCGGCGACGGACAGCACGCCGTCCGTGCCGCGCGCGATCAGCACGTCCGGTTTGTCGACGATCAGGGTCGAGAGCACCGGCGCGAATTGCAGGAACGACCTCCACGACAGGGTCGCGGTGGCGTGCGGAATGGTCAGCGCAGTGTTGCCGTCGCTATCGCGGATCGTGACGTTGGTGATGTCGAGGCCGGGCTGGAAGCCTGTCCAGTGCGGCGCAAGCTGGCCGATGTTCAGTTGCGCGTGCAACTTCGAGGACACGACCGCTTCGATGCGCGGACGAAACGAATCGATGTTCGGCAGGACCGCGTAACGCAAACCGAGGACGAGGGTCGCCACGATGAAGTACAGCACCAGCGCGAGTGCAAGGACGACTCGCAGCGTATGGCGCAGCACAGCATGGTCGCTCCCGCTGTTGGGCCTGGCGCGTCCGGCTTCGTGCGGCTCGGCGGATTCGTTTGGCTCGGACATGCTGCGACGGGTGGGCGTATGGTAGTTTTGCGGTCTGACGACGAAATGTAACACACGGGCCAGCGGCCACGGGCGTTGGGTGAAACGTCCGGCCAGCAAGCCTTGCGACGGGGTATGACATGGCGCGAAGCTCACCTTTGAAGCCGTGCTGATGGCTGCGCCGGACTCAACCTGTCCGCGCGATGTGCATGGTGTGCGTGTTGTGCGATGTCGCGATTGATGTAGCAACGAGCGAGCCAGACCTTAGATGACTGAATCCACCTTGATGAGTTCCGCCTGGTCGCACTACGCGGCACGCGCCGTGGCGGCCCGACCCGGACTCGCGGCACGCGTGGCGGCACTGGCTGCCGCGCCGGTCACCCGCGCACAGATCGACGCGCGGCTCGATGCGTTGACCGGCCAGCTTCGTGCCTCGTCCGATGTGCCGCTCACCGAAGATGCCCTGAAAAAGGCGCTTCGCCAGTTACGCACCGAGGTCTTCTGCGCCGTGATGGAGCGCGATCTGTCGGGCCGCGCGGATGTCGCCGAAGTCACCGGCACGATGACCGATCTCGCCGAAGCGACGATCCAGCGCGCGCTGGCCGTCCTGTCCGCCGACCTCGAAACGCTCTATGGCGAGCCGCACGGCCCGGATGGCGAGCGCCTCACGCTGGGCGTGGTCGGCATGGGCAAGCTGGGTGGCCGCGAGCTGAATGTGTCGTCGGATATTGATCTGATCTTTCTCTACGAAGAGGACGGCGAGACGGCCGGCGGCCAGCGCTCGCCGATTGCGACGCAGGACTTCTTCACGCGCCTCGGCAAACGGCTGATCGCCGCGCTCGCCGAAGTGACCGCCGATGGCTACGTGTTTCGTGTCGATATGCGGCTGCGTCCGAATGGCGATTCGGGGCCACTTGTGTGCAGCCTCGGCATGCTCGAAGAGTATTTCTATGTACAGGGCCGCGAGTGGGAGCGTTACGCGTGGATCAAGGGCCGGCTCGTGTCGGAAAGCGAGAGCGAGGCGGCGCGACGTCTGTCAAAGCAGCTCGACGCGATCGTCACGCCGTTCGTGTATCGCCGCTATCTGGATTTTGGCGTGATCGCGGCGATTCGCTCGCTGCATCTGCAGATCCGCCAGGAAGCGCAGCGCCGCGCGTCGATGCGTCCCGACAAGGCCGACGACATCAAGCTTGGACGCGGCGGCATCCGCGAGATCGAGTTCAGCGCGCAGGTGTTCCAGCTGATTCGCGGTGGTCAGGACGCGGGTTTCCGCGTGCGGCCGACGTTGAGCGTGCTGCGGCACGCCGCGGCGCACGGGCTGATCGCGCCTTCGGTGTGCGTCGAGCTTTCGCAGGCGTATCGCTTCCTGCGCGACCTGGAACACCGGCTGCAATACCGTAGCGACGCGCAAACGCACGCGATGCCGGTCGAGCCCGAAGAACGCGCGCAGCTCGCGAAGACAATGGGCTTCGACGATTACGCCTCGCTGATGACGACGCTCGACGGACATCGCGAACGCGTCGAACTGCAGTTCGATCAGATTTTCGCCGACAAGGTGAACGGTCAGCACGGCTGCGGCGCGCCGGAAGACGGCGCGGCGGTGTGGGTCTGGAGCAGCGCGCTCGATGACGAAAGCGCCGACGAAGCGCTGCGCGCGCGCATCGTCGAACTGGGCGTCGCGGAACCGGCGGAGCTGCTCGACCGGCTGCGTGCCGTCTGGCGTTCGTCGCGCTATACGGGGCTCGCCGAGCGTAGCCGACAGCGCTTCGACATCGTCGCGCAGCGCGCGCTCGAAGCCGCACGCACGCTGGAGCCGGCCGAGCGGCGCGGCGATACGATCGCGCGCTTCTTCGATCTGCTCGAAACGGTGAGCCGGCGCGGCGTGTATCTCGCGCTGCTGACGGAATATCCGGTGGCGCTGCATCGTGTGCTGTCGGTGCTGGGCGGCTCGCGCTGGGCGGCGGGTTACCTGATCCGGCATCCGCAACTGCTCGACGAACTGCTCGATGACGAGGCCATCGCAAGCCCGTTCGACTGGCCCGAGTTCAAGCGCACGTTGCGTGCGCGGATCGCCGCGGCGGACGGCGTGGAGCAGCAGATGGACCTGCTGCGCCACGCGCACCAGGCGGAAGTATTCCGGATCCTGCTCATCGATCTGGCTGGGCATCTTACCGTCGAGCATGTGAGCGACAGGCTCTCCGAACTCGCCGACGCCGTGCTCGACGTGACGCTCGAAGCCGTCTGGAAGACGGTCGCCAAACGGCATCGCGAGGTGCCGCGCTTCGCGGTGATCGCGTACGGCAAGCTGGGCGGCAAGGAACTGGGTTACGCGTCGGACCTCGACGTGATCTTCCTCTACGACGACCCCGACGATGCAGCCGCCGACGTCTACGCCACCTTCACGCGACGCCTCATCACATGGCTCACGATGGCAACGGGCGCGGGCACGCTCTTCGATGTCGATCTGCGCTTGCGGCCGAATGGCGAATCGGGGCTGCTCGTCACCGATCTGGACGCGTTCCGTCGTTATCAGCTGCGCGAAGGCGACGCGGCCAACACCGCGTGGGTGTGGGAACACCAGGCGCTGTCGCGCGCGCGTTACTGTGCGGGCGACGCGGAGATCGGCGCGCGGTTCGAGGCGATCCGCACCCAGGTGCTGACGACGCCGCGCGATGCCGCTTTGCTCGCGAAGGAAATTGTCGAGATGCGTGAGCGCGTCGCGGCGGGGCATCCGAACCGGACCGAACTGTTCGATCTGAAACACGACCGAGGTGGAATGGTCGATATCGAGTTCACCGTGCAGTACTGGGTGCTGCTGCACGCCGCGCGTGATCCGGAGCTGATCCGCAACACAGGGAATATTGCGCTGCTACGCGAGGTGTCGCGCTTCGGTCTGATGAGCGAGGAAGAAGCGGAGACAGTGGGGGCGGCTTACCGGACGTATCGCAAGCTGCAGCACAGGCTGCGTCTGGACGGGATGGAAAAGGCGCGGGTCGATCCGGAGCAGGTGAAGGCGGAGCGGGAAGCGGTGCTCGGGTTGTGGCGGCGGGTGTTTGGGTGAGGGCGGCGGGGCGGGCCCTCAGGCCGTCAGCATTTCCTTCGCATGCTTGCGCGTGGTCGCGGTGATCTCGATGCCGCCCAGCATCCGCGCGACTTCTTCGATGCGGCTCGACTTGTCGAGCGGCGTGACGCTGCTGGTCGTGCCGCCCTCGCCGTTCCCGCCCTTCGCCACCTGAAAGTGATGATCGCCGCGCGCCGCGACCTGCGGCAAATGCGTGACGCACAGCACCTGGCGGTCGCGTCCGAGTTGATGCAGCAATCGTCCGACCACTTCCGCGACGCCACCGCCAATGCCCGTATCCACTTCGTCGAAGATCAGTGTCGGGGTGGGACTGGCCGTGCTGGCGATCACGGCGAGCGCGAGGCTGATCCGGGCCAGTTCGCCGCCCGACGCGACTTTCGCGAGCGGCCGCAACGGTACGCCTGCGTGGCCCGCGACGCGAAACTCGATCTGTTCCATGCCATGCGCGCCACCTTCCGGTAGCGTCACAAGCGCCGCTTCGAAGCTGCCGCCGGCCATCGACAGTTCCTGCATGCCGGTCGTGACTGCCGAGCCGAGCGCTTTGGCTGCCTTCGTGCGCGACTTCGACAGTACCTTTGCTTCGGCGAGATACGCTTCTTTTGCTTTGGCTTCGGCGGCGCGGAGGCTGTCGAGATCCGCAGCGGCATCGAGTGCGGCGAGTTGCGCCCGACGGGTTTCGTGTTCTTCGGGCAGGGTTTCCGGCTGAAGACGGAACTTGCGCGCCATCGAATGCAATGCTTCGAGGCGCTTTTCGACCTGGGCGAGCCGGTCGGGATCGAGCTCGAGCCGCTGCGCGTAATGCGAGAGCGAGTACGACGCTTCCTGCAACTGGATTTCGGCGGGCTCGAGCGCGGCGAGCGCATCGTTCAACGCAGGATCGATTTCGGCAAGATCGCGCACCTTCGAGATGATCGAGCCGAGATGCGTGATCATCGCCTCGTCGGATTCGGACAATGCGCCGAGCGCGGCCTCTACGCCCTCGATCAGGTTCGCCGAGTGCGAGAGCCGGCGATGCTCGGTGTTGACCTCTTCCCATTCGCCGGATTGCGGCGCGAGCTTGTCAAGTTCGGCGAGCTGCCAGGCAAGACGCTCGCGTTCGAGTTGCAGTTCGCGATCGCGTGTCTGGGCTGTTTCCACCGCTTGCGCTGCTTCGCGCCAGCTGCGCCAGGCGCGCGTGACTTTGGCCGCCGTGTCGAGTAGCCCGGCATGCGTGTCGAACAGTTCGCGCTGCGCGTCCGGTCGCATCAGTAACTGGTGCGCGTGCTGCCCGTGAATATCGACGAGCATTTCGCCGACTTCGCGCAGTTGCGCGAGCGTGGCCGCCGTGCCGTTGATGAACGCACGCGAGCGGCCGTTCGCATCGACCACCCGGCGCAGCATGACCGTACTGCCGTGCGCGTCTTCGGCATCGGCGCCGAGCGCCTGCTCGTCGAGCCAGCGTTCGACCTGCGCGTGGGTCGCGAACTCGGCGGTGATGTCGGCGCGTGACTCGCCCGTGCGCACGACGCTCGCATCCGCTCGCGCGCCGAGCGCCAGCGCGAGCGCATCGATCAGGATCGACTTGCCTGCACCTGTTTCACCGGAGAAAACCGTAAAGCCGCTGTCGAATTCAAGATCGAGCGCGGCGACGATCACGAAGTCGCGTATCGAGAGATGGCAAAGCATGGAGTATGGTCTGGTTAGCTGTTTTAGCGGCGAATTCGAAGCGGGCGGCGCGGTTGGGTTGTTGCGCTATTGCGTTCCTGCGCGGTCGCGCATGTCGGTCATCTGGTCATTCGATCGTTCGGTGGCCGGTTCAGGTCTGCGGATCGTCCGCGAGCGACGGGTGTTCGTTCCAGTGGAGCTTTTTGCGCAGCGTCGCGTAATAGCTGTAGCCGACCGGATGCAGGAACGGCACGGTATGGCGCGAACGACGCACATCGATGGTGTCGTTCAGTTCCAGCGCCGTGAACGACTGCATGTCGAAGTTCACGTTCACGTCACGCCCCGAAATGATCTGAATGCTGACCGCTGAATCGTCCGGAATCACGATCGGGCGGTTCGACAGTGCGTGCGGCGCAATCGGCACGAGTACGAGCCCTTGCAGTTCCGGATGCAGGATCGGCCCAGACGACGACAGCGCGTACGCCGTCGAGCCAGTCGGGGTGGCGACGATCAGCCCGTCCGAGCGCTGGTTGTACATGAAGCGCCCGTCGACATAGACGCGCAGTTCCACCATGCCCGAGAAACCGCTCCGGTTGACCACCACGTCGTTGAATGCCAGCGCGTGATAGATCGCCTCGCCGTCACGCATAATGCGGGCCTCGAGCAGCGTTCGTTCTTCGCGCTCGAAAGTGCCCGCGAGCATCTGCGGGACGATTTCCTGCATGTCCGAAATCGGGATGTCCGTGATGAAGCCCAGCCGGCCATGATTGATACCGATCAGCGGCGTGCGATAGGGCGCCAGCTGACGTCCCATGCCGAGCATCGTGCCGTCGCCGCCCAACACCACCGCGACGTCGGCGCGGGCGCCAATCTCGGCGGGACGCAACGCCGGATAGTCGGTCACGCCGATTTCGTGGGCCGTCTCCGCTTCGAACACGACATCGAAGCCGCGCTTTGCAATGCACGAGGCGAGCGCCGTCAGCGGCTCACCGATGCCTGGCGTGTTGCTGCGCCCGACTAGCGCGACGGTCTTGAACTGGCTGGTTACTTGCATGCCGGCATTACACCATAGCTGTGCGTCGAAAAGAACCTTTCCCATTGTGGCCGAAGCGGAGCGGCACGAGGTGCCGCTCCAGGCGCCACCTGCCGGGGCGTCGCGCGGTGAAGGGACCCGCCGCGCGGTATGCGCGGGTTTGTCGTTAGAATGGTGAACCAGTGTTGACAAGCCGACCGGCGGAGTGTCGCTGCGACATCGTACTTCGCGAGGCACAGGTTGCCGCGCGAACCTGTAAATGTCGCGAAACGTTCCGTAATCGCTCCCTGTAGTGCCGCCGTTGAGCTAAAATTTTCCGTCATGCTAGATCCTCGCGCACAAACCCTCCTTAAAACGCTGATCGAGCGCTATATCGCCGAAGGTCAGCCGGTCGGCTCGCGCACGCTTTCCCGCTACTCGGGCCTCGAACTGAGTCCTGCGACCATCCGCAACGTGATGTCGGACCTCGAGGATCTCGGCCTCGTGATCAGCCCGCATACCTCTGCGGGACGCATTCCGACGCCGCGCGGCTACCGCCTTTTCGTCGACACGATGCTCACCGTCGAGTCCGCCGCCGACGAGGAAGCCGTCATGCGCACGGTCAAAACCACGCTTCAGGGCGGCGAGCCGCAAAAGATCGTCGCGGCAGCGGCGAGCGTACTGTCCAGCCTGTCGCAATTCGCGGGTGTCGTGCTTACGCCGCGGCGCAGCCACGTGTTCAAGCAGATCGAATTCATGCGCCTGTCCGACAAGCGCATCCTGCTTATCATCGTAACGCCCGAAGGCGACGTGCAAAACCGCATGATGGCGACGCAGCGCGACTTCTCGCCGTCGCAACTGGTGGAAGCCTCCAATTACATCAACGCGCATTTCGCGGGCCTTTCGTTTGACGAAGTGCGTCGCCGCCTGCGCGACGAAATCGACGAACTGCGCGGCGACATGACAACGTTGATGCACGCAGCCGTCACCGCCAGCACCGACGACACCGACCCCGGCGAGACGGTGCTGATTTCGGGTGAGCGCAATCTGCTCGAGGTCGCCGACCTTTCGTCGGACATGGCGCGGCTGCGCAAGCTTTTCGATGTGTTTGACCAGAAGACCAGCCTCCTTCAGTTGCTCGACGTGTCGAGTCACGCACAAGGCGTGCAGATTTTCATCGGCGGTGAATCGAATCTCGTGCCGATCGAAGAAATGAGCGTCGTGACAGCGCCGTACGAAGTGAACGGCAAGATCGTCGGCACGCTCGGCGTGATCGGGCCGACGCGCATGGCCTACAACCGTGTGATTCCGATCGTCGACATCACCGCACGGCTGCTTTCGATGAGCCTCAGCCAGCAATAGCACAGGGCTCACACCGCTCGTCGCGCATCTCTTGAGACAGATGATGCGCGATGGCGCGCGCTGCGCCAATAGGCCGAATGGCCAGCTATCGGCGGAAAACCGCGCCGCTATAATGGGCTTCACCTGAACCGTTTCCCTGCAGCACGCCACCAGGCCAACTGACTATGCGTTTCGATCTCGAGCGGCCTTCGCAGTCCGCTACGTCACATCGTGTCGCGGTGTTGCTGATCAATCTCGGCACACCGGATGCACCGACGCCTCGCGCCGTGCGCCGCTATCTCGCGCAGTTTCTGTCCGATCCCCGCGTGGTCGAGATTCCGGCTGTGGTCTGGCAGGTGGTTCTGCGTCTGCTGATCCTGCCGTTTCGCGGGCGCGCGTCGGCCAGGAAATACGCGGCCGTGTGGATGCCGGAAGGCTCGCCACTGCGTGTGCATACGGAAAAGCAGGTGGAAGCGCTGCGGCATCTGCTGCATCTGAACGACTATCAGGTGATCGTCGATTATGCGATGCGTTATGGCACGCCGGGCATTCCCGCGATGCTGAACCAGCTGAAACTGTCGGGCGCGGAGCGCGTGCTGCTGGTGCCGATGTATCCGCAGTATTCGTCGTCCACGACAGCCACCGCATTCGACGAGGCCTTCGTCGCCCTTCGGCGCATGCGCAACCAGCCGGAAATCCGCACGGTGCGTCACTATTGCGATCATCCTGCGTACATCGTTGCGCTGGCCGCGCAGGTGCGCCATTACTGGCAGACGCACGGCCATCCGGACTTTGCGAACGGCGACAAGCTCGTACTCAGTTTTCACGGCGTGCCGAAACGCACGCTCGATCTGGGTGATCCGTATCACGAGCAATGCCAGCAGACGGGCGCGCTGCTGATGAACGCGTTGCATCTGTCGCCGGTGGAATGCCGGATTACGTTCCAGTCGCGTTTCGGGCGTGCTGAATGGCTGCAGCCCTACACGGCACCGACATTGAAAGAGCTCGGTCTCGCGGGCGTGCGCCGCGCGGACGTGTTCTGTCCAGGTTTCACCGCCGATTGTCTGGAGACGATCGAGGAAATTGGCCTTGAGGTGCGTGACGAGTTTCTGCACGCGGGCGGCAAGGAATTTCACCGCATCCCTTGCGTCAACGCGTCTTCAGCATGGATCGCGGCGCTGGGCGAGATCGTCGCGCAGCATCTGCAGGGCTGGCCGGTGATCCAGCCGGCGCCTGTGCAGGGAACGGCGGTTGCGCAGGCGTAAAGGGTTGAGAAGGGTTGAGAAGGGTTGAGAAGGGCTGAGAAGGGTTGACACAGGGCGGGGCGTCCCGTCAGGACGGAAGCTTCAATGAACTACAGGATTGACACTGAACCGGGCGCGCGTCTGCGCATCGACAAATGGCTCTGGGCCGCGCGCTTCTTCAAGACGCGCTCGCTGGCGGCGGACGCTGTCGAGAAAGGGCGCGTGCGGATCGGCGGCGCGACGGTGAAACCGTCGAAGGATGTGCGCGTGGGCGACCCGGTCGAAATCCAGATCGAACAGGTTTTATGGCAGGTGGAGGTGCTGGGAATCTGCGACGTGCGGGGTCCGGCAACCATTGCGCAGACGCTCTACGCAGAAACATCCGAAGGCAGGGAAAAGCGATTGCTGGAACAGGAGCGACGCAAGACGTATCGCGAGCCGGCCGCGGCCATGCAAGGACGGCCGACCAAGCGTGACCGGCGCGTTATCGACAAACTTTCAGGTGGGAATTGAACAGGTTTTCCATCGTCTGATGCACACCACCGTATTCGGTCGTGCTTTCGTTGACGGCCCCGGACATACAGATGGTCGTGGTACCCGCGATAAGTACCAGAGCGACCACCGAGATTGCGAAGGTCAGTTTCACGGTACTCCCCTCATAGATGCGGGATTGAAACGGCGATCTGGCTGGGTGGTAAAGCAGTTAAGGCAATGGGTTGCAGCGAAGCTTACACCTGTTAGGGTAAACGTGTCTTTTCGAACGTCTAAGTGGAGTTTAGGACAGTCGCGCATCGGGCTCAATCTCAATCTGATGACGGCCGCGTGATTGTTGTAACGGCCAGTTTCACCGCACGATCCCGGTGCGAATTCGGGCCCTCGCGGCCTTGAAAACGCCAACTCGGGCCCCATCTGCACCGTCGATAAGCGGCGGCTTGTCGTGTTTATGCAACGCCTGTTTGGGCGAGCATGAAATGTAGACGCCGCGATGCCATTTATTTTTTAACCGACTTTCAGCGACATGGAAAACACGCAAGAGAATCCGATCAGCCAGAATCCCACGCCTGCTGACGAAACGGGTCGCACGGCTGCTGATGCTGCTGCTTCGACCCTGCAGCAGGAAAGCCCGGCGCAAGCTGCGCCCGCGGATGCCGCACTGGCCGAAGCGCAGGCAAAGATCGTCGAACTGCAGGAAAGCTTCCTGCGCGCGAAGGCCGAGACGGAAAACGTGCGTCGCCGCGGGCAGGACGATGTCGCCAAGGCGCACAAGTTCGCGATCGAAAGCTTCGCTGAACATCTGCTGCCGGTGCTCGATAGCCTCGAAGCAGCGCTCGCCGACAACTCAGCCGATCTCACGAAGGTGCGCGAAGGTGTCGAGCTCACGCTGCGTCAGTTGACCGGCGCACTGGAAAAGGGTCGCGTCGTCGCTCTGAATCCGGTCGGCGAGAAGTTTGATCCGCATCGTCACCAGGCCATTTCGGTGGTGCCGGCCGATCAGGAAGCGAACACCGTCGTCGCCGTGCTGCAAAAGGGTTATGTGATCGCCGACCGCGTGCTGCGTCCGGCGCTCGTGACCGTCGCGGCGCCGGACGCGGCGTCGAAGTAAGCGGCCGCGATCCGTTGTCAGGCCGCGCGCGAAGCGTAACTGTCATGGCCGGTATCCCCCTCGAAGCCACCGCGTTCGCTGTCTTCGACATACAGGAACTGGGCGCCGATACGCGTTCGACGCCGGCCTTGCATCAGCTGACGACGAACTGGCGGTCGTCTTCTTCCGGGGTTTCGGGTGCTTTTAACTGCGAAATCGCGAAGAAGGCGATGCTGGCGCTACCGGACGCCATCCGTGCGCTCGGGCTCAAGTGGTTTCACAGCAGCGTCTACGCGCACCGCGAACCGGGCCGCCGCTGCATGACGTGCCGACGTGGTTTTTCTTCCATCGTGGCAAGCGTCCGGCCGGGCGACCGGCTGGCATGGCCCTTGGGCAGTTCGAGGCGGCCGTCGCGGCGGCGCGTGAGAAAATCCGGGCCGCCGGAAAGGAAAGCGATGCAGGCGTGTCGGAAATTCGCACCGCGGGCGCAGGCGATTGAGAAAAATTAATGACCGCATTGCATTCAGGGTCTTGAAAACGATGCGGATGCACTCATTTTGAGTGCAGGTATGAATTGAAGGCGAAATGCGCCGCCAGCCTTGAGGGCACAGCGCGTTTTTCGCAGCGATCAAAGTTCAGGAGATCAGGAAAAATGGGCAAAATCATCGGTATTGACCTCGGCACCACGAACTCGTGCGTGGCGATCATGGAAGGCAATTCGGTCAAAGTGATCGAAAACTCGGAAGGCGCGCGCACCACGCCGTCGATCATCGCTTACATGGAAGACGGCGAAATTCTCGTCGGCGCGCCGGCCAAGCGTCAGTCGGTCACGAACCCGAAGAACACGCTGTACGCGGTCAAGCGCCTGATCGGCCGCCGCTTCGAAGAAAAGGAAGTGCAGAAAGACATCGGCCTGATGCCGTACAAGATCATGAAGGCCGATAACGGCGACGCATGGGTCGAAGTGCGCGATCAGAAGCTGGCTCCGCCGCAAATCTCGGCGGAAGTGCTGCGCAAGATGAAGAAGACCGCTGAAGACTACCTCGGCGAGCCGGTCACCGAAGCTGTGATTACGGTTCCCGCGTACTTCAACGACAGCCAGCGCCAGGCTACCAAAGATGCGGGCCGCATCGCCGGTCTGGAAGTGAAGCGGATCATCAACGAACCGACCGCGGCCGCGCTCGCGTTTGGCCTCGACAAGAACGAAAAGGGCGACCGCAAGATCGCCGTGTATGACCTCGGCGGCGGTACGTTCGACGTGTCGATCATCGAAATCGCGGATGTGGACGGCGAAAAGCAGTTCGAAGTGCTGTCGACGAACGGCGATACGTTCCTCGGCGGGGAAGACTTCGACCAGCGCATCATCGATTACATCATCGGCGAGTTCAAGAAGGAGCAGGGCGTCGACCTGTCGAAAGACGTGCTCGCGCTGCAACGCCTGAAGGAATCGGCTGAAAAGGCGAAGATCGAACTGTCGTCGAGCGCTCAGACTGAAATCAACCTGCCGTACATCACGGCCGACGCGTCGGGTCCGAAGCACTTGAACCTGAAAATTACGCGTGCGAAGCTCGAAGCGCTGGTTGAAGAACTGATCGAACGCACGATCGAACCGTGCCGCACGGCCATCAAGGATGCGGGCGTGAAGGTCGGCGAAATCGACGACGTGATTCTCGTCGGCGGTATGACGCGTATGCCGAAGGTGCAGGAAAAGGTGAAGGAGTTCTTCGGCAAGGATCCGCGCCGTGACGTGAACCCGGACGAAGCCGTCGCCGTGGGCGCCGCGATTCAGGGCCAGGTGCTGTCGGGCGACCGTACGGACGTGCTGCTGCTCGACGTGACGCCGCTTTCGCTCGGCATCGAAACGCTCGGCGGCGTGATGACGAAGATGATCAACAAGAACACGACGATCCCGACCAAGCACGCACAGGTCTACTCGACGGCTGACGACAATCAGGGCGCCGTGACGATCAAGGTGTTCCAGGGCGAACGCGAAATGGCAGTGGGCAACAAGCTGCTGGGCGAGTTCAACCTCGAAGGCATTCCGCCGGCACCGCGCGGCGTGCCGCAGATCGAAGTGAGCTTCGACATCGACGCGAACGGCATTTTGCACGTCGGCGCGAAAGACAAGGCGACCGGCAAGGAAAACCGCATCACGATCAAGGCGAACTCCGGTCTGTCCGAAGCCGAAATCGAAAAGATGGTGAAGGATGCGGAAGCGAACGCCGAAGAAGATCACAAGCTGCGTGAACTGGCCGATGCCCGCAATCAGGGCGACGCACTGGTCCACAGCACGAAGAAGGCGCTGACCGAATACGGCGACAAGATCGAAGCCGCCGAGAAGGAAAAGATCGAAACCGCGTTGAAGGAACTCGAAGAGGCGCTGAAGAGCGGTTCGAGCGACAAGGCAGCGATCGAAGCGAAGATCGAAGCGGTGGCAACGTCGTCGCAGAAACTGGGCGAAAAGATGTACGCCGACATGCAGGCCGCCCAGCAAGGTGCGGCAGGCGCCTCCGGTGCAGCAGGCGCGGGTCAGTCGCAAGGCGGCGCGAGCCAGCCGGAAGACGACGTCGTCGACGCCGAGTTCAAGGAAGTGAAGAAAAACTAAGCCGGGTTGAACTTCGACCGCAAGGCTGCGCATCGGGAACGGCGCGCAGCCCGGCTGCAGAACGGTCTGTGCCTGGTTGGGCGCACGACCGCGAGTGAACGATGAGCGCGCCTGGCGAGCCCTTTTGGGCTCGCCGGGCACATTTGTTTTATGGAGGGCGCGGTGTTTGTTCGTTGCAACGGGCAAAAATCGCGGCCGGACGAGTCGCAAGACTCCAGCATTCATAAGGAGCCGCCGCGCCGGATTGCGCGGCTGGCGTTGAACCGAAATGGCGAAACGGGATTACTACGAGGTTCTGGGCGTCGCAAAGAACGCGAGCGACGACGAAATCAAGAAGGCTTATCGCAAGCTCGCGATGAAGCACCACCCCGACCGCAATCCGGGCAACAAGGATGCGGAAGAGCATTTCAAGGAGGTGAAAGAAGCCTATGAAATGCTCTCGGACTCGCAAAAGCGTGCGGCGTATGACCAGTACGGTCACGCAGGCGTCGATCCGAACATGGGCGGAGGTCAGCAGGGTTTTGGCGGTTTTGCCGATGCCTTTGGCGATATCTTCGGCGACATCTTCGGTCAGGCGGCCGGCGGTGCGGCACGTGGCGGTGGCCGTGCCGGCCCGCAGGTGTATCGTGGCGCCGATCTGCGCTACAGCATGGAAATCACGCTCGAGCAGGCCGCGCATGGCTACGACACGCAGATTCGTGTGCCGAGCTGGGTCTCGTGCGAGATCTGTCATGGTTCCGGCGCAAAGCCTGGCACCAAGCCGGAAACGTGCCCGACCTGTAACGGTTCGGGCGCAGTGCGCATGTCGCAGGGTTTCTTTAGCATCCAGCAGACCTGCCCGAAGTGTCATGGCATCGGGACCTACATTCCTGAGCCTTGCACGCACTGCCACGGCGCAGGCAAGACCAAGGAAACCAAGACGCTGGAAGTGAAGATTCCGGCCGGTATCGACGACGGCATGCGTATCCGTTCGGCTGGCAACGGCGAGCCGGGCATCAACGGCGGTCCCTCGGGCGATCTGTACGTCGAGATCCACATCAAGCAGCACACGGTGTTCGAGCGCGACGGCGACGACCTCCATTGCCAGATGCCGATCCCGTTCACGACGGCGGCGCTCGGCGGCGAGATCGAAGTGCCGACGCTAGCGGGCCGCGCGAGCTTCACGGTGCCGGAAGGCACGCAGTCGGGCAAGACATTCCGTCTGCGTAGCAAGGGTATCAAGGGGCTGCGCTCGAGCATTGCGGGTGATCTTTACGTGCACGTGCAGGTGGAGACGCCGGTCAAGCTCACCGAAGGGCAGCGCGAGATTCTGCAACAGTTCGAGAAGTCGCTTGTCGAAGGCGGCGCGCGGCATAGTCCGCAAAGCAAGAGCTGGTTCGATCGGGTGAAGAGCTTCTTCGATTAATGGCAGGCTGAAGTTGGTGGTACCCATGGTGACTGACGAACGCGGCACCGTGTTCGCGTTACTCGACGACTGCGATTCGATTGCAGGACATCGGACGAGCCGTCTGTACACGGGTTTTATGCACGAGCGGGTGTGCGTCGATGCCGCCACGCTCGACACAGTGTGCGATGCTGTCACGGCTGATATGCGCGATGGTTTGCATGCCGTTGTACTCGGCAACTATGAATTCGGCCGGAATCTTGTTCTTGCGGATTGGCTCCGGTCGGAACGGACGCAGCGTGGCGATGCCACGCTGCGTTTTTTATTGTTCGAACGATGCGAAAAGCTGTCGCGCGATGAGGTCGATGCATGGCTCGCCGCGCGGGATGGCGGAGCGGGGCAGCCGTCGATCGCAGGCACAGGCGGCGTGCACGAAAGCGTCGACTATGCGGAATTCGAACAGGCCATCGCCGGCGTTCATGAAGCGCTTCGTGCCGGGGATTCGTATCAGGTCAACTACACTTACCGGCTCGGTTTCGACGTGTTCGGCGCGCCGCTCGCGCTGTATCGGCGGCTACGGGCGCGTCAGCGGGTGCGCTACGGTGCGCTGATCGCATTGTCCGACGATCGGTGGGTGCTGTCGTGTTCACCGGAGCTCTTTGTCGAGAAAGAAGGCCGGACGCTGCATGCGCGGCCGATGAAAGGCACGGCGCCGCGTTCCGCCGACGCCGAAGCCGATCGCCGTCTCGCCGAATTCCTCGCGAACGACCCGAAGAATCGTGCCGAAAACGTGATGATCGTCGATCTGCTGCGCAACGACCTGTCGCGGGTCGCGGAAACGGGGTCGGTGAAGGTGCCGGCACTCTTCTCCGTCGAGCCGTATGCGTCGGTGTGGCAGATGACATCGACGGTCGAAGCGCAACTGCGGGCGCACACGTCCTTCGCTGACATCATCCGCGCGCTGTTTCCGTGCGGCTCGATTACCGGTGCGCCGAAGCATCGCACGATGCAGCTGATCGACGCGCTCGAAAGCACGCCGCGCGGTCTTTATACCGGCGCGATCGGCTGGCTCGATGCGCCGCCCGCCATGGATGGAACGCGCGAGAAAGATGACGCGTGCGGCGACTTCTGTCTCTCGGTCGCGATTCGCACGTTGACGCTCGATGCGCCGGCGCCGGTTGCTACCGGTCTGCGGCGTGGCACGCTCGGCATCGGCGCGGGGATCGTCCTCGATAGCGTCGCTGCCGACGAATACGCGGAGTGTCGATTGAAAGCACGCTTTCTGACGGAAGCCGACCCCGGCTTCCAGCTGTTCGAGACCATGTACGCGACCCGCGAAAATGGCGTGCGTCATGTGGGTCGGCATATCGCGCGCATCAGTGCGAGTGCGACGTACCTCGGGTTTGGTTTCGATGAAGCAGCAGTGCGTGAACAGATCAGAGCGCAGTGCACGCAACTAACTGCAGAAACGCCACACCGCATGCGTCTTGCGGTCGACAAGTGCGGCTCAACGCATCTAACAGCCGCACCGCTGGCGCCACTACAGGGTGACGTGGTGGACGTGCTGTTTGCGCCGGATTACGGCTACGCCCCGACCGAGGCGGGTGATGTGCTGCTGCATCATAAAACCACGCGTCGCGCGGAATACGATCGGGCGTGGCATGAAGCCGAGTCGAAGGGCGCTTTCGACATGCTGTTTTTCAACGAACGCGGGGAATTGACGGAGGGCGGCCGGACGACTGTCTTCGTCAAACTGGATGGGCGGTGGTGGACGCCGCCGTTGTCATCGGGCGTGTTGCCGGGTGTGATGCGCAGCGTGCTGCTCGAAGACGCCGAGTTGCAGGCGGCCGAGCGTGTTCTGCTGCGTACAGAAGTAGAGGGGGCCGAGGCACTGATGCTCTGCAATGCGCTGCGCGGTGCGGTAGCGGCCAGGCTGGCCGGCTGAGCGACACGGAGCCCAAGGCTCGACCCGGCGCGGCAACCGGCCGTGCCGCGCTACCCGGCCCAGCACGGCATCAGGTTGAAGCCGTGGCGCGCAATGCTCAAGCGTGCCCGTGATGAAAGAGCCTCAATATCCACGCGGTGAACCGCGTATGCCGCGCCGGTTCTGGCACGTCATGCGGCACGGTTGAATGATCGCGAATGCCCGCGATGTCGATCAGGCAGAAGGGGCTCATGGTGGTCTCCGTCATCACGCAACAGCGTCGCCTTAATGTCGCGTTAACGACAGGACGAAGACGGAGGCCTGGAATTGCAACGCCCGAACCTTTCGCGGAGTAACGACCGCCGCCAACCGGATATTTCGCCGACCCGGCCCGCGTCGGCGCCACGCTCATCACACTCAGAACGTATGCTCGGGTCCTGGGAACGCCCCGTCCTTCACCGCCCGCACGTACGCTTCCACCGCAGCAAGAATCCCCGTCTGCCCCTGCATGAAATCCTTCACGAAGCGCGGACGTTTGCCAGGGAAAATGCCGAGCATGTCGTGCAGCACCAGCACCTGTCCGGAGCAGTCGAGACCCGCACCGATGCCGATCGTCGGAATCGTCAGCTGCTTGGTGACTTCAGAAGCGAGGAGCGTCGGCACCGCTTCGATCACGATCAGTTGCGCACCGGCGTCCTGCACCGCGCGCGAATCGCGCAGCAACTGGCTCGCGCCTGCTTCCGTCTTGCCTTGCACCTTGAAGCCGCCGAACGCATGCACCGACTGAGGCGTGAGTCCAACATGCGCGCACACCGGAATCGATCGCTCGACGAGAAAACGCACCGTCTCCGTCACCCATTCGCCGCCTTCGAGTTTCACCATCTGCGCGCCGGCGCGCATCAGCTTCACGGAACTCTCGAACGCATCCGCCGGCGTGCCGTAGGTGCCGAACGGCAGATCCGCGACGATCAGCGCCGACGGCTTCGCACGCGCGACGCATGCCGTGTGATACGCGATGTCATCGAGCGAAACGGGCAGCGTCGTTGAATGACCCTGAAGCACATTGCCCAGAGAATCGCCGATCAGCAGCACATCGACACCCGCGCGATCGAGCAGCGAAGCGAAGCTCGCGTCGTAACAGGTGAGCATCGCGATTTTTTCGCCCGCTTCGCGCATTGCCTGCAGTTTCGGCACGGTAACGGCGTTCCGGCTCGTTTCCTGCAAATAGGTCATGACAGTCCGTGGAGATAAAGAGAGACGCCGCTTACAGCGACGTGCCTTTGACAAAGAATTCCTTGCGACCACGCATCGATTCCATGCGTTCGATCAGGAGTGCAAGGTCCGCGTCCGATTCAAGCGGATTCAGATGTTCGGCGTTCACCGTGAGCACGGGCGCACCGTCGTAGTGATAGAAAAACTCGTTGTATGCGTCGCAGAGCGCGCGCAGATACGCATCGGAAATCTGCAGCTCCATCGGCAGCGCACGTTTCTGGATGCGCGAAAACAGCACTTCCGGGCTCGCCTGCAGATACACGACGAAATCCGGCGCTGGTCCCGACACGTCGACCCGTGCAGCCAGCGCACGATACAACTGCCATTCGTCATCCGGCAGTGTGAGGCGCGCGAACACGTCGTTCTTCTGCGTCATGAAATCAGCGACGAGCGGCGTGCCCGTCGACCAGGTCGCCGCGATGTCGCGCACCTGCTGTGCCCGTTGTAACGCAAAGTGAAGCTGTGTCTGCAACGCAAAGCGTGACGTGTCGCGATAAAAGCGTTCGAGAAACGGATTCTCGTGCGGCCGCTCGTAGATCGCGTGCATTGACCAGCGTTCCGCGAGCCGTTGCACAAGTGACGTCTTGCCGACGCCAATCGGACCTTCGATCGCGAGATAGCGGAAGGGCGCTCGCAGGTCAGGCGCGACGACGGTGAGCGGCGTTGAATTCATCGACAGCTGCCTCCGGACGATTCGGCTTTCTTGCCCGTCAGCGCGCCGAGTACCGGACACTGACAGGGCGATTTGATCTTTTCGATGCGCTGTGAAGCGACGGCGCCGAGCAGTCCATCGGCACGGCCGTGCTGCGGGATGACCAGCGTCGCGTCGATTTCGACGAGCGGCACGAGCGCGAATGCGCGCTCAGTGAGACGCGGATGCGGCACGATCAGGTCCGGCTCTTCTATACAGTGGTCGCCGAAAAGCAGGATGTCGAGATCGAGCGTACGCGGTGCGTTACGAAAGGGACGCTCCCGGCCGAAGTGATGCTCGATCGTGTGGCACAGCGCGAGCAGATGGCGCACGGACAGCGTCGTGTCGATCTTCACGACGCAGTTGAAATAGTCGTCGCCGCCCGCGTCGATCGGGGCAGTGCGATACATGCTCGACTTGGCGAGCACGGCAATGGTGTGCTGTTGTGCGAGACACACAACAGCGTCTTTCAGGGTCTGGCGCGCGTCCCCGAGATTCGCGCCGAGGCCGAGATAGGCAACCGTCATGGCATCACTTCCTGCGACTTACGTTCGACGGCATGTGCCGGAACCGGTCAGTCTTCGTGAGAGCCGTTAGGGCTCACATCGCTGGCTTCGCGCGTTCCTGCGGTCGTGCCGCCCTCCATTCCTTCGCCCGGTTTGCGGCTTCTGGCGCCACTGCTGCGCCGCCGTCGTTTTCTGGGCGTCCGGTCCTTCCCGCCTTGCGAGAGCAATGCTTCGCGCGCGGCGATGTCTCCTTCGATGAACTCTGCCCACCACTGACCGACCGACTCATCGAGTTCGCCCGATTCGCAGCGCAACAGGAGGAAATCATACCCTGCTCTAAATCTTTGGTGTTCCAGCAGCTTCAGCGCGCCTCGACCCGAGCGTTTTTCGAGGCGCAACTGCAGACCCCAGATCTCGCGCATGTCCGACGAGAAGCGCTTGTGGATCGCGAGTTTCTCGGTCTGCATGTCGAGCACGTCGTCCATCGCGCGATGCAGCGCGGGCACTGGATGCTCACCGTTCGCTTCGTATTGCTGCCAGCGCTGCTGCATGTCGTGCCATAGCAGTGTTGCGAACAGGAAGCCCGGTGAAACCGGCTTGCCGGCGCGCACACGATCGTCCGTGTTGGTGAGCGCGAGCGTGATGAATTTTTCGCCCTGCGGCTGTTCGAGCACGACATCCAGCAGCGGCAGCAGGCCGTGATGCAGACCTTCCTTGCGCAGACGGGTCAGACACGCAAGCGCGTGACCCGATAGCAGCAGCTTCAGCATTTCGTCGAAGAGACGGGCTGCCGGCACGTTGTTGATCAGGTCAGCCATTTCGACGATTGGCGCACGCGTGCTGTCTTCGATCTCGAAGCCGAGCTTCGCCGCAAAGCGCACGACGCGCAGCATCCGCACCGGATCTTCGCGATAGCGCGTGGCCGGATCGCCGATCATGCGCAACAGGCGTGCGCGCATGTCGGCCATACCGTTGTGATAGTCGAGCACCGTCTGCGTAGCCGGGTCGTAGTACATCGCGTTGATCGTGAAATCGCGGCGCGTGGCGTCTTCGTGCTGCTCGCCCCAGACGTTGTCGCGCAGCACGCGGCCGCTTGCGTCGACCGCGTGCGTACGGCGGTCGAGTTCGTCGCGCTTCAGGCGACGCGGCGGCGCGGCGTCGGCGGCCGGCGGATCGACCAGCGCCCGGAACGTCGACGTTTCGATGATTTCCTGGCCGAACTGCACGTGCACGATCTGGAAGCGCCGGCCGATGATGCGCGCGCGGCGGAACAGCTTTTGCACCTGATCCGGTGTGGCGTCGGTCGCGACGTCGAAGTCTTTCGGCGCAATGCCGAGCAGCAGATCGCGCACGGCGCCGCCGACGATAAACGCGCGATGCCCCGCCTGCTGCAGCCCTTCGGTGACACGGATCGCGTTCTTCGAGATCAGCGACGGATCGATGCCGTGGATATCGGACGAGATGATGACGGGTACGTCCGGGTCGGGCACGCCTTTGACAGCAGCGCTACGCGCGGGCTTGCGGCGCGTTTTGGCCGGCGAACCCGAGGCAGCGGCGCGGCCAGCGCGTGTGCCGGTGGATTCGTCTGCGGCGGGAGACGGCGCGGCATCGGCGGCATCGTCAGTGGGTGCCGGATTCTGTCCGAACAGCTTGCGAATGAATTTTTTGATCACGTGGGTTGAAAGAGTTCGAGGATGCGCCAGCCTTTGGCCTGCGCGTGGGCGCGCAAGGTGTCGTCGGGATTGGTCGCGATCGGGTCGGTGACTTTTTCGAGCAGCGGGATATCGTTGTGCGAATCGCTGTAGAAATAGCTGCGCTCAAAATCCGACCATGTCTTGCCGAGCGAAGCGAGCCACGCTTCGGTACGGACAATCTTGCCTTCTTTATAGCTCGGCGTGCCAGTCGGCCGTCCGGTGTAGTCCGAATGCGGATGGCCGTCGACGGTTTCCGCTTCGCACGCGATCAGCTTGTCGACGCCGAACACTTCGGCGATCGGCCCGGTGATGAATTCGTTCGTCGCGGTGACCATGCAGCAGAGGTCGCCGGCGTCGCGGTGCACGCGCACGAGTTCGAGCGCGGCCGGCACGATCGCGGGCTTGATCACTTCGTGCATGTACTTCTGGTGGAATTCGGCGAGTTGCGCGCGCGAGTACTTCGCCAGCGGCGTCAGCATCGCGATCAGATACGCGTGAATGTCGAGCCGGCCGGCCTTGTAGTCGGCAAAAAAGCGGTCGTTCTCACGCGCGAAGTTTTCGGCATCAACCATGCCGTGCTTCACCATGAAGCGCCCCCATTCGTGGTCGCTGTCCGTGGGAATGAGCGTGTGATCGAGGTCGAAGAGTGCGAGGTTAGTCATGGGGGCCCATTTTACTTGAAGCGGGTGACGACGTAGCCGTTCGAGGGTCCGCGCCGCCATCGGGCGACGCGAGCATCGTGCGCAGCAGCGGCAACGTCACCGCGCGTTTCTGTTCCAGCGAGAAGCGGTCGAGCGCGTCGAGCAGCGCCATCAGGCTCGGCATGTCGCGACGAAAGTGCGTGAGCAGGTAGGCGGGGACGTCGTCGGCCAGCGCGATGCCGCGTTCGCGCGCGGCGTGCTTCAGCACGGCCGCCTTGCCTTCGTCGGGCAGTGGCGCAAGGTGGAATACCAGCCCCCAGCCGAGCCGCGTGCGCAGGTCCTCGCGCACCGTGAGGCCCATCGGCGCGGCGTTGCCGGTCGCGACCAGCGCGCTCGTCGGGTGCGCGCGCACTTCGTTGAAGAGATTGAAGAGCGCGATCTGCTGCGCGCCGGACAGGCCGTCGCAGTCGTCGATTGCGTAGAGCGCGACCTTCGGGTCGAACGCGAACGCGGCGAGGCCGCTCTGCGGACTCGCGAAGCGCGCGTGTCCCGGCTGCGCGTTCTCGACGAGCGCTTTCAGCAGATGGCTACGCCCGCTGCCGGTTTCGCCCCAGATATAGAACGTGCGGTCGGCGACCGGGCCGATGGCGAGCGCGCCCTCAAGCTCACGCAGACGCGTGACCAGCTCGGCGTTGGTGCCGGCGAAGAAATTGTCGAATGTCGATGGCGGTGGGGTACCGAGATCGAGCGTCAGTTGACGAAGCACAATAAAAGCCGGAGTCAGTTACTTGTAAAGCGCGCTGGCCAGATAGCCGGCGCGCATTTCGCGCAGCGCGACCGACAGCATCGCACTGACAGGCAGTGCAAGCAGCACGCCGAAAAATCCAAACAGCTGGCCGAACGCGAGCAGTGCGAAGATCACTGCGAGCGGGTGCATGCCGATGCGCTCGCCGACGAGCCGCGGCGTCAGAAAAAAGCTTTCGAGAATCTGCCCGAAGCCGTACGCGACGGCCACCGCGCCGAAGCCGTACCAGTCGCCGAACTGCAGCGTAGCGGCGACGAGCGCGAGAATCAGGCCGGTCGCAAAGCCGATATACGGGATAAATACCGCGAGACCGGTGAAGATGCCGACAGGCAGCGCGATCTCGAATCCTGCGATGAACAGTGCGACCGCATAGTACACGGCCAGCACGCCCATCACGAGCAACTGGCCGCGCAGGTACTGCGAGAGCATGCGGTCCATGTCGGTGGCGAGCTGCATCGTCTTGTCGTACCAGCGGCGCGGGATAACGAGTTGCACGCGCGCGAGCATCGCGTTCCAGTCGTACAGCAGATAGAACAGCACGAGCGGCACCATCACGAGGTTGCCGATCACCGTGAACATCACGTTGCTGCTTGTGCGGATCGACGTCCAGGCGTAAACCGCGACCGTCTGCGCGCTGCCTTCGAGCTGGCCCATCACCAGGTCGCGGACGCTCGCGAAATCGAGCGTATCGGCGATGCCGAGGAGCGCGACTTTAGGTTGCAGCCAGTCATGCGCGTGAGAGAAAAAGCGCGGCACCTGCTGCTTCAGCTGCGGCCCTTCCTTCTGCACGACAATCAGCACGAGCAGCACGAGCGCCGTCATCAGCAGCACGAAGATCAGGATCATCAGCAGCGCGGCGAGGCTGCGCGGCACGCGCCGGCGTACAAGCCACGCGACGCCCGGCTGCAGGATGTATGCAAGGATCGCGCCGAGGAGGAACGGCGTGAGGACCGGACTCAACAGCCACAGCAGGATGCCCAGCCCGAGCGCAATGGCGACCCAGATAAAGGCCTGACGCTGATACGGCGTGAGAATCGGTGAATTTTGCTGCAAGGTGGGATTTCCAGGGATCGTCCGAACGGATGAATTCCAGCCAGACGGCCGGCATCGGGTAAAATCGCATTTTACCGACCTTCTCGCTCTTCCCCATGAATCAACCGAAATCCGCCCCTGACGCCCAAGGCCTGTCGTATCGCGACGCCGGCGTGGACATCGACGCGGGCGACGCCCTTGTCGACGCGATCAAGCCCTTTGCCAAAAAGACCTTGCGCGACGGCGTGCTGGGCGGCATCGGTGGTTTCGGTGCGTTGTTCGAAGTGCCGAAAAAGTATAAGGAGCCGGTGCTCGTTTCGGGCACGGACGGCGTCGGCACGAAGCTCAAGCTGGCCTTTCAGCTGAACAAACATGACACCGTCGGCCAGGATCTGGTCGCGATGAGCGTCAACGACATCCTGGTGCAGGGCGCCGAGCCGCTGTTCTTCCTCGATTACTTCGCGTGCGGCAAGCTGGACGTCGGTACCGCTTCGACGGTCGTGAAGGGCATTGCCCAGGGTTGCGAGCTGGCGGGCTGCGCCTTGATCGGCGGTGAAACGGCGGAAATGCCCGGCATGTATCCGGACGGCGAGTACGACCTGGCCGGTTTCGCGGTCGGTGCGGTCGAAAAGAGCAAGATCATCGACGGCAGCACGATCGCCCCGGGCGACGTGGTGCTAGGCCTGGCATCGAGCGGCATCCATTCGAACGGCTTCTCGCTGGTGCGCAAGATCATCGAGCGCGCGAACCCGGATCTGAACGCCGATTTCGACGGCCGTTCGCTCGCCGACGCGCTGATGGCGCCGACGCACATCTACGTAAAGCCGCTGCTCTCGCTGATGCAGACCATGGCCGTTAAGGGCATGGCGCACATCACGGGCGGTGGGCTGGTCGAGAACATTCCGCGCGTGCTGCGCGAAGGCCTCACGGCCGAGCTGGATCATCGCGCGTGGCCGCTGCCGCCGCTGTTTGGCTGGCTGCAGAAGCACGGCGGTGTGGCCGATGCGGAAATGCATCGCGTATTCAACTGCGGGATCGGGATGGCCGTGATCGTTTCGGCTGACGATGCCGAACAGGCGATCGGCCTGTTGTCGGCAGCAGGTGAGCAGGTATGGAAGATCGGCACCGTGCGTCAGAGCAAGGAAGGCGAGGCGCAGACCGTCGTGGTCTGAGTGCCCTGATCCTGATTTGCGCGCTATAAAGGAAGCCGTCTGATTTGCATCAGGCGGCTTTTTTATTGGGCGCGATGTGCGTTATTGCGAGGCCGGATGAACGAGCACGTTTTCGATGGCGCGAAGCGCCTGGTGGGTGGAGTCGGGTGCGCAGCAGTCGATCACCGTTCGCTCTGGCATCGCGCGTAACCAGGTCAACTGGCGTTTGCACAACTGGCGCGTCGCGAACACGCCCTTGTCGCGCATGGTGTCGTAGTCGGTCAGGCCATCGAGATACGCCCAGACCTGCCGGTAGCCGACGCATCGCATCGACGGCAATCCCGGATGCAGGTCGTCACGGGCGCGCAGACGCCGCACTTCATCGACTAAACCCGCCGCAAGCATCGCATCGAAGCGCTTCTCGATGCGCGCATGCAGCACGCTTCGATCCGAAGGTTCCAGCGCAATCGGCGTGAATCGCCATGGCCGTGCGGCTTCGTCGATGCGCGCTGGCGCTTCCAGCAGCGTCGACATCGGCTGACCCGACAGCAGGAACACTTCGAGCGCGCGCTGGATGCGCTGCGAGTCATTCGGTGCGAGCCGCGCCGCTGTCACCGGATCGACCGTCGCGAGCCGCGCGTGGAGCGCGGGCCAGCCGTCGCGGGCGGCATCGGCGTCGAGCGTCGCGCGCACGTCTGGATCGGCGGCGGGCAGATCGTTCAGGCCTTGCGTCAGTGCCTTGTAGTACAGCATCGTGCCGCCGACCAGCAATGGCACCCGTCCACGCGCGACGATTTCGCCGACGAGCCGCAACGTGTCCGCACGAAAATCCGCGGCCGAATAGGCGTCGGCAGGGTCGACGATGTCGATCAGATGATGCGGCGCCAGCGCGCGCTCTTCAGCGGTGGGTTTGGCCGTGCCGATATCCATCTCGCGATAGACGAGCGCCGAGTCGACGCTGATGATCTCGACCGGGTGCCGCGCGGCAAAAGCCAGCGCAGCGGCCGTCTTGCCGGACGCCGTCGGGCCGAGCAGGCAGGCGACCGGCGTGGCTTCCTGTGACGTCATGAGCGTGCGCATTGCGCGGGCAGGCAAGTGAGGAACTGCACGCTCATTGACCGCGCATGAAGAGGCGGTCGAGGTCGGACAGCGTCAGCTGATACCACGTCGGACGGCCGTGATTGCACTGATCCGCGCGTTCGGTTGCTTCCATCTGGCGCAGCAGCGCATTCATTTCATCGAGTGTGAGACGCCGGTTCGCGCGCACCGCGTGATGGCACGCTAGCGTGCCCAGCAGTTCGTGCTGACGCTCGGTCAGCACGCGCGAGCCGCCAAATGCGTGCAGATCGGCGAGCACCGCACGCGCCAGCGCCTGCAGATCGGCATCTTTCAGCAACGCGGGCACGGCGCGGATTGCGAGCGTGTTCGGTGACAGCACAGCGAGATCGAAGCCGAGCGCGTCGAGCGTCGCGCGCTCTTCCTCGACCGTGCCGATTTCGACGGGATCGGCCTGCATCGAGAGTGGAATGAGCAGTGGCTGCACCGCAATCGTCCGGTCGGACAACGCGTTCTTGAACTGCTCGTACAGGATGCGCTCGTGCGCGGCGTGCATATCGACGATCACAAGGCCGTGCGCGTTCTGCGCCAGCACGTAGATGCCGTGGATCTGGCCTAAAGCGAAGCCGAGTGGCTGCCCGTCGTTGCCGTCGAAGGCCGGTGCGAACCCCTGTGATCCAGTGGGCGCGAAGCCCGAAGGAAACGTGGAAGGCGCTCCCGCGAAGGCTGACATCCCATTGCCGTCGACGTCGCGTGCTTCGAGCGCCGTCGTTCCCGATGCGGTGCCGGCGCCTGTGTCCTTGCGTCCGAAGAGCGCGTCATACAGCGCGAGCGGTTGTGCAACCGGCAACGTGCCCTGCGTCATCCGCGCCTGACGCAGCCACATGTTGCCGGCGTCGCCTGAGAAGCCGCCACCCGGCGGCGTCGAGCCGAACGAAGCCGGATTCGGCGTTGGCATCAGCATCGGTGCGATGTGCGCGGCATGGCCGCCTGCTGTCGTCTCCGGCGAAGCGCCTGCATGTCGCGCCAGCGAACGCTGCACGGCGTGAAACACAAACTGGTGAATCGATCGCGAATCGCGGAACCGCACTTCGATCTTCGACGGATGCACATTGACGTCGACGGCTTCGGGCGGCAGATCCAGAAACAGCACGTACGACGGATAACGGTCACCGTGCAGCACGTCTTCATACGCGGCGCGCACAGCGTGCGTCAGCAGCTTGTCGCGCACGAAACGGCCGTTGACGAAGAAATACTGCTGATCCGCGCGGCCGCGGCTCGCGGTCGGCAGACCGGCGCAGCCATAAACGGCAAGCGCCCCAGCCGATTCGTCCAGCGGCAGATGCGCCGTCGCGAACGTTTCGCCGAGGATCTTCGAGACGCGCGTCGCCGGATCGGTCGCGTTCCAGTGCTCGACGGCACGGCCGTTATGCAGCACCGAGATCGCGACGTCCGGCCGCGCCAGCGCCGAGCGCCGGATCATCTCCAGGCAGTGGCCGAGTTCGGTCTGTTCGCTCTTCAGGAATTTGCGTCGCGCGGGTGTGTTGAAATACAGCTCGCGGACTTCGATCGTCGTGCCCCGCGTGCCGGCCGCAGGCGTCAATGCGCCAGTCTGCGCGTCGATGCGCACCGCATGCGGCGCGCTTTCTGTGCGGCTCGTGATGTGCATCTCCGCCACCGATGCAATCGACGCCAGCGCTTCGCCGCGAAACCCGAGCGTCGCGACCGCTTCGAGTTCGGCGAGCGAGCGGATCTTGCTCGTCGCGTGGCGCAGCAGCGCGAGCGGCAGTTCGTTTTCGGGGATGCCGCAGCCGTCGTCGGTGATTGCAATCCGTTTGACGCCGCCTTCGTCGAGCACGATGCGCAATGTTGTCGCACCGGCGTCGAGCGCGTTCTCCAGCAGTTCCTTCACCACGGAAGCCGGCCGCTCGACCACTTCGCCGGCGGCAATCTGGCTGATCAGCTGGTCGGGCAGTGGCTGGATCGCGCGCAACGGGCGCGGGGCGAAGGCGCCAGGAGACGCGGGCGCAACCGTGGAGGCCGCAGCAGGCGCCGCGGCTTCGACGGGGTTCTCGGAGAATTCGGACATGCCGAAATTATAGCGACTTGGCGCCGGCCGCCTGTTTCACCGCCCGAGTGTGGTCGCGCGCACTCAATTAATTTAGCCCGGCGGGCACTTTCGGTATCATGGCGCGGTCAATTTCACCGCTTCGGGCGCATCTTTGCCGCCCGGCGCACGGGGCCGTCGGACCGTCCGGCCTCGCAATCCGATCATAAGGGACGCTTTTGGACACGCTGCTGCAGTTCTTCAATCTTGTCTTGCACATCGACAAGTTTCTTGGTGAGTTCATTCACCAGTACGGCACATGGGTGTATGTCGTGCTGTTCATGATTGTTTTCTGCGAGACCGGGCTCGTGGTGCTGCCGTTTCTGCCGGGCGATTCGCTGCTGTTTATCGGCGGCGCGTTCTGCGCGACGGGCGAAATGAGTCTGCCGTTGCTGATCGGCCTGCTGCTCGTCGCCGCCGTGTCAGGCAATACCGTCAACTACATGATCGGCCGTGCGATCGGGCCCAGGGTATTCAATACGCATATACGAGGTCTCGACCGTTTTCTCGATCGCGCAGCGCTTGAAAAGACGCATAACTTTTACGAGAAGCACGGCGGCAAAACCATCGTTCTCGCGCGTTTCATCCCGGTCGTGCGGACATTCGCACCGTTCGTTGCAGGCGCATCGGAAATGAGCGTGCGGCGCTTCCAGATCTTCAATTTCGCCGGCGCGCTCTTGTGGGTGTTGCTGCTCGTGCTGCTCGGCTACTTCTTCGGCAACATTCCGTTCATTCGCCAGTATCTGAACGTGATCGTGCTGGTCGGGATCGGTGCGGCGATCGTGCCGGTCGTGCTGGGCGCACTGTGGAAGATGATGCGCAAGGAAACGCCGGCTGACGCCGCGCGCAAGCCGGGCGGGCGGTAACGTTCCGGCTGGGTTCTTCCGCGGGAATAAAAACGGCGTCGCAGACATGTCTGCGACGCCGTTTTCCTTTTGACCTCACGTACTTTACGTTCGAGGCGTTCCGTCAGGACGCTGTGCGAGCACGACGGGCATCTCGGGCGTCGGATAGCCGGCTTCCTTGAACGTCTCGACGATCGCGCGGTTCGTGTCGAAATAGACCTGCCAGTAGTGGTCGGTATGCGCATACGGACGCACGCAGAGCAACGGACCTTCCGGCGTGAACGACAGCACTTCGACATCCGGTGCGGGCGTTTCCGCGACGTTCGGAATCTTCGTGACCGAGGCTTTCAGGCGACTGATTGCGTCGATGGGATCGACGCCGTTCGCGATCTTCGCCGTCAGTTCGACGCGCCGGACGGGCAGCGCGCTGTAGTTCGAGATCGTGTCGGAGAAAATCTTGTTGTTGCCGATGATGGTCGTAACGTTGTCCGGCGTCAGGATCGTCGTGCCGAAGAGGCCAAGTTCGTGGACGGTGCCCGTCACGCCGCCCGCTGTCACGAAGTCGCCCACCTTGAACGGCCGCAGGATCTGCATGAAGATGCCGGCCGCGAAGTGGGCGAGGAGGCCGCCCCAGGCCGTACCGATCGCGAGACCGAGGCCGGCGAGCAGCGCCGCGAACGAGGTCGTCTGTACGCCGAACACCTGCAGCACCGCGAGAACCAGCAGCAGGTTCAGCAACGCACCAAGGATCGAGCCGAGGTAGTGAGCGAGCGTTGGATCGACACGTCCATTGCGGCTCAGGATCTTGCGCAGCAGGCCGGTGATGAGCGAAATGACCCAGCGCCCGATGATCCACAACACGATCGCCCCGAGCACCTTGGTGCCGAAGTCGATGCCACGGGTCATGATGAATACGCGTACGGTTTCGAGATCCACGGTGTCCTCGTTTGAGTCGGTTGTGTTGAACGGCCTGTTTCAATTCGAGCAGCCAACCGCGGCGTGAACCCAGCCTTGCGTGACCAGTGAGCCGGCCGAACGCCGCGATCCGTTCATGTCTGCTTTTGTGACGATTTTGTTGACGGCAGCAAACGCGTACTGGGCGACACACACAACAATGCCCGGCGGCGAGCGGCGGGCAGATCCGGGGAAGCGAATCTTCGGAAGTTATAGGCGACGGCGTGGCCTGTCGCAAGGATCATTCCAAGGATGGACAGCGTCCGGGCGGCGTGGGACCGGTCTCGTGGTCATTCTCCCGGGCTCCTTGCCCGGGTGCGGCTCGGGTCAGTGTTTTTCCATATCGACCTAACCGTTTTGTAATGTTCGGTCGCGCACGGCCGGTAATCCGGCGGTTCCGTAAGATTAACGCATCGATTTCGTAATATAAGCGCATCGGTTTCGTAAGATCAATGCATCGTGGGTGATGCAGGATTCAGCTATGTCGGCGGGTTTCGCGGGACCGACTAATGCGGTTTGCGGACAGTGATGGGAGCGTCCTCGCGATGACTGGAATGCGTGAGCGCCTCGCTTCTGCCCGGGCGCCACTTCGCGAAACTACAAATTAAGCAATACGCGTCACATGACGAACCCACGTTCGAGAGGTATTCGGATGCCGTTCTTTCCAGTCTTTCTGTCGGTCGTATTCGTTGTGCGCGAGCAGTCCGATAATCTCGAACAGATTCTGTCGGACGCGGCGGCGTGCATCTCTTCGCTCGTCAGCGACTACGAGTTGATCGTCGTCGCCAATGCGTCGAGTGACGACAGTCTGTCGGTGCTCCGCAATCTCACCAGCGAACGTGGCCTTCCCAACCTGCAGGTATTTGTCCTGACGAAAACGGTCGATATCGATACGGCGTCGTGGGTTGGTCTGGAAAACGCACTCGGCGACTTTGTGGCCGTGCTCGACCCGCTGACTGACGACATCGGGTTCCTGCCGTCCATGCTCGAAAAATCCGTCAACGGGATCGACGTGGTGTTCGCACAAAACGAGCAGGCGCCTCCGCAAAGCCTGACGTATCGAATGGCGTGCGCGGCGTTTCACTGGTCCTACGAGAAGCTGAACGGCATTCACCTCGCGAGAGAGGCACCGCCGTATCGCGTATTGAGCAAGCAGGTCGTCAATTTCATTCTGCAGCATCGTCAGCCGGCAATGAGCTATCGGCATTTGCCCGCGACGGCCGGATTCAAGCGCGCCAATCTGAAGTACAAGGCGGAATCGAAGGCGTTCCGGGTGAAGCGCCTCGGAGAAAGTGTCGACCTCGCGATGCGCATGCTGGTCTCCACAACCCGCACGCCGATGCGGCTTGTCACTTCGCTTTCCGTTTTCGGCGCGGTTGCCAATCTGCTCTATTCGTTCTACGTGGTTGCAATCGGCCTGTTCAAGACCGATGTCGCGCCGGGCTGGATCAGCCTGTCGCTGCAGCAGTCGGGCATGTTCTTCCTGATCTCGCTGGTGCTTCTCGTGCTTGGCGAATACATCCTTCACGTCGACAGCGTCTCTGACGAGCATCCGCTGTACCACGTCAGCCACGAATTCACGAGTCAGCGCATGACGCGTCGCGAGAAGCTCAATATCGAGGAAGTCGCGTCCGGGTCCACGCACGTCGCGAATCAGCCAGCAGAGCGGGCCGCGTGATGGCGCCGTCACATACCGGCCAGGAAGCCGTCGTCATTGGCGGCGGGTTTTACGGCACGACCATCGCCGCGTATCTCGTGAGAGCGCGAGGGATGAAACGCGTCACGCTCATCGAACGCGAAGACGCGCTTCTGAAACGCGCCTCCTGCAACAACCAGGCGCGTATTCACAACGGCTATCACTACCCGCGCAGTTTCACGACCGCGTATCGAAGCCGGGTGAACCTGCGGAAGTTTGTGCTCGACTGGCCGGATGCCGTGAAGCGCGATTTCACCAAGCTCTACGCCATTGCCCGTCAACACTCCAAAGTGACCGCGAAACAGTTCGAACGCTTCTGCCACGAGATTGACGCAAACATCCGCCCTGCGCCGCCCGCGCTCCGCTCGCTCTTTGAATCACGTCTGATTGAAGACGTGTTTCTGGTCGAAGAATATGCTTTCGACTCGGGCAGACTCGCCGCATGGGCTGCGAACGAACTGGGTGCGTGCGGAGTGCAGGTGACTACAGGTACGCGCGTCACCGATGTCGCGCGTGGGTCCGGTTCCGCGCTCACGGTCGCCGTGCAGCACGGTAACGGATCGCGCGAATCGATTGCGTGTCACTACGTGTTCAACTGCACGTATAGCGGACTCAATCAGATCCTCGGCGATTACCCGGGAACGCAGACTCATCTGAAACAGGAAATCGCGGAAATCGCGTTGATCGCCGTGCCGCCCCGGTTTCAGGATATCGGCGTCACGGTGATGGACGGCCCGTTTTTCTCGACGATGCCGTTTCCGGCGCGCGGGCTGCATTCGCTGTCCCACGTCCGTTACACCCCGCATCTGAACTGGAGCGATGAGTCCGGCGTCGATCCCTACGAGCGACTCAGCGTGTACCCGCGTGAAAGCCGTGTTGACCGGATGCTTCGCGACGTCGTGCGTTACATCCCTTCACTGTCGCAGGCGCGCCACGTGGAGTCGCTGTTCGAGGTCAAGACTGTTCTCGCGAAGAACGAAATCGATGACGGACGCCCCATCCTGTTCGAGAAGCATCCGCAACTGCCCGGGTGCTTTTCCGTACTCGGGGGCAAGATCGACAACATTTACGATGTGCTTGAGAAGCTGGATGCGGAACGGCTCGAAACTGAAGCGGACCGGTGTCAGACCGACGCGGGAGTGATCTATGGCTAACGCGTTGATCGGCTTTTCAGGGTTCGTCGGCGGTACGCTTCTCAGGCAGGCGTCGTTCGATGCGCTATACCGTTCGAGCAATATCGATCAGATCGACGGTCACACATTCGATACCGTCATCTGCGCCGGCGCACCCGCGCAGAAATGGCTGGCTAACCGCGAACCCGTGGCCGACTGCATGAAGATCGAAGGGCTGATCGCGCACCTCGACACCATTCACTGCCGCACCTTCATTTTGATCAGCACGGTCGATACGTTCAGGAATCCGGTGAATGTCGATGAAGCCACGCCGGTCGACGAAGCTGGACTGCACGCGTACGGCCTGCATCGTCGCCTGCTTGAGAAATTCGTTGAGCGCCGGTTCCCCAATCACCTGACCGCACGTCTGCCTGGCCTCGTGGGCCCAGGACTTCGCAAGAACGTCATCTTCGACCTGTTGAACCACAACAATGTCGACGCGATCGACAGCCGGGCCGTCTTCCAGTTTTACCCGATGGTCAATCTGTGGCATGACCTCCAGCTGGCGCAGGCCGCGGGTCTCAAGCTGGTGCACCTGACCGCAGAGCCGGTGAGTGTGGCGGAGGTCGCGCTGCAAGGCTTCGGGATGAGACTCGATCACGCGCTCGACACCGCGCCCGCCCGATACGACATGCGCTCCCTGCATGCGCGTGTGTTCGGCGCCACCGGCCATTACCCGTACAGCGCACGGGAAACATTCCAGGCGATCCGGTCATACGCGCAGTCCGGACGCCTTCTCGCGATGGCGAATTCTGGAGCAGAAGCGTGAGGCTCTCGATCTCGAATATCGCGTGGGATGTCGCGGAAGACGAAGAGATTGCTCTTCTGCTCGAACGATTCGAGATCGATGCGATCGATGTCGCGCCGATGAAGTATTTCCCTCGACCGGCCGAAGCATCAGACGACGCAATCAGGCGCGTCAGGCACTGGTGGTCCGATCGCGGCATTGAAATGACCGGCATGCAGTCTTTGCTGTTCGGGACAAGCGGGCTCAATCTTTTCGGATCTCCAGATGTGCGGGAGGCGATGCTTCAGCATCTGGCGGCGGTCAGCCGCGTCGGGGCGGGCCTCGGGGCGAACCGGCTGGTGTTTGGCTCACCACGGAACCGTGATCGCGCCGGACTCGCCGATGACGAAGTTCGGGATATTGCACGCGGATTTTTCCGGCGTCTGGGTGATGTCGCGGACTCGCTTGGCGTGACGATTTGTCTTGAGCCCAACCCGACGGTCTACGGCGCCAGTTTCATGACGACGAGTGCCGAAACTGCAGCAGTGGTCGTGGATATCGATCATCCCGCCGTGAAGATGCAGCTCGACACCGGCGCGATGGCAATCAACGGCGAGGCGGCCGACGTTGTGCTTCCGCGCTTTGCGCATCTCATCGGGCACGTGCACGCAAGCGAACCGCAACTCCTGCCGCTTGGCGACGGCACCTGCCCGCATGACGATGTGTTCGTCGCGCTGAAGAAGTATCTTCCCGAGCATATCGTCACCGTGGAAATGGTTGCGACTGCGGGGGAGCCGCATCAGGAATCGGTGGCTCGCGCGTTATCGTCCGCGATCCGGCACTACCGCAGCGATCACGTCCGGGTGAGCTTATGAAATGGCTCATCCTGATACTCGGCGTTGCGTCCAACGCGTCCGCGAGCGTCCTCGTCAAGATGGCGATGATGCCGCCACGGAAATTCCCGTCACTCAGCGAGCCGCTGGTCGCGCTGGGAAACTGGCCGTTCTGGCTGGGGCTCGGGCTGTATGGCGCCGCCTTCCTGCTCTATGCGGCGGCGCTGGCCAGGCTGCCGCTCAACGTTGCGCATCCGCTTCTGACCTGTGGGGCGGTGGCGAGTGTCGCGCTGATGTCGTCACTCGTCTTTCGTGAGCCGTTCTACTGGAACACGATCGCAGGAATCATGCTGATAGTCGCCGGCGTGGCGTTGGTGACCATCCGGGTGGCTTCAACGGTTTCTTGAGCAGTTTCATAAGTCTTGGAGATCGACAGGCATCGCGACGCCTGCTGTCGGGGAGCGGAGATCAGAACATGAGCATGACAATCGAACTTGAAGCAGGATCCCACGCCGGCTGGCAGGTTCCCGCCTATCGGGTCGCGCACTGGACGGGGCGGCAACATCGTTACTGCGTGGTGATACCGGTCATTAACGAAGGCCAGAGAATCACGAATCTGCTGGCGAGAATGGCGGCGCTGAATATCAGCCGTATCGCCGACGTCCTTATCGTCGATGGCGGTAGTACAGACGGTTCGCTGGAACTGGAGGCGCTTCAGCGTGACGGCGTGAGCGGACTCCTTGTCAAGACAGGGCCGGGGAAATTGAGCGCCCAGTTGCGGTGTGCCTATGCGTTTTCGCTTGAGCAGGGATATGAAGGCGTCGTCACCATCGACGGTAACGACAAGGATGACCCGGACGCGATACCGCGTTTCATAGCCGCGCTCGAGCAGGGCTACGATTTTGCGCAGGCCTCCCGCTTCATTGCTGGCGGTGTGGCTGAGAACACGCCGAGGTCGAGGGAGTTTGCCATTCGCGTCATCCACGCTCCGCTGTTGAGTTTCTTTTCCGGATTCAAATGGACCGATACGACGCAGGGCTTTCGCGCCTACAGCCGGAGCGTTTTGCTCGACCCGCGAATCGCACCGTTTCGCGATGTCTTTACGACCTACGAGTTGCTCGCGTACCTGTCCTATCGCGTTCCAAAGCTGGGCTATCGATGCATTGAATTGCCAACCGCGCGGCGTTATCCGAAGGGCGAGGTGCCTACCAAGATAGATGGTCTGAAGGGAAATCTGGCAGTCCTTCGGGTGCTGTTTCGAACCTGCTTCGGCGGGTACGACGGCGATTCCAGATCCAGAGGGTAGGGCGGCCATGCGCGATTCCTCATTCGTCGCAATGGCTCCCCGGAACAGGCTGATCGGCCTGACCGGGTTTCTGCTTTTCCTGGCATCGGCGATCCTGTTTGTGCGGTATCAGTACAACCTGCTGAACTACCTGCAATATCCAGACGAGTCGGAAACCATCGTGACCGCCAAGATGATGGCGGCGGGCGGGACGCTCTATCTGGACATCTTCAACCACCATGGGCCGCTGACATTCCTGTCCGGGCTCATTCTGGAAAAATTCGGATCTTTTGGCGTCCCGGCACATCGCGTTCCGATCGCGCTTCTGCAGCTTGTTGCGCTGGCTACGATCTTTTTCTCGCCGCTGCTTAAGGACAACCTGACGCGCGGTTTATATACGGTGGTGTGTTCGGTCATCATCCTGCGGCTGCTTCCGGGGTTTTTTTACGCCCACGCGTATATGTATCAGGCGATCGCAGGATTACTGATCATCGTAATCCTGGCGCAATACACGCTGCCCGCGATCTGTATGAAGGAGGCGCTGACGGATCGATCCGTGGTTGCGGGAAATCTGCTTATTGCGTCGCTACCCTTCCTGAATATCACGTTTGCGCCCACCGCAGCGCTTCTGTTTATTGGCTCGCTGAGAAGTCCGTTTCTTCGAAAATCATGGTTGTGGCTGGCAATCGGAGTCGTTGCGAATCTCGTATTCCTTGGCTGCGTTGGCTCGTTTCGGGGCTATGCGGTGTTTCATTTCTACATGAATTTCAAGATTCTTCCGATATATAACTACGCGGTTGATTCGCTGCATCTGTTCACGAACATATTCATGGTTGCCATTCACCCCAGATCATGGTTTCTGGTGGTGGCGGCGGTCATATCGATGGTGTGTCTTGCATTACGTGAGCGAGATTTGCCGTGGCGAACGGTCTGCCTTGCAGGCGCCCTGATCGTTATTCTCACGCGCGGCCCGTCGTTTTATTCGACGCCATTCGCTGACGCCGTTCTGGCGCTGCCGATGGTTTTTTTCAACAAGCCATTGCGGACGGGTCGAATCACTAACCTGTCAGCGTTGGCGTTGTTTGCGGTGTGCCTCTTCTCGATTTCACTGATCTTGCCGATGGACAGAAGAAGACTGGATGCCGGCAACGTGCCGCTCGCCACGGAATTTTCCCAGCTGTCGGATATTTTCACTTCGCCTGGCGACAAGATCATTGTCTATACCGTCAGAAACTACGAATACGTCGTGGCCAACAGGCTTCCAGCGTCGGGGAATTTTTTCTATTTTCCGTGGCAGGAGAAATACAACGAGAATCCGAGGCTCGGCGTAAAAATAGACACCTGCGGAGAGATCAGGAAAAACCGTCCCAAGATCATGCTGATCGACAAGTGGACGGTTTGGGATCTGTATGCGTGGTCATCGTACGGCGGCTGCGTGCAGAACATTCTCGACGCTGACTACACTCATATCCTGGACGGTCCCTATTACGTCAGAAAAGACATCCTGCCTCGCGACAAGGGTATTTATTTTCCGCATGGCGATTACCAGCTGACACATAGCCGGGTGCTTGAGAAGGGGAATGAAATTCCGATCATGATTTCGTCGGGCTCACGTTTCGAACGCGCTGCGCTAAAGAAGATCGGTATCCTGTTCAATGTTGCCGACGGGATGAATGGCGGCGCTGCCGAATTGCGCCTGAAGGATTCGGACGGTCGCGAGCACGTCCAGCGCTTTTCAGTCTCGGACCTGACCAACCAGAAGTATCGCTATTTTGATCTGGATCCGGCGGTCTATACGTCGGGCGAGATTGTGTCGCTGGGTGGAAGCGGCGTGAGCACCTGGGAGACCCGCGCGAAGCAGGGCGCTGCCGGGACGTGCGTGGTGTACGAATACGCGTACGAGCAGAGAAGGTTCACGCCGGGTTGCCCGATTAGCTGAGGCTGGCTGCGGGTGGAGTAGCAGGGTGGTCGGGTCTGCCAGGGCCTGATTCGCCTGCAGATTTTTCCGCACGGGCTCACGCTAACGTAGCTGCGCCGTGATCTTGAAGGCCGCCGCCTGCTGCTCGCCGCTCACCGTCCACTTTTCGCCGCTCGTCGCCCGCATACGTCGTGGAAGTTGAGCAGCGGCCCCGGTTCATCTTATCAAGGCGACTCTCGTTGAAGCGCCAGGAGTCGGGTTCTCAGTGGCGGCAGCCAGCCGCCGGCGTCTGCGCTGTCGATGACGCGATATCCAGGCATCGGGTTGAACTGGATCATGTATTCATTATCGTGAACCCACCAGCTCTTTGGCTGCGGCTGATCGAGATCGATTCGAGGATCGTACAGATAGAACCCGTTGAATTCGTAGCCTCCGTCGATCTTCGTTACGGGAATGCCTCGCTGTAACAGCGTGTCGGCCAGCAGCCATCTTGCGCGGTTCCAGCTCATGTAGTCGTGCGTGCCGGCGACCGCGAAGCCGCCCATCAGGATCAGCGTAAAACATGACACTGCTAGCGCCGTGCGCGGCCACATCCATGATTGTCGCGTGAGCTGCGACAGCCTTGATCGTCCGAATGACGGCCACATGACATCCCCCGCCGGAGAACCGAGTGTGACAAGGGCAATCAGCGGCATGAACGCAGGCAACAGATAGCGATCGTAGAACCCGCCGAGCACGCAGGTCATCAGGTAGATCGACGCTGAAAGCAGTAGAAACGCCCTGACGCTGACAGCGGCGTCCTGCGTTTTCGTCTGATACCGCGTAACGATCGACTTGAGGGTCAGCGCTATATCGAGCAAAAGCAGGATCCCTCCAACCGAACCTAAAAACGTCGCGAAGTACCAGAACGGTGCGGGTAGTGGGGGGACATCGGCGCCCGGCCTCGCATCGAAGAACCAGATTGGACCGAGCCCGGATTCGCGGACCGTGGTCCAGGTGTTGAATGGAAAGATGTGATGTTGCATCACGAACGTCGCGAACCACGCAATGCTGCACAGCGCCGCGCCGATCAATATCGCTTTGCCCCATGAGAGGCGCAGGTAGTCGCGGACGAGACCGGGCAGCCGTAGAGCCAGTATCGGGAAAAGCAGCCAGCCGGTCTGCGCAAGCGCGGCGCGGAAAAGCCAGGATATCTCGCCAAGTCGATGTCCGATCGCGGCAAGGGTGATCGTCGAGGCTGGGAACAGACGGCTCATTATCGGCGTCTTGCCGAGATACATGACCGGCATCGCGTCGCGTGCATCCAGCCAGGCGCTCAAACCTTTGAGCAATGCGATACCCGCAACCAGCGCTATCGCAGACAGCGCGATTGCACGCCAGTCCCGCCGGTTCTCAAGGAGAAGGGTCAGCAGCATTGCGAGCGGGAGGAACAGGCCGAGTTGCCTGATCAATACAGCCCAGCATCCGAACAGGATCGCGACCACCAGCGTCACGCTGCTGCGCTTTGACAGATAACGACAATAGAACAGCGTCGAGAGCGCGCAGAACGATGTGAAGGCCACGTCGGTCATGAACGTGGAGTTGAGCTCGAAGAAGATCGGGTTGAAGGCAAGCACGAGCGTAGCGGCAACCGTCTTGCGACGCTCGCACCCAGCCTGCTGCAGAAGCATCGCGAGTGCGATGAGTACCAGCGCGCCGGCCACGAGCGTCGAGGCTCTCAACGCGTTGAACGAAAAGCCGAACGGGAGGCAGAACAGTGCGCCCCAAACCGTCTGTCCGAACAGCGACATCGCCGTCCAGCCGCCCGGCCGGAACTCTCCGGTCTCGAGCAGATGGTGGACGGTAAGCGAAAACGACCAGTCGTCCTGCAGTGGAAAATTGCCCAGTGGATTGGCGATAGCGACGGCGATCGCCCAGATCAGGACGGGCAAGGCTATCGCCGCGTAATCGATCCGCGAACCATAGAATTGCCTCGACGCGATCAGATTTTCCATATGAGGCACCTCCGCGGTTTCCGGCATCAGCAACGTCTGGTTAGTCCGCTACGTCCGCTACATGATCCTTTCAAGACACCTGGCACGAACTGGCCCGTAGTGGACTTTCGTCCGACTTCAAGTCGTCAATACTAGAGTTGCCGTCGAGTCCGCTCCGTGCGCAAGCAGACATAGGTGGGCTACCGCGAAACGGGCGGCCTGAATTGTGCGGAGAAAAGCGCATCGCGAAGTGAACTGTAAATGTCCTTCTCCCCGAATTGAAAGCATCTGATACGGTTTTTTTGCGGTCAATCTGGGTCTGTTGCGTGCGGCCTCGCACTGGCAAAGTGCGGTCCACGCTACACCACATGCGTTCGATGGATTCGTTTGCGTATATCGCACGATCGGTCGTGACGTTTTGTGGCCCCGAATTCTTTACCGTCAACGGAGTTTCTGAAAAGCGACACAGCGGCTTTGCGTGCGCGGCGAAAAATCGATCAGATGACTGATCCATGATGCAGTGTCTGTATCAGGTGGTCGGGCTCTTTGGCTGTGTATCAAGTCTGCTACGCGATTGAGCGTAGCGGTCTGGCTTTGCACTTCCGGAAGGTGTCGATGCGGTGCGACTGTTTGAAATGGCACAGGCGCATGGCATCGCGATTGCCCCCGGGAGTGTCTTCTCACGCAGCGAGGGTTTTTCTCGTCACATTCGTCTTAACTATGGCCGACGCTGGACGCCGGAGGTCGAGAGTGAAGTGCGCACGCTGGGCGAGTTGGCGACGCGGATGTTAGCTGCGGCCGGATAGCGCGATTCGTCGTGCGGAGGGCTAGCGGGGTTGCGGCGATCTGTCGTCATCGTCGGCGTGTTCGCAGGGCGGAGATTTGCCCGGGTGATGGAAGCAACACAGCGGCATGCGTCATCAGGCGTTTGACAATAACCGACCAGTCGTCTATATTTCGGTTTATTGTGATTCAGCGTGAAACCTGACATGCCAAGACCCGCCAACCCAGAAGTCCGTACCCGCCTGCTTACCGCTGGCGGACGGGTTGTCCACGAAATGGGATTCAACGCGAGTGGGGTGCAAGACATTGTAGCGGCGGCCGACGTGCCGAAGGGGTCGTTCTACAGCTACTTTGACAGCAAGGAGACCTTTGCCGCGGAGGTGCTGGAAGCCTATTGGGAGTCCATCGAAAGTCGGCACGGTGAGGTTATGTATGACGCCCGCATCAAGCCGTTGGCGCGAATCGAAAAGTTTTTCGGACTGCTTGCCGAGGACCACGCAGCGAACGAGTTCAGGCTTGGATGCCTGATAGGCAACCTCTCGCTGGAGCTGTCCAATACCAGCATTGAAGTACGAAGCACGCTGAAGCGCATCCTGGAACGATGGGAAGGTTCAATCGCGGCTTGTCTGGCAGAAGCGAAGACGCGGGGAGAGCTGCCTGCGGACCGGGATCCCATGCAGGTCGCGGCGATCATCGTCGAGAGCTGGGAAGGAGCAATCCTCCGTTGCAAGGTGGAACGCTGTGGGAGTGCCTGCCATCGATTTCAGCGCATCACGCTGAAGCAGTTGTTGCGCTAAATTTTTTTTGCAACAATTAATAGACGACTGGTCAATTATATTCTTGCGTCCGTAACGGGACGCGAGTGGCGGTCTGATTTTCAACAAAGTATTTAACAAAGGAGCAGCACTATGGCGACAAAGAACAGGTTCGCAGACAAACCCGCGCGACGCGACGTGTTGATCGGCGGCACCGCCGCAGTTGGCGCACTGGCCGGATCATTTCTGCCCGGTCTGGCTCATGCCGCCGCGTCGTCGGCAGCAGCGCCTGCCTCCAGATCACCCGGCCAGCAGTCGGGCAGCTACATCGAAGCGAAGGATGGTACGCAGCTCTACTACAAGGATTGGGGCACCGGCCGCCCGGTCGTGTTCTGTCATGGCTGGCCGCTTAGCTCGGATAGCTGGGAATCGCAGATGATGCTGGTGGCGTCGCACGGCTTTCGCGCCGTTGCCCACGATCGCCGGGGCCATGGCCGCTCGAGCCAACCGTGGAACGGCAACGAAATGGATACCTATGCCGACGATCTGGCGACCGTATTCGAGACCCTCGGTCTGAGGGACGTAATCCTTGTCGGCTTTTCTACCGGCGGAGGGGAAGTGGCCCGCTATCTTGGCCGGCACGGCACGCGCCGCGTGTCAAAGGTCGTCCTCGTTTCAGCAGTGCCGCCGCTGATGCTGAAAACCGCCGCGAACCCGGGCGGGCTGCCGATCGAAGTATTCGATGGCCTGCGTGCCGCTCAACTCGCGAACCGGTCACAGTTCTACAAAGATGTTCCGTCGGGTCCGTTCTATGGCTTTAACCGCCCGGGCGCCAAACCTTCGCAGGGGTTGATCGATTCGTGGTGGACGCAAGGGATGCAAGGCGGCCACAAGAACACCTATGACTCGATCAAGGCGTTCTCCGAAACAGACTTCACCGAGGATCTGAAGAAAATCGACATCCCCACGCTGATCATCCACGGCGAAGACGACCAGATCGTACCCATCGACGCCGCAGGTCGCGCATCGGCAAGGCTGGTCAGGAACTCGAAGCTGATCGTCTATCCAGGGGCGCCTCACGGGTTGACGGACACACACAAAGACCAGTTCAGCGCGGACCTGTTGGCGTTCATCCGGAGCTGAGTCGGCTATAAAACGACGCCTGCAGGAAAATCGCGCCGGCCGTGCGCAGCCACGAAACCGGATTCATGCCGCTATCTCCTCGGTCGAAGTCTCGGTGTCATCCGCGTTGAACTCGGTCAGGTAATTCAGATCGAGCGCGCGGATCTGCTCGGTCATGAAGTCGATGAAGACGCGAATGCGCGACGGCAAATGCTGCCGGCTCAGATAGCAGATATAGTGCCCGCGGTCGTCGGGCGCATTCCGGGCCAGCGCCACGACGAGCTCATTGGCCGCAATGTGATCGCAGATCTGATAGCCGGCCATCTGCGCGATACCGGAGCCCTGTAGAACTGCACGCAAGACCAGGTCGGCATCGTTGAACGTGAGACGGGCCGTCGGCAGGTATTTCCGCACGTGGCCGTCGACCTTGAACTCCCATTCGAACACCCGGCCGCTGGAGAAGCGAAAGTTGATGCATTCATGCTGGCATAGATCTTCGAGCGTATGCGGCAGGCCGTGCGCTTCCACGTAGGATGGTGCGGCGCAAAGCGCCATCTGCATCGGAATCAGCTGTTTAGCGATGATGCTGGAGTCCTCGATGCGCCCATTGCGGAACGCCACGTCGATCTGCTCGGAGGCAAAGTCCGTCGGCCGGTCGTCGAGCAGCAGATCGATGGCGATGTCGGGATAGGCCTTCATGAACTCTTTCAGCAGCGGCGCCACCACCTTCCTGCCGAAGCCCACCGTCGAGCTGATGCGGATCAGGCCGCGTGGCGGGCCCTGGCGAAGCTCCAGCATGTCGTTCACGGCTTCCGCGATGTGCGCGACACCCTGATGACAGTTCTCAAAGAAGCGCTGGCCTTCGCGCGTCAGTTGCGTGCTGCGCGTGGTGCGTAGAAACAGCCGCGTACTCAACTGCGTTTCCAGCTTCTGGACGTTCCGGCTCACGGCCGATCTGCCAACGCCCAGACGTTCGCCGGCCTTGGCGAAACTCCCTTCGCTCGCCACCGCCATGAATGCCATGATGCTCGCATAGCTCACGGCAACGCTTGTGGACAGCGCATCAGCGCGGTGCGGCAAACTGAGGCGAAAGCCGCGTACCGACGTGTCCGATTGATTCATTTCGCTGCCCCCAAAAAGAAATCCGACGCGCCCCGGGTTCCCGTGCACCGCGGCATCCCTGCTGCCGTCACGTGCGTTCCTGCTGCTTCCTCCGAGCGGCTTGCATGCGCTGCAACCCCATGCTCGCCATGACGACAGGTAAGTAAGTCTCGCGACTCGAGAAGGCGATTCTGCGAACGGAGGGTGACGCACCTGCAATAGCCTGGGAAGCTCATACGAGCGGATATCCCCCAAAAAAAGCGCCCGCGATTTCGCGGGCAGAGGCCATGCCAAGGGGGCGGCATGGGGAAGAAGTAGATGGAAGCGTCGGGATCGTCGGCCCATGAATCAATGTGAACGCACGTTGTGCAGCCGCAACCACACTTTGGTTTGTCTACGCACGCGCTCGCGCTTCCGTTGATGGCTGTTCGCGCTCATCGCAAGCACGGTCTTGAAGGTGCCGCGTTACTGCTTTACGGGATCCTTGCGCGGAGATATCTGTGAGTCAGCCTACGTCGGGGTAATCGTCTGAATCGTGCAAAATCTGGCAGTAGTCGTGTGAAAAGCCGCTTGCAGTAAGGTTCACCGGTTCTTGCAAGTGGCGCCACGTGCCATGTTCACCGCAACAGCTCAGGCGGTGTCAACAGGTCAGCCGAAGGACGCTTGCGGGTTGCCCGCTGCCAGTGCTTCGATACGATTCGGCGCCGGCGGGTAGATCCACTTCGTGTTGATCATCTGTTTGCGCGCCTTGCCTTCGGCGTTCGTCAGTTTGATCTGTCGATCCCAACCTTCCGAATAGATAGCGCCCCATTCGCCAAGGTCGACGCAAGTGGCATAGAACGGCTGTCTATATTCCAGGGTCGGGACACCGATCAGATCTGCGGCTACGTTGTGTCCGCCGAATTGCCCCATCACGATAGCGTGCTGACAGGACATCAATGCGTAGCGCCCGTTATCGTCGCACAGCGCGCGCGCCACATCACCCGCCACAAACACATCAGGTGCTTCTGCCGCGCGAAGATCCAATGCCACTTCGACACGTCCCAGCGGATCAAGACGCGAAGAAACTTGCGCAGCCAGTGAGCTGGCACGCATGCCGCCCGCCCAGATCACGGTCCTGGCTTCAATAAGGGTGCCCGACGCAGTGCGAACCCCGTCCGCATCGACCGACACCACGCCAGATCCAAGTACTGCCTCAACGCCCAGCGAGTCAAAGGCTTCAGATACATACGGCCGAGGATTGGGGCCAAGATCGGGACCAATATCGTCCTGAGATCCGATCACGACGACGCGAACAGCCGCGTCAGCGCCAAACAACTCGCGCATTCGCTTAGGCAATTCAGTTGCAACCTCGATACCCGTAAAGCCACATCCGACAACTGCGACAGTGTTGCGTGCAGGCGAATCCGGCAGTTTCGCCAGTTTTGCGAAGTGGTTGTCGAGAGCTACTGCGTCCTCAATACGATCGACAGAGAAGGCGTACTCCGCCAGACCCGGAACCGGCGGCCTGTTCAACTTGCTGCCGCTGGTCAACAACAGCCGGTCGTACGCGAGCGAACGCTTTAGCCCCTTAGCCGACACGACACTCACCGTCTTGTCATGAACGGAAATCTCTTCGACACAGCCCTCAAGAAAATTCACGCCAATGGCGTCAAGCAGCGGCCGCAGCGGTGCAGCCATCCGCCGTGGCTCGCTTTCGTACAGCCGCGGGCGGATCTGCAATTCCGGTTTCGGCGAGATCAAGGTGATTTCAACGTCACTGTTCCTTATACCAGCACCATCGAGCACGCGAGCTGCCCCTAGTGCACCCCACACTCCGGCAAAGCCGGCACCCACTATCAAGATCTTCTGCGACATGATTATTGCCTTCGGTTAGAGACTTACGAAGTCGACGGCAAGCACCGAACTCATAACAACCGGTCCCTTGCCTCAATCCAGTTTCGAAATAACTGAGCGAAACCGATCGACGAACGAACAACTTCACACGATGTTGTCCACGGTCGACACCGCCCGGCTGCGCGGTCAATGACCGGAATAGACTGGACGCTCCACGAGGCGTGCCATGGTGCTCGTGCCTGCCTGTGAGGATCCGTCCGCAGTGCCTCCGTAACCCGAGGTTGTGGCGTTTTGCGTAACGCTATTGGTTGCCTGCAGCCGGGCTGTGGCGGCCTGTATGTCGGCCGGGTAGTTCGGATCGTTGCGGCGCGTTGGATTGTCGCCAGCCTTTTCGAGCTGAACCAGTTCCGCACGTACTCGGGCGCGCGTGAGGTCAGCGTTCGATTGCTGGGCGGACGCAACAACAGGAATACTCAGAACGGCTGCGACGAGTGCTGCATAGATCTTTTGTCTCATAATTCGGACGCCAAAATGATTAGAGTTTGTTTCACTCAAACGCGTCGTACGGTACTGCGCAATGAAAAGCAAAACCAAAGCGTCGCTGCACGAATGTGCCTACTTCTCCGGCACGAGAACGGGCGCCCCCTTGTCCTTCAAAAGAAGCACGATGAACTTCGCGGGTTTAGTCTGGCTCGCGTTGCGCCCGACCGTGTGTACATCGTTCGGACCTTCATAGAAGGTCTGTCCAGGCGTCAGCGTGACTTCCTTGCCGCCCTTGACCTGCATCACGATCGATCCCTCCAGCACATAGACAAAGGCGTGTGCATGATGCCGATGGACGGGATCGACGGAACCCGGCGGATAGGTCACGGTGATCATCAGGGCTTCCTTGCCCGGATAATCGTCCAGCGGCTTTGTCATCAGCGGGGTCACGACGGCTTCGGGAGCCGCGGCGCGAGCCACGCCGATAAGCGCGCCTGCGGCGACGAGCATTGCGATTGCGGTGTTCTTCATGGTGTGCATTCCAGATAACGCGGCCCGCACGCGCGGGACGAAGATGAAGAAGAACGAAAGAACTGGACTGTTCAGGCGAGGTTCGCCTTGTCGAGGCCGAATGCCTTGTCGGCCGAACCCGGCACGGTCCTGAACGCAACGTTCGCGCGGTTCCAACCGTTGATGGCCATCACCTCGAACGTCAGGTCAGACAGTTCCTTCTCGGAGAACTGGGTACGCACGCGTTCGTAGATATCGTCGGGCACGCCATGCTCGGGAAGCGTGGTCAGAGCTTCAGTCCACGCGAGTGCGGCGCGCTCGCGCGGCGCGAAGAGCGTCGATTCGCGCCAGATCGCGAGATGATGGAGGCGCAGTTCGCGCTCGCCGTGCATGCGCGCTTCCTTCACGTGCATGTCGACGCAAAAGCCACAGCCATTGATCTGCGACGCCCGGATCGACACGAGGTCCCGGATCGATTCTTCAATGCCGCTGTCCTTCAGCCGATTGCTGAATTCAAGGAACTTCTTGAACAGCTCCGGCGATTGCTGAATGTAGTTGATACGCTGCGTCATGGATCCCTCCTGGCGACGACGGTGAACATCCACGCTTAGCAGATGTCGTTAGCGGCAACGCGCCGCACGAAGTCATCGTAGGTGGACGCGGCGTAGCGCGGTAGACATGCAAACGGGCTCACGGTGTTGCCCCTTTGGCACCAATCGGCACCGATCAAAAGCAGGCAGGCGCGTGCAGGCCGGAGAAGAGCGCTCAGGTGTTGCCGTGTGCCGCGGCGATCCGCGCCAGCTTGTCGGGATTGCGCTGCACCAGAATACGGACGATCCGCTCGCCGTCCGTTTCGAATGACTGAACCGATTCGAGCTTGCCTTCGAAAAAGCGCAGAAGGGCCCATTGATCGTTGAGCACCACGAGCTTGACGCTGAGTTTGCTGCCGTAGCGCAGGCACGAAGCGTAGAAAAGCTGTGCGATGCGCCGGCCGCCCACCATCGGTTTCAGGGAGCTCGGGACTTTGCCTCCGCCGTCGCCGATCAGCATCGCATCTTCGGCCAGCAAGGCGTTGATCGCAGGGAAATCGCCGCGCTCCAGCGCCTGCGCGAAGGTACGCAGCAGGCGGAGATGTGTCTCGCGCGGCACTTCGTAACGCGGGCGTTCATCGCGTAGTTGCGCTTTTGCACGGCTGACCAGCTGGCGGCACGCGGCCTCCGTCTTGCCGATGGCTTTAGCGACTTCGTCATAGTCCGCGTCGAAGACCTCGCGCAGCAGGAACGCTGCGCGTGCTTCCGGGGTCAGCCGCTCGAGCTGCATCAGAAATGCCACGGAGACGTCGTCGGCGCGCTCTCTGACCCCTTCGGGCGTTTCAGACGGGTCGGTCATGGAATGCCTCTTGAAGTATTGGGCTGCTCCGATGCTCTAAAGATAACGGTGGGCCTCGGTACTCCATTGCACGCGTCATACAGGCTCGCGCAGGGCAGTGGCGACGCGTTGCGCTACCCGGTCGATTTCTTCCTCATTGAAGGGTGCGAACACGTCCCCCTTCCTCTAAGACGTTCCGCGCACAAAAGTTGTGACATCCGTCCGGATTGGCGGCACTGCTAGCGCCAGATTCCGCACGATCCGGACGATTACCCCGTTATGGCGACGTGGCGGTGGCGCGAGTCGCGCGCATGCGTATCTGGCTGCGTGCGACTCGCTGGTGCTCGACAAATTCGTCGGCCTGGCACCAGCTTCATGTTGCGCCGATGTTCAATTTGTCCGCGCGAACGAGCGGAGACCGCTCGTCGGGCGTAGCGTCGGGGGTGTGCGCCCCGCCGCTCGACCTGGCAGGAACGGACGTCGGCACTGCTTCGAGGCGATGCACGTCATGCGTGACGAACCCGACTTCGTGACTCGGAACGGAGAACCAGTCCGGATTGCGGAACGAACGGCGGATGTCAGCGAGGCCGCTCTCCCAGTGCTCGCCCATCGTCTCGGTGCTGAACTCATAGTCCTTGTAGTGTCCTTCGAAAGCCTTGCTCTGGTAGATCAGGTGCACCACGTTGACCGCACTGCCATCGGCGATCTCTTGTGCCTTGCTCATGAGCGGATGGGTGTGCCGTATGTTCTCCGGGATGTGCCTTAGCAGCTCCTTGATGAGACAGGCATGCTTACGGTTCTTCTCCATGAACGCTGTGACGGTGCGGGTCCGGCTCGAGTACTGGATATCCTTGGTCCGCGCAGATACGTCGAAGAGATTGCCAGGCAGATTGCCGCGCGCGCTCCACAGGTCCACCTGAAACACTAGCGTGTCCTTATGCTGCGATTCCCTGGCGATTTCGGTCAGCGGCGTGTTGGAAACGAGGCCGCCATCCCAGTAGTACTCGCCGTCGATTTCCACCGCGGGAAAGCCCGGCGGCAATGCCCCCGACGCCATGAAATGCTCGGGCGCGAGGCGCATCTTCGTATTGTCGAAATAGACCAGGTTCCCCGTGCGAACGTTGACCGCGCCGACCGAGACACGGATATCGCCGTCGTTGATCCGGTCGAAATCGGCATACTTCAGCAGCGTCGCGCGCAATGCGGTCGTATCGTAGAAGCTGACCTGGCTGGGCGGGTTCACGGCCAGACCGAGGGTGCCCATTGGCGAGCGCGGCGTGAAGAATCCCTTCTGGCCGATCGTCAACGTGCGGCTGGCGGCCCACATGCTCGACCATTTCTGCGCGAGGTCCAAAAAACCGAATGTCGCCGGCCACCAGGCGCCCACATGGCCTACCAGGTCCGTGGGCTGGCTGATGGTGTTCCAGAATCCGCGCAACGCTTCTACGCGATCCTCCGGCGCGTTGCCAGCGATGATAGCGGTGTTCAACGCACCAATCGAGATGCCCGATATCCACGTCAGCCCGACGCCGCTTTCCGCCAGCCCTTCAACCACGCCTGCCTGATAGGAACCCAGCGCGCCGCCGCCCTGCAGGACCAGCGCCACTTCGTCATAGTGCGGCAACTCCAGGGGACTCGCCAGCCTGGTTTCGTTGCGTTGACTGCGATGCATGTCTATCTCCCGGTGCTCATTGCATGAACCAGCCGTGGCTGACTACGACCGACTGTCCGGTCAGCGCCGCCGATTCGAATCCGGCGAGAAACGCCACCGTCTCCGCGACGTCGGCTGCGGTCGTGAATTCGCCGTCCACGGTTTCCTTCAGCATCACGTTCTTCACGACTTCCGCCTCGGAAATACCAAGCGCTTTCGCCTGTTCCGGAATCTGCCTGTCAACCAGTGGAGTACGGACAAAGCCCGGACATACAACGTTCGCTCTCACGCCGCGCGGACCGCCTTCCTTTGCGACGACCCGAGCAAGACCCAGCAGACCGTGCTTGGCGGTGACGTAAGCCGACTTCAGCTTCGACGCTTCGTGTGAATGAACGGAGCCCATGTAGATGATGGAGCCTCCCTTTCCAGAAGCGTACATATGCCTGATAGCAGCCTTCGTGGTCAGAAATGCGCCATCCAGGTGAATGGCGAGCATCTTCTTCCAGTCGGAAAAGGCGTAGTCTTCAATCGGGTTGACAATCTGGATGCCCGCGTTCGACACCAGCACATCGATGCCGCCAAGTTTGCCAACTGCGTCTTCGATACCGGCGTTGACCGCTTCTTCGCTCGTGACGTCCATCGACACCGCAAGTGCTTTTCCACCCGCGGCGACGATACTGTCCGCGACCTGCTGCGCGTTTGTCAGATTCAGGTCAGCAATGACGACCGCCGCGCCATCCGCAGCCAGCGTGCGTGCGCATTGTTCACCGATACCGCTTGCTGCGCCCGTGACGAGCGCGACCTTTCCTTGCAACGACATGATCTATTTCCTCCGTGAGTTACTGGTTGACGGCGAGCTTGAGTGCTTCGTCGGGGGCGAGGTAGTCGTAGGCAACCTCGCCGATATCGAGGGTGAGATTCGCGATGACGTGCCGCGCGCCCACGACTTTCCTGACCGGGAGGTCGGCGACGGGCGCCAGCGCATGTGCTTGCAGTTCGAGCGCGGCGGGACCTTCCCATGCGCCCAGCACTGTCACGTCCCGCAGATAGAAACGGACCAGCTCGCAGATTCTCGGCGAGCCGTCGACGTGCGGAATGACCTTCAGCAGGTAGTTCGGCGTATCTGCCAGCTTCCTCCGCTCGGCCTCGATATTCAGTGGACGGAATTTATAGCCCATCGTGCCGGTCGCGACCCGTTGCGTCCCGTAGTCGAGGGTGCCGAGCAGCGTGTCGTTGCCGTCGATGCTCAGGCGCGGCGAAGCGAGCTTCTTCGGGAAGCCCCAGATTTCCCGGCCGCCTGCAATCGGACCTTCATCGTCCAGATACATCGCATGCGTGTAGCCGGCCTTGCGGCCTTCGTCATCGATCACCGAGATCACCTGACCGCTTTCGGTGTAGTTGCCGAAACCGGACGAGTCCGGCATGCGGATGAACTCGTAATGAACCAGACCGCTGTCGACCGTCAGCGGCTCCGGAACGACCGCGCGCAGCGCATCGATGTCAGTTTCGTATGAAATGATGAAGTACTCGCGATTGAGGAAGCGAAACGGCGGACGCGGATACGAGGGGTTATGCACGGGCATCGCATATGCGTTCTTGTGGATGTCTGCGACTTTCATGAAATAGTCCTGGTAAATGTTAAAAAAGAGCCACCGATAAACATGTGTGCACCGGCGTGCCTCCCTTGACAGAAGAGATAGATTGCAAACGCGCCTGTTGATATCGATGCCTCGACGGATACCCCTCTTACGATTTTTAAAGCGTTATCGCGACAACGTATCCTTGATTGCGAGGGCACAGATTCGGTATGGGAATTTCTAACTCGTGAGACTAGTGACGAATGCCGATCCGGCGCTTTCTGCCCGGACACTGGCCACGGCGACAGCGGCCACCATGCCCGTCAACAGCACGACGGTGGCCACCCGCACTTAGCGGATGTCGTTAGCGGCAATGCGCCGCACGAAGTCATCGTAGGTGGACGCGGCGTGGCGCGGTAGACATGCAAACGGGCTCACGGTGTTGCCCCTTTGGCACCAATCGGCACCAATCAAAAGCAGGCTGGCGGGTGCAGGCCGGAGAAATATCAGCGCTCAGGTGTTGCCGTGTGCCGCGGCGATCCGCGCCAGCTTGTCGGGATTGCGCTGCACCAGAATGCGGGCGATCCGCTCGCCGTCCGTTTCGAATGACAGCACCGATTCGAGCTTGCCTTCGAAAAAGCGCAGAAGGGCCCATTGATCGTTGAGCACCACGAGCTTGACGCTGAGTTCGCTGCCGTAGCGCGGGCACGAAGGAGCCGCCAGCACTCGGGTTCTGGCCGCCGCCCCGCGAACTCCAAACGAAAGTGGCCCGGCACACAAAGCCGCAACGGGCACATTACACGTGAACCTTTTGGCCGCACTATCTGCGCCGTCAACGCGTCGATTTCGACTTGAAAAAGCCTGGTCGGCAGATCGATCTACAGTCCGTTGCGAAGATGAATTCGACGCTTGAGGAATGGCATGCGGTGTTCGTACCGATTTGATCTCGCGTTGATCAGCAATAGCCTGCGATGTCGGCGGTACAAGGGGGCGTGCCCGGTGACTTATCTGCCACCAGGGTTCGTGTACGAGCTCTACGAGCAAGCCACATATAGGAAAGGAGGACCACTGGGACGATGCCCAACAACGACACCTGCCATCCAGATTGACGAAGGTGTGCGAACAAAGCGTCGATTCGACCGGCGAACAACGCGCCCGCGAGGAGACCAGCGCATGCCCATATGCTTACGCTGGCGCAGTCGTACAAAATAAAAGAACGCGTTTTGATCGCCATGGCCCCGCAAAGAGGAACGGCGATCAGCGAAAGCCCGGGCACAAAGCGGACAATCATCAACGCACGCGCGCCGCGTCGAGAAAAGAAGTACTCGAATCGTGTAACGCACGATTGCCCCGTGAACGACAGTTTGCATACCAGCTGGAGGGCATGTGTGCCGTAGCGCTTGCCGCCTTGAAACCAGAGGAGGTCGCCAAGAACGCCACCGGAAACGGCGGCACCGAGCAGAATGACGGAGTGAAGCAGTGTACGCGCGAGGTCATATCTCGCAACGGCGATGCTCGCGCCGATCGTCATTAGCGTCGTGATGGAAGGAAACGGCAGGCCGAGCGATGAGGCAAGTACGCTTAAGAATACGATCAACGCTCCGTACCGAGAAAGCAGCTCATGGGAAAACATTTTGCCATCCTGAAAATTGATTTCGTCGTGGCCGTATCGAGCTGACTCGGATACGTTGAGAAATGCATGCCGTAACGACGGTGACCAGGGTGTTCGACCTCTCGTCTTGGTCAATTGCCGAGGCAAGAAGCAAAATCCATTTACGTTGTCAGACTATCCGTTAGTCGGCGGAAGCGACCGAAAGCAGATGCGCTTCAGAGGTCCGCAAAAAACTCCGTAACACGTCATCGTGTAACGACGACGGATTTATACAGTCAAAGTCGGCAACAACGCCAAGTCTGGATGTTCCATTGTTCACCTCGGATTCTTCGGACGTGCACCTTGCCGTTTGCGTCGTCCTTCGATCAAGTTCGTGTAACTCAAGCGCGGTTTCATCGACAACGTTCTTGCTAGCGACAGTGGCGACCGTTTTCATATCTTTGTTCTGGTTCGATGGCTGAGTTAAACGCTCGAGCGGGAAAGACCTGTGTGAGGTCTGTCAGTACGCTTTCCCGATTGATTCGGAAATCGTTTGCGTTGATAGCGCACGAAGCGAATCTGAACGCCATCGTATGCGCGTCTTGTTCGGTATAGAAGACTGCACACGGCGGTTTCCGTGTTGCCGGAAGAGCAACAATCAGCGGGTGATCACATGCGCCTTCTGGCATGGAATGTGATAGAGCAGGCCGCGTTAGAACGAGCAGAGACGTTGACCCGCCTGCCCGACGGCTGCGCTGAGCGTGAGGTCGAGTACCAGGCTCTTCTTGAGCATTTCAACGACGAGGAAATCGTGGAATTGACGTGAACCGTGGCAGTGATCAATGGAATCGCATGGCGATCCGTATGCATCAGCCGGTTGACACGAACCCAATCGACTGACGGCATGCGCTACACGCTCGGGGTAACAAGGCTGGTTGCAAAGATGCAGTCTGTCACCGCTGCGCTCCGCACGCTCTCGCCACAGGAACGTGCATCTCGCGTCAGTCAACAACGGTCACGATATTGACGGTCCCTTGTCTGGCCATTTTTGCATACGGGCACAAGCGCTCGGCACTTCGAACCAGCTCTTCCGCCACGAATCGCTCAACACCCGGCATCCGGACCCGGACATCGATGACCAATGCATAGCCTCCATCCATGGGATCACGACCAAACGAAACCTGCACCTCCACAACAGTATCGTTGATCTCCATCGCGGCGCGCGTCCCGAGCAGGTTGAGCGCCCCGTGAAAGCACGCGGCAAAGCCTGCGGCGAACAACTGCTCGGGATTGGTCCCGGTACCGGGTCCTCCGAACTCCTCGGGCAGCCGCAGATCCACAACAAGGTTTCCGTCATCTGAACGGGCCACTCCAGATGCACGGCCGTGTCCCGTCTCGCCGCCGGAAACGGTGACAGTTGTTGTGTACAGAGGATCAAAATCCCGGCCGCGATACCTGTCGAGGAGGGAAAGCGGGGGGGCATGCAGCTTCTCGTTGTCCATGATGTGTTCCCGAGATCCGTGACAAGCGTTCCGACTCTCCGTCATCCATTCGTCGAAGCCTGTGTTACCAGGTCTGGAAGAAGTTCAGGACAGCATCATCCCCGAATGACGGCGAGTTGGTGTCATCTACTACGACCTGTGCGCCAGCAAGCGCCTTGACCGGGCCTTCGCCAGTCAGCGCGCTCATACGAGTTTGTGGCGACGCGGCAGCTACGCCGTGACCCTGCGCAGTAAGCCGCGCGACGACCTTACTGCCGATCAGGCCGGTACCACCCATAACGAGATGCTCACCGTGCATCTTGATTCCTGGTGAGACTGCGGGACACCCCTGCGTCAATAGTAGGTGAGCGCGGATGGTGAAGGTAGAGCCGTCCAGGGACTCATGGTGTTTCCAGTTTGTCACCAATCCAGATACGCAGATGAAATTGGAGCACCTCGTCATGGGCTCGAAGTGAGGCTGATACCGCGCTAGCGCGCATTGGTATCGACAAGAGCCGCTGACTTCGGGGGCGGTGCCCCGGCGGCGCCAATTGGTGTCGACGCGGCAACGGTGAGTGTTCCGATGTGTATCTACCAAGGCAGGGATTCGGCACCTACCATTCCGACATCGCAACGCGGTTGACTTGACTGAGTTGACGGGTGGTTGAGGTCGTTGGTGGAGAACATCATGTTTCGTCTCGGACCTCTGTTGGTGCTAGTTGGCTGGATCACGCTATCTGCGGTCAATGTCGGGCTTGCAATTGCCATCTCGTTCAGCGGCATTCTCTGAAGCCTGATATCCACTACCCAAATCGCGATCTTCGGTCGTCCGCGAAGCATGACGAGGGAAAGGTGCGGTTCGCCATGGAAACTCCATTTATTGATTGCCTGGCAACTTCGCCGGCGTTGATCCGCACAGAACGCGCTATCGAAGTTGGTGCCCATCTTATTAGTGAGCGGGAAGGCTATACACACCACGGAATCTATGCGGGGAATGGGCAAGTTATTCACTACGGGGGCTTTTACCATTCCGCGAAACGGTGTCCCATTGAATATATTCCGTTGCGCGGCTTTGCGGCAGGAAAAGGTATAAAAGTTCGGTCTGAACCAGACGCCATTTATACCGGAATAGATGCCGTGGAGAGGGCCAGGTCCCGCCTCGGCGAAGATGAATATCAATTGCTGACCAACAACTGCGAACACTTTTGCACATGGTGTGTGCTGGGTGTCGGGCGCAGTGAGCAGGTACGTCGATGCTTAAGGAATCCATCGGCAGGTATCAAGACGTTGTTTGCCCTTGTGAGGGACACCTTCCGTGATCTCGCGAGGCCGGCTCGTCTGGACAGTCACGGTTTAGGTCGCGTCTCGTGTGGCCGGGGGCGCACCGGATGTGCACCACGATTTTCTACGAAGCATTTTTTTACTCAACGATCTGACAGGCCAAAAATGAACAGGCAGTCAAACATCAGACAGCGCGCATCACGCGCACTGATACTGGGTGTATCGGTGATGTTCGCGGCGGTGCTATCGGCCTGTGTGAACTACGCCGGCATCCACAGCGACGCTAAAACGGCCGAGCCGCAGCAGTATGCGACGCAGCATAGCCTTCCCGCCGAACAAGGCTATTGGCCTGCCGCCAACTGGGCCGACCAGTTCGGCGATGCGCAACTGAAGGCGCTGATCGACGAATCATTGAAGAGCAGCCTGACGCTCGACCTGGCGCGTGCCCGCGTTGCGGCGGCATCCGCATACAGCGAAACGGCGAAGGCGAGCACGATGCCGCGCGTCGACGCGAGCTATTCGCTCACGCGTCAACAGTTCTCGAGTACAACCTTTGTGCCGCCTCCGTTTGGCGGCTCGTGGCAGACGGAGAACAAGGGCCTGCTGAGCGCATCCTATGATCTCGATCTGTGGGGCAAGAATCGCGAAGCGCTGAAAGCGGCGATCTCGCAGCTTCAGGCGAGCCGGGCCGACGCGGAAGTCGTGAAAGAGACGCTGACGACGTCGATTGCCCGCACGTACAACCAGCTTGCGCGCCTGTATGTGCTGCGCGACATCGCGCAAGAGGAAATCACGCAGCGCGAGCAGATCGACCGCATCACGACGGCCCGTATCGCGACAGGTCTGGATACGGAGGTCGAGCGCAAGACCGCACAGGCCAATCTGGCGACGAGCCGCGCCGCGCTGAAATCGCTCGACGGACAGATTCTCACGACGCGCTATCAGATCGCCGCGCTGCTCGGCGCGGGTCCGGACCGTGGTTTGCAGATCACGCGCCCAACGCTCGGCACAGGCGACGAAGTGCACCTGCCCGACAACCTGCCCGCCGATCTCGTGGGCCGCCGCCCCGATATCGTGGCCGCGCGCTGGCGAGTCGATGCAATGACGCACGACGTGAAGGAAGCGAAGGCCGAGTTCTATCCCGACATCAACCTGAGCGCCGCGATCGGGCTCGACGCATTCGGCTTCGGCCGCTTCCTGACGGCGGCGAGCCGCACGGCATCGATCGGTCCGGCAATCCACCTGCCCATCTTCGACGCAGGCGAGCTGCGCGCGCAACTGAAGGGCCGCTACGCCGACTTCGATTACGCCGTCGCGACCTACAACCAGACGCTCGTGACCGCGCTGAGCGAAGTCGCCACGCAGCTCGCGGACGTGCGTTCGACGGATGCGCAGCTTGTCGATGCGCAGACCGCGCAGGGCGCCGCCCGCAAAGCCGACGAACTCGCGCTCGTGCAGTACAAGGCCGGTCTCACGAATCAACTGACCGTGTTGAACGCCGACGTCAACGCGCTCTCCGCCGATCAGGCCGTCGCGAATTTGCGCATGAACCGCCGCGATCAGCAGATTGCACTGGCTTCCGCGCTGGGCGGCGGTTTCGTCGATACGTCGAACGCAGATTCCGCGGCAGCGCCACGCGCCGATGCGTCCGCACCCGGTACGCCTGTCATCGCCGCGCGCTAAGCGACTACCCACCGAATCTGCCTGGAGAATTGAAATGAGCGAAATCAACACAACGGAGCGCGAGGAGACCCACGCGGCAGGTGCGAAACGTGACGCAGCAGCTGACATGAAAGCCGGAGTCGCGGACGAACCAAACGCACGCAAGCGCAAGGCGCTGCTCGCGCTGCTCGGCGTGGCTGTCATCATGTCGGCGGCGGCTTATGGCGCGTACTACATGACATATGCGCGCTATCACGAATCCACTGACGACGCGTACGTCAGCGGCAATCTCGTGCAGCTGACGCCGCAGGTGACGGGCACTGTCCTTGCCGTGAATGCGGACGATACACAGATTGTGAAGGCAGGCGATCCCGTGGTCACGCTCGATAACGCGGATGCGAAAGTCGCGCTCGGCAACGCAGAAGCGACGCTGGGACAGACCGTGCGGCAGGTGAGCAGCCTGTACGTGAACAACGATTTCTATGCCGCGAACGCCGCGCAGAAACAGTCCGATCTGGCCCGCGCGCAGGACGATCTGCGCCGCCGCCAGGCCGTCGCTGATACGGGCGCCGTGTCGGCCGAAGATATCGCGCACGCCCGCGACACCGTGACGGCCGCACAGGCCGCGCTCGACGCCGCACGTCAACAGGCTGAAGCCAACCGGGCGCTGACCGACCGCACGACGATCGAGCAGCACCCGAACGTGCAGGCCGCCGCGTCGAAAGTGCGCGATGCGTATCTTGCGTATGCGCGCAACACGTTGCCCGCGCCCGTCACCGGCTATATCGCGAAACGTTCGGTGCAGGTCGGCCAGCGCGTGTCGTCGGGCACGCCGTTGATGGCGATCGTGCCGCTCGACGGCGTGTGGGTCGATGCGAACTACAAGGAAAGCCAGTTGCGCAACATGCGCATCGGTCAACCCGTCACGCTGACGGCTGATGTGTATGGCGGCAAGGTTGAGTATCACGGCCGCGTCGTCGGCTTCTCGGCGGGCACGGGCAGCGCGTTCGCGACCTTGCCCGCGCAGAACGCGACGGGCAACTGGATCAAGATCGTGCAGCGTCTGCCCGCGCGCATCCAGCTCGATCAGAAGGAACTCGAAGCGCATCCGCTGCGTATCGGCCTGTCGATGGAAGTCGATGTGGATACGCGCAACAACACGGGCCCGCAGCTCGGCGCGGCCATGAACACGTCGTATCGCACGGATGTGTTTGCCGAATACGGCGCGCAGGCAGATGCCGAGATCGAGAAGATCATCGCGCAGAACATTGTCCCTTTGCATACGGGGTCCGCGGGCAACGTCGTATCGTCGAAGTTTTCCGCAAAGCGCGACGCAAGCGACAAGAGCGGCACTAAACAGCGCGCAGGTTAAATCGCATCCCGGGGGCGCGCCTCGCAGTCGCGTCCTGGCAGGTCAGTACGCCGGACCTGTCGAAAACTTCAGACTGGAAGCAACATGAATCCCTCGATGCAACTTGCACCGCCTCCGCTGACAGGCGGAAAGCTGGTCCTTGCGACACTCGCCGTCGCGCTCGCGACGTTCATGAACGTGCTCGATTCATCCATTGCCAACGTTGCAATTCCAACCATCTCGGGCAATCTCGGCGTATCCGTCGACGAAGGCACGTGGGTGATCACCCTCTTCTCGGCGGCCAATGCCGTCGCCATTCCGCTGACGGGCTGGCTCACGCAGCGCCTCGGCCAGATCAGGCTGTTCGTGGCCGCGATCCTGCTGTTCGTGTTCTCGTCGTGGCTGTGCGGCGTCGCGCCGAACCTGATCGTGCTGCTCGCTTCGCGCGTGTTGCAGGGTACCGTTGCGGGCCCGCTGATTCCGCTCTCGCAGGCTATTCTGCTCGGCTCGTATCCGAAGGAAAAAAGTTCGACGGCGCTGTCGCTGTGGGCGATGACGGCGACGGTCGGGCCGATTGCGGGTCCTGCGCTGGGCGGCTGGATCACCGATAGCTATAGCTGGTCGTGGATCTTCTATATCAACATTCCAGTGGGCCTGTTTGCCGCCGCCGTGACGTGGGTGATCTACCGCGACCGCGAATCGCCGACGCGCAAGCTCCCCATCGACAAGGTCGGCCTGCTGTCGCTGATCGCATGGGTCGCGTCGCTGCAGATCATGCTCGACAAGGGCAAGGATCTCGACTGGTTCAACTCGCCTGTGATCTGCACGCTCGCCGTCATCGCCGCCATCAGCTTCCTGTTCTTCCTGATCTGGGAGTTCACGGAGAAGAACCCGATCGTCGATCTTCGCCTCTTTGCAGAACGCAATTTCCGCGGCGGCACGATTGCGATCTCGGTCTCGTACGCGGTGTTCTTCTCGAACCTCGTGATCTTGCCGCAGTGGATTCAGGGTTATCTCGGCTATCGTTCGGTGGATGCCGGTCTCGTGACGGCGCCGCTCGGCATCTTCGCCGTGCTGCTCGCGCCCGTGATGGCGAAGATCATGCCGAAGTCCGATGCGCGGGTCCTCGCGACGCTGGCCTTCCTCGGCTTTGCAGGCGTGTTCTTCATGCGTTCGCATTACACGACGGGCGTCGACCCTTATACCCTGGTGCTGCCGACGCTGCTGCAAGGCATTCCCATGGCGCTCTTTTTTACGCCGCTTACCGCGATCATCCTGTCCGGGCTGTCACCCGACAAGATTCCGGCGGCCGCCGGCCTGTCTAACTTTGTGCGCGTGTTCGCGGGCGGCGTCGGCACATCGTTGATCTCCACGGGCTGGAACGATCGCACGATCCTGCACCATGCGCGACTCGCCGAACAGTCGAGCGTGAACAATCCCGACTATATGAGCGCCGTCGGGAACCTGCATGCGACGCTCGGCGGCGGCATGGATCAGGCCGCGGCGTTTTTCGAGCACTCGCTGAATGCGCAGGCCGCGATGCTCGGACTGAACGATATCTTCTGGCTCTCGTCGATGATCTTCATTGTGATCATTCCGCTGGTCTGGCTGACCAGGCCCGGCAAGGGCGGCCATGGTGCGGCGGCGGGTGCGCACTGAGATCTACGCAGCTGGCCGCTGGCATCCGCGATAGCGCCGGTAGACGCTTACGCCATCCATAGATTGCCCGGAGCAAACAGCCGACAGTCACAATGTCCGTGTGTCCCGAGTGTCAAGCGGGACATCCGGCCGCATGCCTTTTAGGCCCAAGCCTGACAGCGCCTTTGGCTTGCCTGGCTAACCGTGCTGCTCAACCTGGCACCCCATCCGCCCTGGCGCTCGCAGAAAACGGCACTTCCTCGCAGGCGTACCGCCGTTCACGGAACGAGTTACATTGTTCCGGTGGCTTCACACCGAGTCGTCACCCACCCAGGACGCACCGGGCAGCTTCCGATTGACGGAACAATCGGTTTCATCGGTTTCTCTTCCGGGCGAACCCAGATGAACAATCCTCTACGCGACTTCACGTCGCGCTAACACAGTCGTACTAGAATACCTACGGTGATCGCTGGCGGTGACGTGCAACTGTCAGACGAGAAACACAACGTGAGTGTATCCGGCGGTCGACTCTGGACGACCGGCCCAGGACCACCGACGGGCACGTCAGCGGTCGGTGGCGCGTACCTGGCATGGATGGACGCCGTCACGAAGGACGGATTCGCCGGAACGGGTCCATTGCTGCTCGCGGCGTCATGGACGACATTGTCAGACCCGCCGCTGCGTGCACGGCCGGTAGGGCGGAAGGAGGCGAGATGAGTTTGGGGCCGCATTCGACTTCGGTCCAGGGCCCACACGACCGCAAGGAGCCAGTGGTCTATGTGGTCGACGACGACGAGGGGATGCGATTCGCCCTCGGCGGTCTGCTGCGCTCGGTCGGGCTACGCGTGGAGACATTCGAATCGTCGCAGGACTTTCTTGCTTTCCCGAAGTGCGATGCGCCCAGTTGCCTGGTTCTCGATGTCAGGCTGCGCGGCGAAAGCGGCCTTGCCTTTCAGGAACAGATTGCGAAGAGCGGTGTGCACATGCCGATCGTATTCATGACAGGGCATGGCGATATCGCGATGACAGTCAAGGCCATGAAAGCTGGGGCAGTCGACTTCTTCGCGAAGCCGTTTCGCGACCAGGACATGCTGGACGCAGTCACTAATGCGTTGGCGCGCGACGGTGAGCGTCTTGCGGCCGAACAATCGATCGCGGCGCTTCGTGCCGCCTACGACTCGCTGACACCGCGCGAACGAGAAGTCATGGGGTTCGTCGTGGCCGGACTGATGAACAAGCAAATTGCCTCCGAAATGAATCTCAGTGAGATTACCGTGAAGATTCACCGAGGCCAGGTAATGAAAAAGATGGCGGCGCGATCCGTCGCGGATCTCGTCAGAAAATCAGAATCACTGGGCGTTAATCCACGGCCCCAGAAGTCGTCTTGAAATCGGCGAGATCGGGAAGCGCCGTTCCGGCCTGTCGTCGATCCGCTACGGCAGGTCCAGCGCGACGCTGAGCCAATGTGCGATGGCGTCGACATCAACCGGCTTGTCGAGTACAGCCAGCGCGCCGTTCGCCAGCGCCTTCGCCTTCAGGTCGGCCCCCGGGAACGCCGTGATGAATATGGTCGGCGGCGCATATCCGAGTGCCAGTACGCGGTCGTGCATCGCGATCCCCGACATGCCGGGCATCATGATGTCGGAGATCAGGCACGACGTCTCGGCGATGTGGCCGGATTGCAAGAATTCCTCTGCGGATGCGAACAGGCGTGTATGCCTGCCGAACGAGCGTACAAGAGTCTCCGTCGCGAGGCGCACGGCCTCGTCGTCATCGACAATCGCGACTATCTGAGCAGAACACAAAACCAGCCTCGACTTTTAGGAAAGGGAGGGCGCATAGCCAGAACACCGCCGCGCGCGGCAAGAACGCCACCGCGTGCGTCTACGATACCCATCGTAATTCTCATACCGGTGACCGAGAATCATACAAACGTATTAGTGCGCCGCAAGCACATCGCTCAATCCTGCTCGAAGGCCGGCGAGGCCAGGTACGGCTTTCAGGTCCGCTGAAACGGCAAACTCATACTTTAATATGAGTCCTGGCGTTCCTTGCATCGCGGCCGTATGAGTAGAGTGCTACACATCCTGATCGGCACATGCAGACCGCCGGCGCTTGTGCCACAGCGGTTGTTTCCGGTTGTTTCCTCGACGATGCGCAGGATCCTCACCACAGGGCGGCCGATGCGTCGTGTGCAGTTGCAAGGGCAGCAGGGACGCAATATGAGCAGACTTTCTTCGTCTGTTGTCTCTCGCGTCGACCCTCGCCGCGTCGGTACTCCCTACCGTGGCATACGTTGCTCGCTGTGTGCTTGAGACGAAACGAGCATGCTTATGAGACTGTTGAGCGTCAACACGAGATATGTTCCTCACTACACTCTAGACACCGTACGCACGAAACCGACGCTTCGCGACTGAAGCGCGCAGACACCTTGCGGCGCGTGCCCCGGTCCCGCGGGTTATACCCTGGTATGAGCGTTCGAAGCCTATGTAGGGGCAGCACCACCCGTCCGTAGAATGGTTTTGTGGCGCCCGCGCGCCTATCTTTGTCTCATGGCCGGTGCGATCGCGCTGTGCGCTCCCAGCACGCCGTGTGGTGTGACGGCCAGTTTTGAGGAGACAAGCCATGTTCAACAGACTGCACAACTGGATCCTGGTCGGCGGAAATGCGTACGACGAGTACACGTTTGTACCGTGGCTTAACAGAAACGTGTATCGGCGAACAGTGGACCTGCGCCGCATTTGCCTGCAATAGCTGGCGCAACGCAAATCTGAAATGAGCGCCGTGAACGTTCTTCACTTGCGTGCGTTGTCCGGGCGCGACGTCCTGCTGCACGCGCTGCCGTTTGCATTCCTGCTGGGGCTGCGTCAATGACCCGCCACATCATAGGTGCAACAACACGACAGTCGATGTCGATTCCAGAACGCATGCTGGCGCCCCCCACAGCACGGCCATGCATGTGTCAATAGTAGGAGCCATCAATGGATCAATCGGATACATCGCAGCACGGCTTTCGCGTTGGCCTGCCAGATAGCGCTGACGCTTTGTCTACCTGTTTCGCGACGAGCTACGCGGGGATCATCGCGTTCATGGCGGTCGCTACAGAGGGAAGCTTCGTCAAAGCCGCCGAGCGATTGGGGATCGGACGCTCGGCTGTGTGTCGAAATGTTCAGAAGCTTGAAATGCAGCTAAGCACTCGCCTGTTTCTCCGAACGACGAGGACAACAAACCTGACGCAAGAGGGCGAGAGGTTCTTCGAGAACTGCAACCAGGGCGTGGCCCATATCGTCGAGGCAATGAACGATATGCTGGATCTCCGCCATGGTCCGCCTCGCGGCTTGCTTCGCATCAGTTCGACAGTTGGATTTGGCCGCAAGGTGGTTGCTCCGCTGCTTTTCAGGTTCTCCGAGGTCTACCCCGATATCGCGGTCGACCTGCTTCTGGATGACAGGCCAGCAGATTTCCCCGCAGAACAGATCGATGTCGCGTTTCGCGATGGATGCATCGAGGACTCCTGCATCATTGCGAAACGGTTGATTCCTATGCAGATGGTAGTCTGCGCATCCCGTGCCTATGCCGAAAAGCGGGGACTGCCGTCCACCCTTGAAGATCTGTGTGAGCACGACTGTATCAATTTAAGATTCTGCAGCGGGCGCGCCCTTGAGTGGGAGTTCAAGGTAGACGGCCATATGCGAAAGTCTCTGCCGACCGCCAGATTGACCTTCAATGACACAGACCTGGTACTGAAGGCGGTCCTGGAAGGTCGCGGAATCGCCCAGATGCCCGGATATCAAATATGCGATTACATCGCGCGCAATGAGCTCGTCATGGCTTTAAGGCCGTATGTGCCGGACGACCGGGGTCACTACATCTGCTATCTCTGCCGACAACATTTGCCGTCACGCATTCGTGTGTTTGTCGACTTCATGACCGAGCAGATCCGCGCACTCAATCTGAATTACCTGACCGGCTTTAACGCGGATGACACCGAGACTTCGAGAGAGAAGATGGCGGCATGAATTCCGGTTTGGCGGCTGTGCGCGGCCGGCGCGATTATCCTCTGGGCGCAGTTCGCGACGCAGGCCTCCCACGTGCCGACGTGCCTCCGCTATTGCTGACGGGCGTGGCGCTGTCGTCGGGAGTGTGACGTGCCTGCTTCGCGCCCGCGAATGGCGCGTGCCTTTGCGGACGATGGCGCGCCCGGCATCGTTTGCCCGTTCGAGTATCACGACAGCCTGGTGACGGCATTCCGGCTGGCGCCCGTCGCCGAGGCGAACCTGATCAACTACCTGTGGCCCTTGCTGCTGGTCCTGCCCGGCACCTCAGTGTGAGGCGGCGCGGATTGCGCCGGGAAGATGGCCGGCGCGATGCTCGGCTTCGGCGGCTGCATTCCATCCCGGCGGCAGTCAGCGTAGCGTGAACGCCGATCCCACCACGTCCCTCCGACCACTCCCGATGGCGCCGCGGTCGCTGAGGTGTATCCTCACGAAATGCCTGCACCTGCAGCGTTGGTAATCGACGAGATGCCGTGCTGTAAATCGATTTCGGAGCGCACCCTGCCCCGATTGTGCGGACGAATGTAGCCTTCAACGCAATGTCGGGCAGCTGCCTGATGGCAGCGTGCGGCAGACGAAGACCTACTTAGGGTTCCGGCGCCGATGGGTAACATACTCCAGATCTTGTGGGACGATGGCGAGCGCGTGTTCTGTCGAGGGCGGCGCCCGGGCGAGGGCGGCGGCCACAACGTCCTGCTTGCGCGGCCCGCCGCCGAACATCCATTACCTGCCAGCCTTGATCGCCTCGCTCACGAGTTTGGCCTGAAGGACGAACTTGAGGGCGCGTGGGCGGTGCGGCCGCTGGAACTGGTGCGCGAAGGGGGCCAGACGCTGCTGGTGCTCGAGGACCCCGGCGGTGAGCCGCTCGCGCGGCTACTCGACGCGCCCATGGAGATGGGACATTTTTTGCGGCTCGCTGTCGGCATCGCTGCGGTGCTGGGCAAGCTCCACCAGCGCGGCCTCGTCCATAAGGATCTCAAGCCCACCCATATCCTGGTGAACTGTGCCGACGGAACGGCGCGGCTCACCGGATTCGGCCTCGCCTCGCGGCTGCCGCGCGAGCGACAGGCGCCCGAGCCGCCCGAGACTATCGCCGGCACGCTTGCCTACATGGCGCCCGAGCAGACTGGCCGGATGAATCGCTCGATCGATTCGCGCAGCGACCTCTATGCGTTCGGCGTCACGCTCTACCAGATGCTGACGGGCGCGCTGCCGTTTACGGCCGCCGACCCCATGGAATGGGTGCACTGCCATATCGCCAGAAAGCCGGTGCCGCCCAGCGCGCGGGTGGAGACGGTGCCTGATGCCGTCTCCCTCATCGTCATGAAACTGCTCGCCAAGACGGCGGAGGAGCGCTACCAGACTGCCGCCGGTGTCGAGCATGATCTGCAGCGCTGCCTGGCCGACTGGCAGCACCAGCGCCGAGTCGATGACTTCCCACTGGGCGAACACGACACGCCTGACCGGCTGCTGATTCCCGAGAAGCTGTACGGGAGGGAGCGCGAGGTCGATACCCTGGTCGCCGCATTCGATCGGATCGTCAGGAGCGGCGCGCCGGAGCTGGTGCTGGTCTCCGGCTATTCCGGAATCGGCAAATCCTCAGTCGTCAATGAACTGCACAAGGTGCTGGTGCCGCCGCGGGGGCTCTTCGCGTCCGGCAAGTTCGACCAGTACAAGCGCGACATCCCCTATTCGACGCTGGTGCAGGCGTTTCAAAGCCTGGTGCGGCCGCTTCTTGGCAAGCGCGACGCGGAGCTGGCGAACTGGCGCGACGCGTTGCTGGAGGCGCTGGACCCCAATGCGCGGTTGATGACCGACCTCATCCCCGAACTGAAGCTCATCATTGGAGAGCCGCCACCGGTCCCGGTACTTGAGCCGCAACAGGCGCAAAGCCGTTTCCTGCTCGTGTTGCGGCGCTTCATCGGTGTTTTCGCCCGGCCGGAACATCCGCTGGCTATCTTCCTCGATGATCTTCAATGGCTTGACGCGGCAACGCTCGACCTGCTCGAGGATCTGCTGACCGGCTCGGAACTGCAGCACCTGATGCTGGTCGGCGCCTACCGCGACAATGAGGTCGATGCCACGCATCCGCTGACGGTCAAGCTTCAGGCCATCAGGAACGCGGGCGTCAAGATCGCTGAAATCACGCTGGCGCCGCTCGCCAGGGAGTACATCCAGCAGTTGATCGCGGAGGCGCTTCACTGCGAGCCGGAACGCGTCGAGCCCCTGGCTCAACTGGTGCATGACAAGACAGCCGGCAATCCATTCTTTGTGATCCAGTTCCTGCGCGCGCTTGTCGAAGAAGACTTACTCACCTTCGATCATGACGTGGGGCGTTGGTGCTGGGATCCCGATCGCATCCATGCCAAGGGTTACACCGACAACGTCGTCGACCTGATGGCCGGCAAGCTGACCCGCCTGCCGGCTGAGACGCAGCAGGCATTGCAGCAGCTTGCCTGTGTCGGGAACGTTGCCGGGATCGCGACGCTTTCGACCGTTCTCGGCGTCCCGGAGGCGCAGGTCCACGCGGCGTTGTGGGAGGCGATTCGTCAGGAACTGGTCGAACGGCTGGAGGGCTCCTACGCGTTTGTTCACGACCGGGTTCATGAAGCCGCCTATTCACTGATCCCCGAAGCCTCGCGCGCCGAGGCCCATCTGCGGATCGGGCGGCTGCTCGCCGAAGAGACGCCCCCGGAAAAGCGGGAGGAGGCGATCTTCGAGATCGCGGGTCAGCTCAATCGTGGCGCCGCGCTGATCACCGGGCAGGACGAACGGGAGCAACTGGCCGGGTTCAACCTGCTCGCCGGCCAGCGCGCCAAGGCGTCGACAGCCTATGCCTCGGCACTCACCTATCTCAATATCGGCGTGACGCTCCTTGCGGAGGATAGCTGGGACCGTCAGCACGAGACAATCTTCGCGCTGGAGCTGAACCGGGCCGAATGCGAATTTTTGACCGGCGAGTTATCGGTCGCAGACGCGCGCTTGACGGCACTGTCAAATCACGCCACGACAACGGTCGAACAAGCCATCGTCGCGTGCTTGCACATGGATGTCTGCCTGGTCCTCGATCAGAGCAGCCGTGCGATTAGCGTCGGCCTCAATTGCCTCCGGCATTTCGGTATCGAGTGGTCACCCCATCCGGAAGACGAAGAGGTACGACGCGAATACGAGCGCATCTGGTCAGCGCTTGGGGATCGGGCAATCGAAGCTCTGATCGATTTGCCGCTGATGGAGGATCCGGCGTCCCTGGCAACCGTCGATATTCTGATGAAGCTCTGGACGCCGGCCTTGTATACCGATGAGAACCTGGCTTCCCTGACGATTTGCAAGGCGGTCAGTCTGAGCCTTGAGCGCGGCAACTGCGATGCTTCCTGTTTCGCCTATGTCATCCTCATCAGAATCGCAGGACCGCATTTCGGCGACTACACGGCAGGATTCCGATTCGGCCAGCTAGGCTACGATCTCGTCGAACGGCGCGGGCTAAAACGCCTCGAGGCGAGAACCTTTGTTTGCTTCGCGCTTTTTGTCGTGCCCTGGATGAAACACGTGGGGGCTTGCCGTGATCTGCAGCGCCGCGCTTTCGAAGCGGCGAACCGTGTCGGTGATCTCCAGTATGCAACCTACACGCGCAACGATCTGAACTCGAACCTTATTTTCTCTGGCGAGTCGCTGTCCGAGGCGCTAAGCGAAGCCGAACACGGCCTCGCGTTCGCTGAGAAGTCGCGGTTCGGCCTTGCCATTGACATCATCGCCACGCAAGTCGCGCTGATGCGGACTCTTCGGGGACTCACACCCAAATTTGGTTGCCTTGACGACGGGCAGTTTGATGAACTTCGGATCGAGCGCCGTTTTTCAGAGAACCCGGACCTGGCGATTGCTGCGTGCTGGTACTGGATCCGGAAATTGCAGGCTCGCTGTATCGCCGGCGAGCATGCGGCAGCTATGGACGCCGCAGCGAAGGCGAAAGGGCTGCTCTGGACCACGGCGTCGTTCTTCGAGGAAGCCGAGTATTACTTCTACGGCGCGCTGTCCCACGCCGCCTGCTGCGATTCCGCGTCAGCCCACGAGCGACAACAGCACCTGGATGCTCTGGCTACGCATCACAGGCAACTGAAGGTCTGGGCGGAGAATTGCCCGGAGAATTTCGAGAAGCGCGCCGCGCTGGTGGGCGCGGAGATTGCCCGGATCGAAGGCCGCAATTTTGATGCGATGCGCCTTTACCAACAGGCCATCCGCTCGGCACGCGCAAACGGCTTTGTGCACATCGAGGCGCTTGCCAACGAACTCGCCGCGCGATTCTACGCGGCGCATGAATTCGAGGTCATCGCCGAGACCTATTTGCACAACGCTCGCTACTGCTACCTGCGTTGGCGAGCCGACGGGAAGGTGCGGCAACTCGAGGAGAGGTATCCGTACCTGAGGACGGAAGAGCCCGCGCCCGGCCCAACGGGCACAATCGCGACGCCGGTCGAACACCTCGATCTCGCGACCGTGATCAAGGTGTCGCAGGCGGTCTCGGGTGACATCGTCCTGGAAAAGCTGATCGAGATGGTCATGCGTACGGCGATTGAACAGGCCGGCGCCGAACGAGGTCTGTTGATTCTTCCGGACGGCGGCGAGCAACGGATAACCGCGGAAGCGACGACTGGCGGCGAAACTGTCGTCGTGCATCTACACGACGAGCCCGTGACCGAGGCGGTGCTACCGGAGTCCGTTCTCTATTACGTCCTGCGGACCCGGGAGAGCGTCATCCTCGACGATGCCGCGGCCGATCCCTCGTTTGCTGCAGATCCTTACATTGGTCAGCATCGTGCTCGTTCCATTCTCTGCCTGCCGTTGATGAATCAGGCGAAGCTCACTGGCGCGCTCTACCTCGAAAACAATCTCACTACCCGCGTGTTCACCCCCGACCGCATTGCCGTACTGAGGCTGGTGGCCTCGCAGGCCGCGATCGCGCTGGAAAATGCCCATCTGTACCACGAACTCGTGGAACGCGAAGCGAAGATCCGGCGCCTCGTCGACGCCAACATCATCGGGATCGTCGCCTGGAATGTCGAGGGTGACATCCTCGAGGCCAATGACGCATTTCTTCGCATGGTGGGATACGAGCGTGACGATCTCGTCGCAGGCCGCGTACGCTGGAGGGATCTGACGCCGCCGGAATGGCGAGAGGGCGACGAACGAGCACTACTAGAGATCGGGGAGACGGGGCGCGTGCAGCCCTACGAGAAAGAGTTTGTCAAAAAGGACGGCAGCCGCGTGCCCGTCATGGTCGGTGCGGCCACGTTAGAAGCAGGCCGGCAGGAAGGCGTCGCTTTCGTGCTCGATCTGACCGAGCGCAAGCAGGCGGAGGAAAAAGTCCGCGAGAGCGAGCGTCGCTACCGCGAGGTGCAGACGGAACTGGCGCACGCAAACCGCGTCGCGACCATGGGCCAGCTCGCGGCCTCGATCGCACATGAGGTCAACCAGCCGATCGCCGCGACGGTGACCAACGCCCAGGCTGCGCTGCGATGGCTGAGCGCACAGCCCCCTGGCATCGACGAGGTCGGGCAGGTGCTCGGCCGCATTATCAAGGATGCCAATCGGGCGGGGGACGTGCTCGGCCGGATCCGCGGGCTGATCAGGAAGACGCCGCCGCGGAAGGAACCCGTGGACATCAACGAGGCGATCCGCGAGGTGATCGAGCTTACTCGTGGCGAAGCCTCGAAGATCGGCGCCTCGGTGCAGACGCAACTCGCGGACGGTTTGCCATTCATCGAAGGAGACCGAGTCGAATTGCAACAGGTCCTCCTCAATCTGATCATCAACGCGATCGAGGCGATGAGCGGTGTCAGCGATGGCGTACGACAATTGCACATCAGCACAGGGAGAGCCGACTCCAGCTACGTGCTCGTGACGGTGCGCGATTGGGGACCGGGCTTTGCTCCGCACAGCGCCGAGCGCGTTTTCGCTCCCTTCTACACCACGAAGCCCACCGGTTTGGGGATGGGGCTGTCGATCTGCCGTTCGATCATCGACGCACATGGCGGCCGATTGTGGGCGAGCGCGAACCTGCCCCGCGGCGCGGTCGTTCAATTCACCGTGCCCGCCCATCCAGCCGTTTCATCGTGATCGCCACGCAGCGCGAGGACCTCCTGCGGTTGCGGCCCGCGCGGACGTTCGGACATAGTGCTATCCCGCGTGAAGGCGCGATACAGAACTGAAGTGAGCCTTCGCGTGATTTATCGCCGCGACGGAACGACATTAGTATCAATTGCCGCGCTAACGACCGTAGCCAGGAGCGGTGCCGACGTTCGAATATCCGAGCCCGAGTGCAGGCCAGTGTCCGTAGATGGCCGAACCCTGTCCCACGACGACGGGCTCAGCTCGACCCACAACAGACTGAGGCGACCTGGAGACCGGCAATGGCGTGCGCGGCGAAGCGCTGTGTGTCATCGCGGGCGAGCGTGTGTTCGGCGTGCGCGTGGTCAGTGGTACGTCGTCGTAGACGACTGCAGCTTCGTCAGCGCGCCGCGCTTGAATCGAAACCAGCCTTGCGAGCCTTGCATCACGACCTCATCGTCTTGCCAGAACACGCGCTTGACCGTCATACGCGTGCCACAGCGCTGCACAAGTGGGGGACGGTGGCGAAAGTCGTACAGCACCGGGCCGGAATCGGTCTGCACGAGCGTGCGGTCAACAGTGTCATTTTCGTTGCCCATGTCATCGAAATGCGTGAGCGTGCTCGCGCCAAACCGATCGAAAATTTCCTTGTCGAGCATCGCCGCAAATTCGTGGTCGACGCGCACGAATTGCAGTGTGCCCGAGGGCGTGCCGAGCGGGCCGGACGCGTTGCTTTGCGCATGAACGCAAGTCGCGAAAAAGGCGGCTGCGAGCGCAGCGGCGAACAGTCGTCTCATGTTGCCTTTCAGGTTCAGCGGCGTCTCCGACGACGGAGCACGACTCGCAATCGTTCCTTGGGAACATTGTCGTCGATTTTGGCCGACACGTCGAAGGTCTGCAACTGGCTGAACAGAGTTTGATGCGCTCGGCATAGACCGACCCCTGAAGAGACGGTCGCCATTCTTGCCGCTGCCCTAAGTCGAGCTCAGCAGGCGGGGCGAATTCAACGCAGCGCTTGACGAGCAGGGTCTACGCACATTTCTATTGTGTGTCATTCAAGGGTTTCGCGTTCTCGGTAAAGTGAGTTTTGAAGAGAAGGATCTCGTCCCGATCGCCGACATGACGATGCGTGCGCTGATCTAAAACTTTTTCCCAATTTCTCGAACGACCAGTCACGAATATGCCGACAGGATTTTCGTCCGCGCCGTCCGGTCGCGAAGCCGCTTCTGCGACCGCTGCTGCATAACCTGGTCAAAGTGCAGGTGACCCGCTATATTTGTCAGACGCCATGCGCCCGGCGGGCGCCGCGCGAAGCATGCCCGCGGTGCTGGATGAATCGCCCCGTTTGCGCAGGGCCCGGCAGGACTCGGGACGGCGCGGACAACGAAGGAAGAGTCCACCTGGGAGCTGACGTGAGATATCAACTGGGCGCATTCGTGCTGCTCGCAGCCAGTACGGCCGCATCGGCACAGTCGAGCGTGACGCTGTATGGCCGCGTCGACGGAGGCGTCGAGTACCTGAATCACATCGCCAACGGCACGGGCGGCAGCTCGAGCCGCTGGAGCGCGGAAGGGGGCGACTGGGGCACCAGCATGCTCGGCTTCAAGGGGACCGAGGACCTGGGCGGCGGCACCAGCGCACTGTTCGACCTCGAAACCGCGCTGCAGATCATGAACGGCACCACGGGCGGCGGCAAGATGTTCTCGCGCCGCGCGTACGTCGGCTTGAAGAATGAGACGTGGGGCCAGCTGCAGGCGGGACGCAATCTCTTCATCGACAGCGACGGCGTGTGGGAATTCGATCCGTTCGTGCAGCAGGCAGTCTCGTCGGCCTCGCTCGTGCGCGGGCGCAACTGGCAGCAGACGAGCAACAACGTCGAATATCACAGCCCCGTCTGGCACGGCCTCGACGTGCAGGGGCAGTACGCGTTCGGCAACCAGGCGAGCGGCTTCAACAACGGCGCCGAAGGCGATTTCGGCCGCTCCGACGGCATCATGCTTAGCTATCACTCGCCGCTCTTCGACCTGCGTGGCATCTACGACGAGCTGCGCGATTCGAACGGTCGCTTCTCCAACATCTTCACGGCCTCGCGCGAGTACTTCGTGGGCGCGAACGTGCGCGTGCAGAAGTTCAAGATCCAGGCCGCGTACGCGCACTACGCGGCGCCCGATTCGCCCGCGGGCGCGTCCGACAGCGCCGACCACTACTGGCTTGGCGCCACGTATCAGGCCACGCCGCGCTGGGCCGTGACGGCGGCGGGCTTCTACATCCGGGTGGGCGACGGCGGCGGCGACGTCTCGCACGATCCGGGCAGCCACGCGATGCTCTATGCGCTCGGGACCACCTACAACCTGAGCGCGCGCACGTTCCTGTACGGCACCGTCGCGTACGTGAACAACAGCAGGAACGGCACCTTCTCGGTGTTCGCGACGCCGCGCGATTCGAGCTCGCCGACGAGTCCGATGGCCGGCGAATCGCAGACCGGCGCGTACATTGGGATGATGCACGTGTTCTAACGTAACTTTTTTTTTCCGCATTTCCGACATGCCCGAGCGCACCGGGCCGGCCGGATGCCTCGCCGGCGTTCGCGCCGGCGTGCCCGCGCTGCGGGTATCGCGTGACAGGCGGTGCGAGCGGCGTCCTCAAAAGAAAGTGCGCTGCTCGGCGAACGGCGCAGTCTACGATTCAGTAAAAACGTGGTTGACGATATTCCTCGGCCCATTGAAACCGCGCAACAACGGAAACCTGTCGGGTACGCTGTCCGCATTCGATCAAACGGAGTTCGGGGCGTCGCCAAACCTTTCTATGAGTTCGACTGGGAGCGTTTTTGTTCCCAAAGCCTGCGCGCAAGGGAACAAGTGCGGATTCGTGCTCGCCCTCCACGGCTGTCTGCAGGAAGCATCATTTATCGGCAACCGCTGGGTCACCGAGGCCGGCATCAATGAATGGGCCGACACGAACAAACTGGTGGTCTTGTATCCCGACACGATTGCGTCGTCTGCGCCAGGACCGACGAACCCGAATGCATGCTTCGACTGGTGGGGCTACTCCAATCAATACGACCCGAACTACGCACTCAAGAGCGGCTTGCAGATGTCGGTGCTCTACGCGATGGTGCAGCGCGTGACTGGCCGACCGTAGGGCCGTCGTGGCATGGTTAGAATCGGGCGGCCGGTCGCCGCTGGAAGCACTGCTTATCAGGGTGCCAAATGGATGAAGGTGGGGCCGTCGAGCGCCGGCTTTTGACGTTCAACAAACGGAGGTTTCGGGGCATTCCATTCCCTCCGGCCACTGTATCGTCAACCGCGATCGCTTAATGGCCGATCACTGCCCATGCCACGCCTCACGTCGAAGTCACGGTACCGCCGAGGATGCTCATCAGAGTCCTCGCGTTCCGCTGTCCGTGGTCCTCGCAATTATTGATCTATACACCGATAAGTGTTACTGAGGTTACCGCAGACCGTGATCGACCGATGTTGTTGAAAACGTCGCTGCACGGCGTTTTCAATCCGCTGGTGAAAAAATCGACCTCTCAGATCGACCTGCAAACCGCTCTCGAACGTCGGTGAAGGGTAAGAAGACCCCCGAAAACCTTGAGAGAGAGACGCTCAGCGACTTTTTCAACAACATCGAGGACGGAGCCGACGCTGGAATGACCATCAGACAGCGAGACGGGATGACCTGGCCGCGTACTGCTTCATACAAAGGGCCTGGGCAATGTGAAATGCGCACGTCTGCGGTCGGCAGCACGCAACCCTGAGCCGCCATTAGCCATCCTGCGCAAGTGTCGCTATTTGACCGTCTGCTTTTTGGCGACTACCAATGCAATGCCGCCAAGGATTGCGGCCGAACTGCCCAGCAAGCGTGGCGTCAGCGGTTCACCGAGCAACACTATGCCGCCCATCGCCGCGATGACCGGCACACTCAATTGCACGGTGGCAGCGGTAGCGGCTTTCAGTCCCCTTAGGGCCGCGTACCAGATGACATAACCAACGCCAGAGGTCAATGCTCCGGAGAGCATGGCATACACCATTCCGGATCTTTCTAATGAGAGGTGCGCAGGTGTGAGCAGACTAACCGCTGCCGCAAACGGCACGGCTCGCAGGAAGTTCCCTGCGGTAGTCGTTGTCGGATCGCAAGAACGCCTGCCGCGCAACGAATAAATGCCCCACGCGACGCCCGCCCCCAGCATCAAAAGAGAAGGCTGCAGAGGTGGCGCCGAGATTCCGCGCAGAACGAGCCCGATCAGACCGCTCAGTGCCAACAACAGTCCCGCCCACTGCCGTACGCGCAGGTGCTCCCCTGTCCAAAGGCCGTGTCCGATCATCGTAGCCTGCACAGAGCCGAAAAGAAGCAACGCGCCTGTCCCGGCCGGAAGGCCGATGTATGCAAATGAAAACCCGGATGCATAGGCAAAAAGTGCAACGGCCGAATACCAGTTGCCAGCGATACCCCGCGGACTACCACGTGCTCGCAGCATCAACCAGAGCGCGAGCGCGGCGGACACCACCCGCACCAACGTGAATGTTGCTGCATCGACCCCCGTGCCTTTCAGCGCCAGACGGCAAAGCAATGAATTCCCTGCAAAGGCGAACATTGCGAGGGTGGTAAGCAAGGCGATTCGCGTACGCGGCATGGAGCGTCGGCGTCAGTCACGCGCCTGGGGGTCTGTGACAGCATAGTGTATCGCCCGCGAGGACGGCCAGGCGCCATTGTCAAACGAATTGCTCCCGCTCGACCCGCTTGCGCATGGTCCAGTAGGCACCATTGCAATCACCCGAGTCTCGGGTGACACGCGTCTTTGTCGCGCTTATCAACAGTGTCAGCTTCGTGGAAAAGCCACCAACCTGGTCAAAAGCACCGTCCACTGGCCGATTTCGGGCGCCACTGCTGATCGACCAGTCTTGGCCGAACTCTGCCCGATGCCGCTGCACGCCTGAACTCCTCAGCCGCGCATCGCGCCGGAGGCCGTAGTCGACCCGTTGCAGACCTTCACCTCAGTGCTCACGAACGGCCGCAGATCAACCTTTTTCGGCCATCCGGCTATCGCCTGACGCAAATCGATTTTGAGAGAATCAAATGACATCTCGTTCGAGGTTGCCGGTGGCCGTTTACCCGAATGATTTCCATTGGAAGTTTTGTCCGACGGCAAATCATGACCACCGGCGCCGAGGCTACAACGTCATACCCACAGGAAGAGTATGTCGGACGCCAGATGCGCTGCCGCCAGCGCGGTAATCTCGCTGTGGTCATAGGTCGGCGCCACTTCGACGACGTCGGCTCCGACCAGATTGATCGGCTTTAGTCCTCGCAAAATGGCCAGTGCCTGAGCTGATGACAGACCACCGGGGACGGGCGTTCCCGTTCCCGGTGCGGTCGCCGGGTCCAGGCAATCAACATCGAAAGTCAGGTAGACAGGTTGATCGGAGACGATCGATTTGATTCGCTCGATCACGGCGCGCGGACCGTGCTCATGAACCCACGGCGCGTCGATGATATTGATTCCAAGCGTGTCTTCATTGCTGGTTCGAATGCCGATCTGAACGGATGTCGCCGGATCGATCAAACCTTCCTTGACCGCCTTGAAAAACATGGTCCCGTGATTGAGGCTGTCTGGTGTTTCGTCTGCCCAGGTGTCGGTGTGTGCATCGAAGTGAATGAGGGAGAGCGGCTTCCCGAACTTTTCTGCGTGTGCGACCAAGAGAGGGTAGGTGACGTAGTGGTCGCCGCCAAAGGTCAGCATCTTCGCGCCAGACCGGAGGATCGTTCTGGCGTGCTCGACGATGGCCGCCTTGATGGTCATTGGGTCGTGCGCGTCAAACCAGCAGTCGCCGTAATCGATACAGGCAAGGGTATCGAACAGATCGACGCCCCACGGATAGGGATTTATCTCCGACAATTGCACACTCGCTGCCCGCACTGCGGCCGGGCCGAAACGCGCGCCCGGGCGGAACGACGTCGCGAGGTCCAGCGGTATGCCGGAAATCGCGACGTCAACGCCTTCGAGATCGCGCGTGTAGCGGCGGCGCATAAAGGACAATACCCCTGCAAAGGTATTTTCAACCGAAGTGCCGTGAAGAGACGAGCGGCGGATCGCGCCGTCGCCGTAAATGACGTCGTTCATATTGGTAGTATCGAGTAGAAGGAGGTAGCGACGTGCAGGGCTGCCGCGTAGTTTCAACCCGCGCGGAGCCTGTGGTTGCCGAGATGGTTGATCGCGCCTGTAAGACGCTTAGGTTCCGGCCTTCAATTTCGACCAGAGGCGATTTTCGAGGCGGACAATGTCAGCCGGCAGTGGCTTCGCGAGTGGCATGCGGCTCAGCACTTCGTCAGACGGATACACGGTCGCGTCGTGAATCATGTCCGGCGTCACGTACTGGCGCGCAGTGCGATTAGCGGTCGGATAAAAGACCTCATTCGTAATTTCGGCATTCACCTTCGGATCTTCAATGTAATTGATCCATTTCATCGCTGCTTCCGGGTGTGGTGCGTCCTTGGGTACGCCCATGACGTCGAACCACAGAATGCCGCCCTCCTTGACATTCGAGAACCTGATTTCGAAGGAGCGCCTGGCCTCGGCAGCACGCCTGCGTGCCATGCCACCGTCGCCGGACCAGGCAAGCGCAACGCAAATGTCGCCATTCGCGAGGTCATTGATGTAGCCACTGGAGTTGAACTGGGTGATGTACGGCCGCACTTTTTTCAGCACTTCGTAAGCCGCGGTGTAGTCGGCCGGGTTTGTGCTATTGATGTCCTTGCCCATGTATTGCAGGGTCGCGCCAAACACGTCGTTCGCCTGGTCGAGGAACGACACGCCGCAACTTTTCAGCTTCGAAACATTGGCCGGGTCGAGTACGAGGGCCCAGCTATCGACAGGTGCCGCGTCGCCTAGTGCCATTTTGACCGCCTGCACGTTGTACGCTACGCCGTCGCTCCCATAGGCCCACGGAACGCCGTACATGTTGCCGGGGTCCGCATCAGCGATCTTGCTCATCAGGACGGGGTCGAGATTGGCAAGATTTGGCATCTTCGCCTTGTCCAGCTTCTGGTAGATGCCAGCCTGGATCTGCTTGCCCATATAATTCGAAGTAGGGACTACGATGTCGTAGCCGGCGCTTCCAGCGAGCAGTTTGGCTTGCAGCGTGTCGTCACTATCATAACTATCGTATCGGACCTTAATGCCAGTCTGCTTCTCGAAGTTCGGAATCGTCGACTTCGCGATGTAGTCCGACCAGTTGTACACGTTAAGTTCTGAATCACCGGCTAACGCTGATGTGCTGACGAAGGCGGCCAATCCTGCGGCACAGATACCTGCGGTCGTGATTACGCTCCGGATCAGACGGAGATTCATGATTGTTTTCCTTACAGACAGAAAGTGGCTCAATGAGTACCCGCCGCAGATCGCCTCGTGGTGGTCGTTGCGAACAGCGTGGATGTCGAAGCCGATGGTATGAGCTCGCTCTGCAAAAAAATAACGAATCGTTTTTGTGGAAGTATCTCGTTTTTTGATATCTATGCTTAGACCACCTCCATTGCAGACGCTCCTCGCGTTCGAGTCGGCCGCGCGACTCTCGAGTTTTTCCCGCGCAGCACAAGAGCTTTGCATCACCCAGTCGGCGGTCAGCCATCAGATACAGCAGCTCGAGAGCTGGGCTGGGCAGCAGTTGTTCCGACGCGTGGGCCGTGGGGTGGTGTTGACTGATGCGGGGGAACTGTTCGGCAGGACCGTAGAGCAGATGTTGAGCTTGCTGTCGGACGTGCGGAACCGGATCGAGCCGTACGCAAATCCTGATTCGGTGATCATATACAGCCCACCATCCTTCGCTCACGGCGTACTGGCGTCCGCGCTACCAAAGCTGCGGGCAAACTACCCGACGCTAGAAGTCTGGATCGTCACCCAGCATGAGACGAGCGAGATCGATCGGGTCGACGTGGACCTGATCGTGGCAAGCAAGGGCGTGAGATCGCCCGACGTACACGCAACTCCATTGATGCGCGACTGTTCAGTAGCAATCTGCGGCGTCGAAGCGGCAAGCACTCTATCCACGCTTGCATTTCCTGATGTGCTTCAGGCGGCGCCTTTGCTGACGCTTGAAAATGACCCCGACTGGGCACCGTGGTTGCCCGAGCTCCGACGCAACGGCGTGCAGCCGTTGCGGGCCATCACGTGCGACGATCCTTATATTCTTCTCGATGCAGCATCGATGAACATGGGCATAGCGATGCTTTCACGCGTGTGGGCGCGACGCGAGATCGCGAACGGACGGCTTGTCGTGCTGGATCAGATCCCATCGGTCGAACTTCCGCCTCTATCCCTCTGGCGATCCAGTCGGACGTCGCGGTCCCCAATGGTCGATGTTGTCCACGCGTGGTTGCTTGATGTGTGTTCGGAAGATATGCCGATCGGCGCCCACTGCCTTCCGGCTGCTTTGGGCAGTACAACAGACGCTCACGCGCAGGCATCGGATGGCTGAACTTGGCCGAACTCTGCCCGATGCCGCCGCACGCCTGAACTCCTCAGCCGCGCATCGCGCCGGAGACCGTCGCCACCCTCAACGGCCCTTCGAGCCGGTCCGGAGTCAACGGCGGCCTCCAATTTACAGCGCCCGTTCGCCCAGGCACGCCGAACGACGAGTCATCGGGTGCCATTGCCGTCATTCACAAAAAGCGTTGGCCGTGACCCACTAGTTGAAGGTCCGGCGGAGAGGACTCTCCAGCGGTTCCAGACGCGCTTGAACGTGTGCATCCGACGAGGAACAGTCTACAATTCGATTGCCGAACGTCGTGACCGCTGGTCATCAACGTCGGGGTGCTCATTTTTCGCCACACTTCGATTGACCAGCGATCTTTTTGCGTCTCTCCCACCCAGTTTTGCTACCCTCACCTGAAGGAGAAGAGATGAAATCCATGAAGACCTACGTTGCCGCAGCGATCGCCGTCAGCGCCATTGTCGCGATCGCGCCCGATGTTGGTGCGCAAGAGACGACTGGTGCAACTTCAGCAACAACTCCCTCTCGTTCGTCGATTAGAGCAGCAAATATGCAGTTGGCGAAGCAAGTTCAGATGACGTTGTACAAACAAAAGGGCTTGGAGTCGACCGATGTTCACGCCGTCGCTCGTAGCGGCAAGATTACGCTTGTAGGTATGGTTCCCGATCAGGCGCAGATAGATCTCGCAGGGAAAGTTGCTGAGAGTGTTCCCGGAGTTACATCGGTTAAGAACAATTTGACAGTGGAAGAACCTGGACATTAATGTTTGAGTCCAACCGCATCCTTTGACTGCACTGGGATCGTGCGATATCCGTGGGACCGCCAAGCCTTGCTGCAAGCGGCTTGACGCTCTGCTACTGCCATTTTGCGCACGAAGTCGGAAGGATGCGACGTTACCGCTGCATCCTCCCCTAAGAACCCCGCATGCCCCGCCGAGCGCCACAAGTTGATCGAAGGCGCGCACATCGTGCAAGTCTTCGACGTGCTGCTCACGGCCCCGCAGCGTCAGGTACTCACGCTCCCCGGCGTCCCTGAGCACGCCTTTCGGTCGCCAGGCTAGCAACGAAATTCGCGTCGAATTGTGTCCTCGACCTGCGGAAAATTCGCGACCGTTTGGATTGGCCGATGACGCGGCGAGCCAGAATGGTGGACAAACGACCGGTATTTGAGCAGAGCCGACGGTCGAGTGTCACGTTCAACGTGTCGGCGAGCGGCGGAAACTGGCCCGGTTGTCGGCCGATGCGACGCCCCCGCGATTACCGGCTCCGGCCCGCCTGGACGACATCGACCACGTCGTAAAGCGGTCAGGCAAATCAAGGGGCTGCGGCTCTACTGCACCACTCGCCCCATGCAGCCCAAGAGGCTTATGACCGCGAGAACTGCAAGGAATAAACCGACAAGGAGACAGGCGCGAGATATTTGATGGGCGATTCGGACCTGTGTATATGACGCCACCACCGCGAGTACGTACTTTCTCTTCCGTTAGATAGCTCGATACTGTCGCAATTAGGCCGGCAGTAGATCCGAACAAAGTTCCGATCCAACCAAAGTGGATATTGCTGGTCCCCATGAGACGATGGCCACTGCCGCGGCCCCTTCGATTCGCTGCCCATCAATATAGATAGCCGTATGGAAAAGAAACGATCGCGAAGCAGGCGAAACCCGCTGTGTTCGCCGGTCGGTGCGCTGCTGCGCTACCGGACGCGCATCGTGCGCGTGATCGCCGAAGCGACACTGTATTGCCCGCGTTGTCGACGCAAGGCTTGCTGCTGGATTCAATTCTGTGAGACGTTGGCGGGCACGCGCGAAACCAGTCTAGCGTTATTCGCAGGGGGCGAATGCGGAGTGTGCGTCTGCAGCGTCTCTATTGTTGAAAACGGAAGCGTAGTGCTCGCTAGAAGCTGGCGTCCAGTTGGAATGATTTGTGCCCCGAGAACCATCCCCAGCAATCCCACGAGGGCCACCATTGGTGGCGCCGGCGAGCGTACACGAATCAGGCTGTATATCGCGCCGGCGAGAATGCCACCAACGAGCGAGAAAATATAAGGTTTCATCGGCAAAATTCCTCGGACTCCCGTATCAGCGTGCTCGATGGCTATCGCGAACCATTTGCATTCAGGTCGTAGCGATGGACGTTACGCTGGACGGCCCGCACCGGAATGACGATTCCGGCTGCGAGCCTCCCGTTTCAGCTCAGGATGCGCCGCCCCGTCAGGTCTTCGCCGGGACCGCGGCAAGAGACTCGTGCTTTGTTTCGGCGCGCTGCGGGGCCTTATGAACCATCGTGTAGGCGTAGTCGACGCCCATCCCGTATGCGCCAGAATGTTCCTTCACGATTTTCATCACGGCGTCATACGTTTCTTTGCGCGCCCAGTCGCGCTGCCACTCGAGCATGACCTGTTGCCATGTGACCGGGACGGCGCCAGCCTGGATCATCCGTTGCATTGCGTAGTCGTGCGCGTCCTTCGACGTGCCGCCGGATGCGTCGGCGACCATGTAGATTTCGTAGCCACCTTCGAGCATCGCGCAGAGCGCGAACGTCGTGTTGCAGACTTCCGTCCACAGGCCGGCGACGACGATCTTGTTCCGGCCGTTTTTCTTGAGCGCGTCGCGGACCTTCAGGTCGTCCCACGAGTTCATCGAGGTTCGCTCGAGAGTAGGCTGGTCCGGGAACACGTCGAGCAGCTCGGGGTACGTGAAGCCGGAGAAGCTTTCACTCTCGACCGTCGTGATAGTCGTCGGGATATTGAAGGTCTTCGCCGCCTTCGCCAGTCCGACGACGTTGTTCTTCAATACTTGACGGTCGATTGACTGGACGCCAAAGGCCATCTGAGGCTGTTGGTCGATGAAGATGATCTGGCTGTTGATCGGAGTAAGTACTTCCAGTTTCTCTTTGCTCATGATGCCATCCGTTCTATGAGGTTCTACCAAAACGTCGCGCCAGATTTGAGCGCCGGAAGAGCCACTTGCGTTGGTCTAATGAAGCGAATAACGACGTGACTCTCGCTGGAGAAATAAGACATGATATTGCCGTCTCGTGGTCCAAAAGAAGCATAGTCCACATTGCCCGGATGTGAAGCTGGAGATGGCGATATCAGGGTTTTATGTATGTGTTCGATGCCGACAGGATGCTTTTCTTTGGAGGTGGAAAGTCATAAGCTGCGAGGAAAGCGAAAGACTCGTCGTCCTTCGATAGCGGGTTTCTCGTCTTGTCTTTGTCATCATGTGTATTGCTCGGAAGTTTGTATAAATTGTGCCGGAGCGCGTCCTGTGATGCCACGTCATCAGTCGCTGCAAGGTGGGGCGACACTTTTCGAAGCCAGTTCGTCGAATACGTGTAGGGGTACTCCCAGTTTTCGGCTTCGTGATCGTCGTCGCGAGTGACTGCTCGCGGCGCACTAGAGGAGGGTTGGTCGATGAAAGCGTATGTGCTTTCGCTGCTGGCTGGCATCCTGGTAGGCGTGGTCTACAGCTTGATTGGCGTGCCGTCGCCAGCGCCTCCTATCGTCGCCCTGGTGGGCCTTTTAGGCATACTCGCGGGCGAACAGATTTTCCCGGTTGCAAAAAAAATGCTTTCCGGAGCCAACTTGCGTGTGGCCTGGAAGGAGGAGCATTGCAATCAACACCTGTTTGGGTCCTTGCCCGGCCGGAACTCCGGAGGACCTCGGCCCATGGCGGGAGTATCGTCTGAGGAGAAGCGTCCATGACATCTCACCAGCAGGCGCCGGACTTGATTCTTCTTAATGGCCGGTTCACGACGTTAGATAAATCGAAGCCAACTGTCACTGCGGTTGCGATCAGGGAGGGTAAATTCGTTGCCGTCGGCGGCGACAGCGAGATCAGTCAGCTCAAGTCCGATAGTACGCGCACGGTCGACCTGAAGGGACGCTCAGCCCTTCCGGGGTTGATCGACAACCATCTCCACATCATCCGTGGCGGGTTGAATTTCAACATGGAGCTTCGGTGGGATGGTGTGCGCTCACTGGCGACTGCCATGGAGATGCTCAAGGCGCAGGTTGCTATCACGCCGCCGCCTCAATGGGTACGTGTCGTCGGTGGGTTCACGGAGCACCAGTTCGACGAGCGTCGCTTGCCGACCATCGAGGAGCTGAACGCGGCCGCACCAGACACACCGGTTTTCATGCTGCACCTCTACGACCGCGCGCTGCTGAACGCCGCGGCGCTGCGAGTGGTGGGCTACACGAAGGACACGCCTGAGCCACCTGGAGGCGAGATCGTGCGCGATAGCGCGGGCAATCCGACCGGGTTGCTCCTCGCGAGGCCCAACGCGGCCATCCTCTATGCGACGTTGGCGAAGGGGCCCAAGCTTCCTCTCGAATATCAGCTGAACTCGACGCGGCATTTCATGCGAGAGCTGAATAGATTGGGCGTCACCGGAGCCATTGATGCCGGCGGCGGTTTCCAGAACTTCCCGGAGGACTACGAGGTAGTCCAGAAGCTTGACGCGGAGGGACTGCTGACCATCAGGCTGGCCTACAACCTGTTCACTCAAAAGCCCAAGGGTGAGAAGGAAGACTTCCTCAACTGGACGAAGACGTCGAAGTATAAGGACGGGAACGACTACTTCAGGCACAACGGCGCAGGCGAGATGCTCACGTTCTCCGCGGCCGACTTCGAGGACTTCAGGGTGGCGCGGCCGGACATGCCTCCGGAAATGGAGGGGGACCTCGAAGGCGTCATCCGCGTGCTCGTGGAGAATCGCTGGCCGTGGCGCATGCATGCGACGTACGACGAGACCATCAGTCGTGCGCTCGACGTGTTCGAGAAGGTGAACCGCGATACACCCCTTGCCGGCCTGAACTGGTTCTTCGACCACGCGGAAACCGTTACGGAGAAGTCGATGGACCGCATCGCCGCTCTCGGCGGGGGTGTTGCCGTCCAGCATCGAATGGCGTACCAGGGCGAGTATTTCGTCGAGCGATATGGTGAGAAAGCTGCTGAGGGCACGCCTCCTGTTTCGCGAATGCTCGAGAAGGGGATTCACACGTCGGCGGGGACCGACGCGACTCGAGTTGCGTCCTACAACCCATGGGTTTCCCTCTCCTGGTTGGTGACCGGCAAGACGGTCGGCGGCCTGCGCATTTATCCGCAGCGCAACTGTCTGGACCGTGAGACGGCCCTGCGCATGTGGACCGAGAAGGTCACCTGGTTCTCGAATGAAGTCGGCAAGAAAGGGCAGATCGCAGTGGGTCAGCTCGCGGACCTTATCGTCCCTGACCGCGACTTCTTTGCCTGCGCCGAGGACGACATCGCTGGCACATCGTCTTTGCTTACGGTCGTAGGAGGCAAGGTCGTGTATGCGACTGGCGAATTCGCCTCGCTGGACGATAGTCCGCTTCCTCCGGCGATGCCTGACTGGTCGCCGGTGCGAAGGTATGGCGGCTTTGCCGCGTGGAAGCAGGGTGGCGAGTCCGGCGCGCCGCTTCAGCAGGTGGCGTCGACAGCATGTGACTGCGCGCGCGCTTGCCGCGTTCACGGTCACGACCATCGGCGCGCGTGGCTCGGCAATGCGCCGACGTCGGACTACAAGGGCTTTTGGGGCGCGCTGGGATGCGCGTGCTGGGCGGTCTAGCGGGAGGGGACGTGGCGGACAGTCCATCTTGGGTAGCGGCGCTGCTTCGTCAACCGTGGGTGATGCCATTGGTTCGCATCTGTCTCGTCTCAGCGTACCTCATTGGCGGCGTCGCCAAGCTGATGCATTTCGACGCCGCGGTCGCTGAGCAGGTGCACTTCGGTCTTCATCCGGGGTGGCTTTGGGCTACCTCGGCAATTTTCGTGGAGATTGCCGGCTCCCTGTGCGTCATCTTCAACAGGTCCACGTGGCTCGGAGCGGGAGGACTTGCTGGCTTGACGGTGGTGGCAATGCTTGTGGCGAACAACTTCTGGCGTCTGGAAGGTGTGGCTCGCTTCATCGCGTTGAACAGTTTTCTCGAGCACCTGGGGCTGATTGCCGCCTTCGTAATGGTCACCTATGTGGCCAGCGGTGAGCGACGCTCTCGCGTCTAAAAAAAGGACAGGAAACTCACTATCATGTGCAACTTTCAATCCCTGGGTGTCGCCGTTGCTCTTGCTCTCGGTCTGGTTGCAAGTGCACCGTCGACTTCTTTCGGAAAGGCAAACATTACGCCGCAGTCGGCGTTTTTCTCTGTCGGGCCGCAGTACGACACCACTCACGTGTATGTGGCACCGGAGGACTTCGATAAGTTCACGGACAGCGTCGTCGCCACGTTTGGCGGCCACAAATCGCAGCAAGGCGTCTTCCAGGTGACGCCGACTCCGAGCCAGACGATGTCCCAACTGGTCTTCACGCCGGTGGGTACGATTTCGGTGTTCGGCTTCAAGACACCGATTCCGCATCCGTTTGGTGACGAGCGTACCGGCTACCTCGTCACGAACATGGACGGCGCGATGAAATCGGCGAAGGCTCATGGTGCCGATGTCGTGGTCGATACCTTTCCGGACCCGATTGGGCGTGATGCAGTCATCTCGTGGCCGGGCGGCGTGCACATGCAACTCTACTGGCATACGCAGGCTCCGAACTACGAGGCGCTCGAGACCGTTCCGGAGAACCGGGTGTACGTCTCGCCTGGACGTGCGGACGCACTCATCAGGAACTGGGTCGCGTTCTCGCATGGGAAGGTGATTTCCGACAATCACAACGCGCCCGGCGTTGAGATCGGTCGGGCGAACGATACCTTCCGGCGCGTTCGACTGACGTCGGGATTCGGGAACATGACCGTCTTTGTGACAGATGGACATCTGCCGTACCCATATGGGCGCGAGATGACCGGGTATGAAGTGAAGGACTTCGATGACACCATGAAGAAAGCTCAGGCCGCTGGTGTTTCGGTTCTCGTGCAGCCTTTCACGTCGGAGCAGAGAGAATCCGCAATCGTCCAGTTCCCGGGCGGATACATCGCGGAAATTCACGCGGCTGCAAAATAGGGCAGCGTCACCATCAAGGAGTGTCAATATCCGAGGGGCCAATCCTCGCTAACGCTTCCCAGCAGGGTGAGCAATGAATGACGATAATTTGCTCTCTGCAACTGCTGGTTATGTCGACACTCTCAGCTTTGTCGCGCTGTTCGGCCTGTTCACCGCGCACGTGACGGGGAACTTCGTGCTCATTGGTGGTGGCATCGCAGGGTATGGGCAGGGCGTCTTCCTTAAATTGATGGCGTTTCCTGCTTTTATCCTGGGAGTCGCGCTGAGCAGCTTCATCATTCGTGGCGGAAACCCCGAGACCCCGATGCGCGGCGCGTGCATGCTCTATGCCGTGCAGGCGCTTCTGCTTCTGGCGTTCTGCTTTGCAGGTGTCAGGCTCGGACCCAAGTTCAACCCGGAAAAATGGGCAGTGGTCGTGTGTGGAATGATTGGCGCGACCGCGATGGGTGTCCAGAACGCCCACAGCCGTCTTGTTGCCCGGCCTGGTGTGCCGAACACCGTCATGACCGGCAACGTGACGCAGGTCATTCTCGACGCGCTTGACCTGTGTTCACCACGCGTTGCAGCGGACATCAAGACTGCTGCGCGAACGCGAATTGCCAAAATGCTTCCAGCAATCGTAGCATTCGCGCTCGGCGCCGTCGCCGGTGCTCTGGCTTACAGAAACTTTGGCTTCTGGGCTCTACTGTTGCCGGTAATCGGGCTCGCCTGGCTGGCAATTCACGCCTGGATGCACCGGAACGCGGAAGGTAAGCTTGCCTCTTGATACTTCTCCTGCGGGCGCACTCGCTGGTCGTGCTACAGAGGTAGGAAGAACAATGTTGACACGGCGGGAGGCCAGGTGGGATGCAACTCGCGACATATATAGGGATTGCCGTTGCAGGGCTTGCGCTCGGGTTCTGTGAGGACACGCGGGCGGATAACGAGGGGCAACCATCTCAGCAGACCGACACGCCGACTGAGACGTGCGACGCCAGGCGGCCGGTCGTGATGTTCAATCGCTGGCAAGAAGATTGGTCCGTTCTCAAGAATCCCTGTGTGCCCCGCAAGCCACTGGACAGCCTGAAATATATCCCGCTCGGAGCTGACCCATATTCGTATCTGTCGCTCGGGGCCAATCTGCGCGAGCGCATCGAGGTCAACGATGCGCCTCTATTCGGCATCGGCTCGGGACATTCGGATACCTACGTGATCCAACGCGCGCAGGTCAGTGCCGATGCGCGTATTGGCCCGTACCTTCAGTTCTTTGCGCAACTCGAAGATGCCAGGCCGTTCGGCAAGGATACGGTGACGCCTGTTGACAAGAATCCGCTCGATCTGGAACAGGCATTTGTTGCGTGGGTCAGCCCGCTTGGGCCCGGAACGGTGAAATTCCGCGTCGGCCGCCAGGAAATGGCATTCGACCTTCAACGGTTCATTTCCGTTCGCGACGGTCCGAACGTACGCCAGGCGTACGACGCTATCTGGGCCGATTACGAGTACCGGAAATGGCGCTTCATCGGTTACCTGACACAACCTGTTCAGTACCGCGACGTCAAGGCATTCGACGACACGTCGAATAGCCATTTGACCTTTAGCGGCGTGCGTTTCGAACGGCAGGGCGTTGGGCCTGGAGACCTGTCTGGATATTATTCGCTCTACACCCGTGACGGTGCGCGGTTCCTCGATGCGCAAGGCGATGAGCATCGCAACGTGTTTGACCTGCGATATACGGGGAAAATCGCAGCCACAGATTGGGACGTGGAGTCGATGTACCAAACGGGCCATGTCGGCGACAAAACGATTGCTGCGTGGGCGGTTGGCTCGCTGCTCGGCTACACGCTCGATTCTCCCTGGAAACCGCGCTTCGGTTTGCAGGTCGATGCGGCATCCGGTGACCGCCATTTGAACGACGGTCGTGTCGAGACCTTCAATCCGCTTTTCCCGAACGGTTATTACTTCACGTTGGCGGGTTACACGGGGTATGCCAACCTCATCCATGTGAAGCCCTCGATTACCCTCAAGCCGTCCAGCAAGCTGGCCTTGTTGTTCGCCGTTGGATTCCAATGGCGGATGAGCACGAACGACGCCATTTATCAGCAGGGAAATGCTGTCGTCCCGGGTACTGCTGGCCACGGCACGCGATGGACCGGCGCCTACGCACAAATACGTGCTGACTGGACCGTGGCGACCAACCTGATTGCATCCGTTGAGGCCGTTCATTTCCAGGTCGGAGACTCCGTCCGCGAGCTGGGCGGGAGCAACGCCGATTATGTTGGACTGGAGCTGAAGTATGGCTGGTAGCGTCGCGCGGGAGCAGGCTCGGGCGCCGTATCAAGCGGAAGCGAAGCATGCTTCAGGATGCCAGTCCCGGCGCCCGTTCTCGCAGAGAGTCAGTCAAGAGGCCTGGCGCGCTGGAAAGAATTCACGCGAGTTCCTCGTCGCAAGAAGTACCTGACCCACGTCATCACCGAGGCCAGGAAGAAGCTGCGTCTCAAACTGCAGAACGGTCACATTATGTGCGGCAAGCACGAAGAAGGCCCAATGCCCCGTAGCGACCCGTAGCAGTCGGTCAGCGCCTCGGCGTCTGAGCGTCGCATTCTTTTAACAGAGCGGTCGTACGCCGAATGACGTTGTCGACCCGTCATCAGGCCTCGCTTGCCGATGTCGCTGCTTTCGATGATATCGGCCAGGGTCGGTCATTTGACCGATGGCGCCAGGATAAGCCGAGTGCAATCCTTTTTACCGATGCGAGCCCAATCTGTGCAATAGCTCACGTGGCGCCAACCGGAGGCGCGCCATAGTGGATATCAGCCTCCAGAAGCGCCCGGCACCCTATGAACTGGCAAGTTCGTTAAAAACATTACGGAGTTACCAATGGATCACGAAGAGATCACTCGCGCTCGGGAAGAACGCTGGCTCAAGCACTATTACTTTGTCCGGACCGCCTTCTCCGCTATCTGGGTCGTACTTGCTTCCTCCGTCGGGCAGCATTCCCCGGCTGGCATAGCTGCGCTGCTCGTCGTCTATCCTGCATGGGATGCGCTAGCCAATTACAACGACATGTCGCGTAGCGGCGGGATGGCTGAAAATCGTACCCAGGCGATCAACGTCCTCGTCAGTGTCATGACAACGGTTGCAGTGATTGTGGCATTGAGGGTGAGCATGAACTGGGTGCTTGGAGTATTTGGCGTTTGGGCCATACTTTCCGGGTTGCTCCAACTCGGCACCGCCGTCCACCGTTGGAAGCGCTTCGGTGCGCAATGGGCAATGATTTTGAGCGGAGGCCAATCGGCATTGGCGGGTGCATTTTTCATCGTACAAGCCCGCGCGCCAATGCCTCCCGCTATTGCCAAAGTGGTCGTCTACGCAGCGGTGGGCGCCGTCTATTTTCTCGTTTCTGCGCTCTGGCTATCCGCCGGCCAGCTGCGACGCAAGGTTGCCCGAACGCCCTGAAAAGCCGGCGCAGCTACCGTGACGCCCCTTTCTTACCTCGTGCGGCCAGTCACGCCGCATTTTGCCCGTTCGAGACTGCGCCAAGATCATGTCCTCCAGCGATGTCTGATTTTCTGATGGCGCCCCGGCTTACCAGCTAGAAGGTTGTCAAATCGACCTTCCGGAGACATATAGTGAATGAGAAGTTGCTTGCGTCTTACGAATCCGTCACATGTGAATGCGGCCTGGGAGCAGCCACAAGCTTTCTCGGACGAGGTTCGCGCGAGCTTCCGGTCGCTGCGCTGAACTCAAAGGCGCGGACGACGCCGTGCGAACGGCGTTCGGTACGCATATCGCGCCGTGTCGGTTGGGAGAGATTTTCGGGTGTCGCCCTCCTCCCCAAGAGCAAGGAAGAGTGTCCGGACCGTCACTCACTATCGCCCGCAAGGCGTCCCGGAATCGCTGATTTCAACTGCCATGCAAGGAGTATGGAATGAACAGCATCGCACTGGCCTGCACCGTTATCCTCGGTCTGCTCCTGTTCGTACTCGGACTCACCATCACGGTCGTGCGCTCTCGCGTCGGCCAGCTGAGCGGCCACGCGCCTGAGCCTGACCGGCTGCTGACCAAACTGGTTCGCGCCCACGGCAATACCGCCGAATACGCACCGTTCTTCGCGCTACTGTTTCTGTACCTCGGCGCTCAGAATCCGCCTCACTGGCAGCTCTGGTGCATGGCAGGCGCAACGGCCTGCCGCTTGCTCCTGGTGGTTTCGCTACTTGCGTGGCCCACGATGTCGAAGCCCAATCCGGCCCGGGCAATCGGGGCGTTGGGAACCTACGGGTTCGGGGTGGCGCTCTGTGTCGCATTGCTCATTGGCCGTTAGCCCTGCGGCCGTGTCGCGTCGTTTGTTTCGCCGCTTCATGACAACGGACACGCGATCGACGAAGCATTCGTGTTCAGCGCAAAGAACGAAGCGCGGCACGCGCACAACCCTGACTGATCGCTCGGAGTCCAACAGAATCTGGTGCCCTCAGCCCATCCCGGCAGCTTGTCGAGGCCACCTCGGATAACCGTCTCGGCAAACGGATATGAAAACGAGAGTCGCAGGCGTGCGTTGGCCTCGCTAACGGGTGCACCTGACTTTCTAAAAACGCGAACCGTTCCGAGCTCGTAGACTGCTCCACCGTCACCCTCATCCCGAAATAGACGGTGAGTCCGTCTCCTTGGTCGGATGGTGCGTCGCTGACGTAGAACTCTTGAAAGATGTCGAAACCTTCACCCGGCATGAGACCGGTCAGCTTTTTGCCAGCGGCCTTAAAGGAAACCGGCTTTTGCGACAGTCGCCATATGCGCGAGGCCTTCATGCGCGGGTTCGGCGTTCCGCCCCAGGCGGTCCGGCGCGATGCGCGCAATTGACCCGGGCTACCGAGCTTCACGCCTGGCTGGCCGGTCAGTTTCTGTTTGGATTGCTTGTCGGCATGAACTCGCGCCATGGATTATCCGAAGCGACCTTGCAACCCGCCGGAGCCAATGCCGCTGTTAGTGGACTTTGCTTGCCGCTGCGATGATCGCGTCGGCAACCGCCTTCGGCTGACTCAACATCGGGACGTGACTCGAATTGACATGTGTCGTCGTTGCGCCGATCTGCTTGGCCATCGCTTCCTCGGCGCGCGGATCGATCATCCGATCCTGGTTGGCGACCAGGTACCATGACGCCTTCGTGTGCCACGCCGCAGTGCCCACCTTGTCGTCCAAGGCCCCCGCGAACCAGGGGCCCTGGGTCGCGGCGAGGATGCGTGCTTGCGCCGGCGGCAGATCCTGGGCGAAATCGTTCACCACCCCTTTGGTGGACAACGTCAGGAAGTTCGCGGAGTCTTTCTTAAACTCGCCCGCCCCGGGCGTCGCCGGCTTGCCTTTGAACAAGTCGTTGACCGATTCGCCGCTATCCGGGACGAGAGCGGCGACGTACACGAGTGCCTTGACCTTGTCGTCGTTGCCGGCCTGGGTGATCACGGCGCCGCCCCACGAATGGCCCACGAGCACGACCGGACCGGTTTGCTGGTCGATTGCGCGCCGGGTGGCCGCCGTGTCATCCGCAAGCGAACTGAGCGGGTTCTGAACCGCAACCACATGTAGACCGCGCGCTTCGAGCAACGGAATCACCTTGTCCCAGCTCGATCCGTCGGCGAAGGCGCCGTGCACCAAGACGACGTTCGTTCCTTTCAGATCCTGCGGCGGGGCGGCATGGGCTGCGTTCAGCGAAAATGCGCTCGCGAGCAATAGCGCCGATGCGAGACATCTCTTCAACTGACTGTTCATGATGCATTTCCTCCAAGGTGTAGAGTGAGCCATCAGTATCGCGAGCAGCCTGTCTGGACGGTATCGGTCAAATGACCGACCCCGCCGCAAGCCGGCGATGGGAATGGTGCCCATCCCGGATGGACGCCATTTGGGCCATGATCATAGGAGGCATCGCCAGAGGTGCACGACGACGGTTTCGCAATTCGTATTTTCGACGCGGTCAAGGCGCTCGCCTTCATCGGCGACCTCAGCATGGGCCAGCCGACCGACCACTCGTTGCGCACGGCGTGGCTCGCGGCCCGGCTGGCGCGCGCGTCCGGTTTGGGCGAATCCGGCCGCGCCGCGGTGGTGGAGGCTTCGCTGTTGCGCTGGTCCGGTTGCACCGCGAATGCGTCGGGATTCGCCGATGTGCTCGGCGACGATGTCGCGGGGCGAGAGGCCATGCTGGCGCTGCGACCCGACTGGGCAGGACCGCTTGAAACGCTCGGCGGGGTGAATGCCGCGCTGATGTCCCTGACTCAGATCCATTGCGAGGTGTCCAGCGAAGTCGCACGGATCATGGGGCTTGAGCGCGAGACCGAGGCCGCCCTGTGGCACATCTTCGAGAAGTGGGACGGCAGCGGCATGCCGGACCGGCTGGCCGGCGGCGCGGTGCCGGATGCCGTATTCGTGGTGTGGCTGGCAGGCGACCTGGAAATATTCAGCCGTGTCTACGGACTCGAGCGTGCGCTCAAATCGATCGCCCAACAGGCCGACGCGCGCTATCCGGAGCGTTTGGCGACGATTGTCATCGCGCATGCGTCGCAATGGCTGGACGCGCTGGAGCGTACTCAAGCGGCTCAGGCCGACAACGAGCTCATGACGCCGCAGATGCGCCAGACGACGTCGGCCGAACTCATCGCGGACGTCATCGATCTTAAGCTGCCTTGGATGACGGGATTCTCGCGCGCAGTCGCGGCGACGGCTGCCACGTGCTGCGAACGGCTCGCGCTCGACGCGCCGGCACAGGACCGCCTCTACTGCGCAGGCCTGATTCACGGCATAGGGCGCGCGGCAGTGCCCAATGCGCTGTGGCAAACAGCGGGGCGTCTATCCTCATCCGCGTGGGAAAAGGTACGGCTCGTCCCGTATTGGACCGCGCGCGCGGGCAAGCAGAGCGGGGCGCTCGCGCAGGTCGCCGAGCTTGCATCGTACGCATACGAACGGCTTGACGGCTCAGGGTATTTTCGAGGCGTGGGCGGCGAAGCGTTGACGCTCGAGGCGCGTATTCTCGCGGCGTCGGTGGCGTGGGTCGCCTTGCGCTCCCCGCGGCCTTGGCGCGATGCAATGTCGGCGGACGAAGCGGAGAAGGTGTTGCGCGCAGAAGCGGACCAAGGACGATTCGATAGGGATGTCGTCGACGCGTTGATCGTTTCCAAGCCTACGCCGCGTAGGGGCACCCGCTCTCGACAGCAGGCGTTGAGTCTGTCGGCGCGCGAAACGGACGTGTTGCGTGCGATCAGCCTCGGTGCGAGCAACAAGGAGATCGCGCGCGAACTGGCGCTGAGTCCGAGCACGGTGCGCACCCATGTCGAAAACGTGTTTCGCAAGCTCAGTTGCTCCACGCGCGCGGCGGCGACACTGAAAGGTTCGACCATGGGACTGCTGTGAGCGGGCTGGCGGCCGTTGCTAGAAGGGTGACGCCGTCATTCGACCCCGCGCTTCAGCTGGTAAATCCTCCCCGTGGGACCGGTCGAGCACGGCCACCGGCATACTCCAATAGTCGATAAGACTCACGACGCCCGCAACTCACGGACCCCCTTACCTATTCGCCGCCGCAACAGCGTGCGCAATGTGACGCCGTCTGCGTAGCCGACCTGCTCGGCGATGCGATCCACGCTAAGCTTGCTCGTCTTCAGCAGATGGACGGCGCGCTCGACCCGCAGATCCTGAATGTACTCGACGGGCGTTTTACCGAGCACCTCGTTTAGACGTCGCGTCAACGTTCGCGTGCTGGTCGCCAATTCTTCGGCGGCGTCGTCGAGCGCGATGGCCGTGTTGAGGTGTTCGCGCACCCAGCGGTCGAAACGCTCGACGAGCGGGTCCGAATGGGCCAGGTGATCGGAGATCGCAAAGGCGGACTGCGACGGCCGCGAATCGAATACGAGGTACCGGGCCACGAGCGCCGCAAGCTCAGGGCTGTTGTTGCGGATCAGCCAGAGCGCAAGGTCGAGATGGCTCAGGGCGGCCCCCGCGGTCACCGTGCTGCCACTGGGGACTACGATGCGATGCACATCCAGGTGCACGTCGGGGTAACGCTGCCGGAACACCGGCGAGAGCCACCAGGTGGTCGTGGCTTCGCCCCCGTCGAGCAAGCCGCTTTCGGCCAGCACGAACGTACCCGTGCAGGCGGCGCCAACATGGGCACCGGCACTGTGCCACGAGCGCAAGGCGCCTAGCGCATCAATCACGTCGGCCCGGCCAAGCGAAGGCACGAGCAGATCGGTCGTCGTCCGGTTGAGCGCCGGTACAACGACCCAATCCGGGGCGGGGGCGTCTGTCATATCGCGCACGGGAACCTGTAGCCCAAGCGCCGTGTGCACCTGAGGCCGCATCCCGGCCACGGTGATGTCAAAGCCCGGGGTGGCGATCCCCATCGCGCGCGCCAGTTCGTTGGCGATCGTTAAAGCATCGAGCATGGTGGTGAGACCCGTGTCGAACACCCCCTCAAGCGCAAGGACAAAAATTCGCATGGCCGAATTGATATCAAAGTTGTCGATTCAGACAGTGTTCTCCAGCGCGCGGCGTTTGTAAAGTCTGGACCAACGCGTGAACCGTTCACGCGCAAACTGGAGAGCAAAGATGATCAAGAAAGCACTATTCGTACGACTTGAAGCGAAGCCGGGAAAGGAGCGGTCGCTAGCAGACTTCCTTGACGCCGGCCTTGAAATGACGAATCGGGAGGCAACCACACCGATCTGGTTCGCCCTGAAGTTCTCGCCGACGACGTTCGGCGTCTTCGACGCTTTTGCGAGCGACGAGGATCGCCAGGCACACCTCGCCGGCGACATGGCCAACTCGCTGATGGCGCGGGTCGAGGAGATGCTGGCAAGTCCGCCGTCGGTCGAGCTGATCGACGTTCTGGCCATGAAGAACAAGCTGGCCTGATTCCCTGTTATCTATCACCGATCACTGCTCGCCCGTCAAGCCTGATTGCGCGAAACGACGGGTAACTGCAGATAATCCTGGAGAGTAAAATGTTTGCACTGCGAAAGAAACTGGCCATTGCCACCCTGATTGCCCTGGGCATCACGATGGCTCACGCCGAGTCGGTTGCGAAAAATATCGTCATTGTTCACGGCGCACTGGTGGATGGCTCCGGCTGGCGGGCCGTCCACGACATCCTGGTCAAGGATGGTTACCATGTAACGATCGTGCAAGAGCCGCTCACTGGCTTTGCAGAGGACGTTGATACCGCCAGGCGCGTCATTGATCAGCAGCAGGGCCCGGTGGTGCTGGTCGGCCACAGCTACGGCGGTTCCGTGATCACGGAGGCCGGTGTGGACCCGAAGGTCAGTGCGCTCGTCTATGTGGCCGCACTGCAACCCGACGCAGGCGAAGCCAGCGGTCAACTGTTGCAGAAGTTCGCCGCGCCCAACGATGCGATGCGGGCGACTCCGGACAAGTATTTCTTCCTTCCACCGGCGAAATTCCGCGAGACCTATGCAGCGGATGTCTCGCCATCGGACGCCCAATTCCTGGCGGACTCGCAGGAGCAGCTCGCCGAGAAGGCTTTGGGAGCTCCTGTCTCTGCGGCGGCATGGCGAACCAAGCCCAGCTACGCCATCCTGACCTCCCAGGATCATGTAGTGAGCCCCCAGCTTCAGCGCTGGATGTATCAACGCTCGGGTGCCAAGGTGACCGAGGTGAGCGCAAGCCACGCTGTCTTTATCTCTCAGCCGGCCGCGGTCGCGCGAGTGATTGAGGCTGCCGCGAAGTCGACGAACTAACCGGTGATCGTCTCGATGGGGCACCTGTCGGCTTTGCGCCGACGGCCGACACCGTCGCCAGTCGGCCCGCCCCCATCGCAGATACCCACGTTGGTTGTCAATTCGCGGCAATCGCGGGTGTATGCCACTCAGCTCGGGACATAACCATAACCCTTCACGGATGTCGCCACCATGCTATTACTGATCCTTGCCTACCTCGGCGGTGCACTGACCATCCTGAGTCCGTGCATCGTGCCGGTGCTGCCTTTCGTATTTTCGCGAGCAGACCGCCCGTTCGCGCGCAATGGACTGCCGATGCTGGTGGGCATGGCGCTGACCTTCGCCGTGGTCGCCACGCTGGCCGCCGTCGGCGGCGGCTGGGCCGTCCGCGCCAATCAGTACGGCCGCTTCGTCGCCCTGGCCGTGCTCGCCGTGCTTGGCCTGACCTTGCTCTCGGAGCGCGTCGCCGAATGGATCACCCGTCCGTTCGTGGCGCTTGGCAACAAGCTCACCGAGCACACCGGGAGCCAGGACGATTCGATGCTCTCGGCGGCGGGTCTGGGTGTGGCCACGGGGCTCCTATGGGCGCCATGCGCGGGTCCGATCCTGGGCCTGCTCCTCACGGGCGCCGCCCTCAAGGGGGCCAGCGTCCAGACGACGCTGCTGCTGCACCTATGCGGCCGGCGCGGCGACGTCGCTCGCGCTCGCGCTGCTGATCGGCGGGCGCGTCTTCGTCGCGATGAAGCGCTCGCTCGGCGCTGGTGAATGGGTGCGTCGCGCCTTGGGCGTGCTGGTGCTGGCGGGCGTGGCCTCAATCGTGCTGGGGCTGGATACCGGCCCGCTGACACGAGTGTCGCTGGCCAGCACTGGCGGCATGGAACAGAAGCTGATCGACGCGCTGCGCCCTTCGCCTCTCGTGCAGCTCGCTGTCAAAACCGGCGGCGATCCGCTGTCGGTGGAAGGCGATCTGCCCGCGCTCGATGGCGCAACTCTGTGGCTCAACAGCCCGCCGCTCACCGCGCAGTCGCTGCGCGGTAGGGTGGTGCTGGTCGATTTCTGGACCTACTCCTGCATCAACTGCATCCGCGCGCTGCCCTACGTGCGCGGCTGGGCTGACAAGTACAAGGATTACGGCCTGGTGGTGATCGGCGTGCACGCACCCGAGTTCGCGTTCGAGAAGGATCCTCGCAACGTCGTCAATGCCGTGAAGGACCTGCGCGTCGACTATCCGGTCGCACTCGACAACGATTACGCAATCTGGAAGGGCTTCGGCAACGAGTACTGGCCTGCGCATTACTTCATCGACACGCAGGGGCATATCCGTCATCACCACTTTGGTGAAGGCGACTACAACCAAAGCGAGGACGTGATCCGCCGGCTGCTCACCGAGGCCGGCCAGAAGAACCTGCCTGGCGCCTACGTGCAACCGAACGCGCAGGGCGCGGAAGCCGGCGGATCCAGCGACGCCGGGCGTTCACCGGAAACCTACGTCGGCTATGCGCGCGCTCAGAACTTCGTCGGCGGCCCGGTGGCGCAGGACAAGACTGCCACATATCACGCGCCCCCGACCCTGACGGCCAACCAGTGGGCGCTCGACGGGCGCTGGTCGGTGGGCGACGAAAATGCCCGGCTCGACAGCCCCAACGGACGCATCGTCTATCGTTTCCGTGGCCGTGACCTGCATCTGGTGCTGGGCCCCGGTCGCGACGGCAGGCCCGTGCGCTTCCGCGTGCTGATCGACGGCAAGGCGCCCGGCGCCGACCGCGGCACGGACATCGATGCTGACGGGAACGGCACGGTGACCGAGCAGCGTCTCTACCAGCTCGTGCGGATGGCCAATGGCGGCGGCGAACGCACCTTCGAAATCACGTTTCTCGACCCTGGCGTGCTGGCTTACGCGTTCACGTTCGGCTGAGTCCCACCTTTGGCCTCAAGTCCCGCCTTCAGGGCATCATGACACTGGAGCGGCGCCCGCCGACACGTGAACGTCTGCAAAGGCAGACGACTGGCCTGGCGCCATCCGACCGTGACGGTCCGCTGTTTGAGCATAGCCGCCGCTCGAATGACCGCGTGACGCAAGCAGCGAGCGGCAGCTCATGGCCCGACTGCAGCCTGACGCCAAAGGTGCCGAAAGCGTTTCACTAAAAAGCCATCGGATCATTTTGTTACACCTCTTACCGAGGTCCGAACTGGCGAGTTACAAAAACATTTCGGAGGGCGGTTATACTCGGCGCCGTCCCAAAAACTAAAGACCTTTTATGTCGAAGAGAATCTTCCAGATTGTTGCCATTGCAGCGCTCACCACAGCAGCGTCGTTACCGGCGGTGGCCGGCGATATGAACAATGCCCTTGGCGGCGCGCTCGGCGGCGTAGCCGGCGCTGCCGTGGGTGGCGCAGTAGGCGGCAGCACGGGTTCCGTCATTGGCGGTGCAGTCGGCGGCGGCGCCGGCGGCGCAGTCACGTCAAACCGCAGGGAACGCACGGGCGCCATCATCGGTGGCGCGCTCGGGGGCGGTGCCGGCACAGCGGCAGGCAATGCGATGGGCGGCCGCACGGGCGGCCTCGTCGGCGCGGCCGTGGGCGGCGGCGCGGGTTCAGCGCTTGGCGGTAACATGTCGCGGTCCAATTCGTACACGGACGACTATGCCCGCGGCTACCGACCGGACAAGCGCCATCACAAACATCGCCACCATGACTGAACGTTGAGCAAAAAACGGCGTGGTTCTATCAAAGGTTAGGCCCGAAACGCCGAATACCTTTCGCAGCGCGGCACGGGCGATTCTCATGTGAGCCAGAACCGGCGCCTGATGAACCACGCCAGCCTCTTCAATCGCCATAGCGGCGCAAGACTCCGACCGCAGCGAAGGTCTCCGCGATTCCCTCCATCGCGCCTTGTCTGACGCCCGCCCGCACCACCTCGTACTGACAGTCGTATAGACGAAACAGGCATCGAACCACCCTTAGCGATCGTTGCCAGACAGGTCTTGTCGAAGCGGACATTCGCCATCACGCGGAGTGGTGGTAACTCGCATGTCTTTTGCCCGACCAGGAAGCAACCGAACTCGTCGGCGCACCGGCTGCATCCGCAGGCCAAAGCGGTCATCCGCAGCCCATCGAGTCCCGCGCTCAACGAATGGCCGTATGTGAGCGAAGCTTAAGACAGGAGTCGACCCGCTTGCGTCGCTGGCGTCTAGTCGGCATGTGTCCGCAGCTATTCGCCGAGCGGACTCTCGCTGAAAAAACGCCGTCCAATGCGGCTCTGCATCGAACTTCCGTACTCGACCCGTCTGAGTCACTCAGGCGCGATCCACCTCCGTCCGCTTTCGAACCGACTTCGGCCGATCGTCGAGCAGATCGTGAGACAGACCGTGACCTTTAAAAGTAATGCTTTTTCTTGACGTCCATCACGCAACCGGCAGGAGGATCGCAACCTCCGCTTTGGCTGCAAGCCACGCTTCAGCCGATGAGATCGGCACCCGTCGTAAGGACAATCTTTCCAAAGTGTGTGCCGGAATCAATCAGCTCGTGAGCGCCACGAGCGTCGGCAAGCGCAAAGGTCTTGTAGACAACCGGCTTGATCTTGCCGCTCTCGATGTGCGGCCACACCTGCCGCTCGAGTTCATTGACGATGGTCGCCTTGTCCGCGGATGTGCGCGATCGCAATGTTGAGCCCATATGCGTCAGACGTTTCGTCAACATCGGCACGATGTTGAGATCCTTCGCTGGCCCCGCGATCACGCCTACCTGGAGGATTCGTCCGTCCATGGCTGCGGCATCATAGTTTCTGGCCACGTAGTCGCCGGCAATGATGTCGAGGATCACGTCGACGCCGATTCCATCGGTAGACCGCTTCGTTTCGGCGACGAAATCTTCCTCGCGGTAATTTATCGCGACGTCTGCGCCTAGCGCCAGGCTGGCCTCCCGATGCGCCTGCGAGCCAACTGTCGTGATGATTTTCGCGGCGCCGAATGCCTTCGCCAGCATGGTCGCCGTGGTACCGATACCTGACGCGCCGCCATGGATCAACACCGATTCGCCGGCAACCAGCTTGCCGCGCTGGAACAGGTTCAGCCATACCGTCATAAACGTTTCGGGCATGGCCCCCGCTTCCACCAACGTCAGGCCTTTGGGGATATGCATCGTGTTGCAGGCGTGCGCGACTGCATATTCTGCGTAGCCACCGCCGGGAATCAATGCACACACCAGTTCGCCGATCCGGAATTGGGACACGTCGGACCCAACGGCAACCACTTGACCTGCCACTTCCAGACCAGGAATGTCCGAAGCGCCGGGGGGCGGATCATACAGCCCTTTGCGCTGGAAAACGTCTGGGCCGTTCACGGCAGCCGCGTGGATGCGGATCAGAACCTGATCGGCGGCCGGCATCGGCACAGGGCGCGTAGTCGGCACCAGAACCTCAGGACCACCGGGCTGTTTGATCTCAATGGCCGTCATGGACGACGGCACACGATAAGTTGAAGCAGACATGGATAGCACTCCTGCTATAGATGAGGCTCGATTGATCCGGGCGGATCACTGAACGAGGAACTCCTGCGTTCAGTATAGGCCTCGACATTGATGCGTATGTGCAGCATTATTAACGTGGTGCGATGCAAATTTGCATCATGGAGGGCAGCACGATGAACTGGGACGACGCGCGAGTGTTTCTCGCGGTGGAGCGCGAAAAAACGCTCCGTGGCGCGGCCAGGACGCTCAATCTCGATCAGGCGACGGTCGGCAGACGGATTGCGGCGCTAGAGCACGCCCTGCGTGCAACGCTCTTCCTGCGCACCTCTGAGGGTTACGCGTTGACTGCCGCAGGCGAGGCCGCGCTGAGATCGGCGGAGAAAATGGAACATTCCGCACACGAACTCGTCAGGCGAACTCAAGGCACGGATACACGGCTGGCGGGGGACGTAAGAGTCACCAGCACCGACTCGATCGCGCTCGACTTCCTGCTTCCCGCCATCGAACGCCTGCATGCTGCGCATCCCGAAGTGCGCATCCTGCTGGACACGTCGACGCGCATGCTAAATCTGGCAAAGCGCGAAGCGGATATCGCGGTCCGGTCAGTCAGGCCGGACAATCCCGATCTGATCGCGCGGCGCCTTGCTCGCTGGCCCATGGCGCTCTTTGCATCGAATGCTTATCTCGAGCAGCACGGCAAGCCCGCCGCTGGCTCCGCATTCGCGGGCCACGATCTTGTCGTCTACCAGGGAAACTGGACCGGTAATCGATCACCGACTCTGGCTGGCGAACCGACACACGCGGGCCGCATCGTTTCGACCTTCAATTCCAGCCTCATGCTGCGTACCGCGGTAAAGGCCGGCATCGGGATCGGTGAGCTTCCGATACATCTGGCTGAACACGACGGCCTCGTGCAGATTTGGCCGGAACCCGCACGTGGGGCGGTCTACGAAATCTGGCTCGTCACGCATCAAGACCTTCGGCATACCGCGCGCATCGCAGCAATGATTGATGGCATCGTCTCCGCGTTCGAAGATCACACAAACCACACGAAATAGTCTTCGCGCAGCAGCGTATTCGTCACGAGCACGACGACGGTGCCCGCCATCGCAGGGCCGTAGTGTCTCGCGCTGCACAGCACCCCGACAGCCGCCGAGCACCAGAGCGTCGCCGCCGTGTTGATGCCATGGATCGATCCCTTGTCGCGCATGATCACGCCGCCGCCAGGAAAACCCACGCCGGACACCACATAGGTCGCAATCTGCGTGACGCCCGCGACGCCATTGCCCGTCAGCATGCCGAGCGTGACGAACAGGCACGCGCCGCTCGCGACCAGCGTGATCGTGCGCAGGCCGGCCGTGCGCTTGCGCACCTGCCGCTCGAGCCCGAGCGATACCGCAAGCAAAGGCGGCCAGCAGCCGCCAGATGAAATCCAAAGTCATATTCGAGAAAGAAGGCAAGCCGCAAGACTTGGCAAGGTCACGATGACGAGATCATGACAGTCTTGTGTGGCGCCAATTTGAAGCCTGCGAACACGCTCGGCATGCAGGGCGACCTCACCGCTTTTCCGCCACTTCGACGGTCAGTGTTTGCGATCCGGCGCGATTTCTGAGAAAACTCTTTCGATTTCGCAAACGTTTGCCGATTGAATATCAAGTTCAGCGGCGTGCTGCCGTCAAACCGGATACAGCGTCCAACGACTACCGGGAGCGGTATGTGAAACAGATCGCATTGGGTGCGGTTCTCGTCGCTTTGGCCGGCTGCGCGCAACTGCCCGCAACCACCGCCACGCAAGCAGAGAGGCCGCCCGTATCGAATGAAGTGATCAGCTTCGCGATCCCGCCCGACGCGCTCGGCGCGCGTGATCCGCAGCTAACGGCCGTGCTGGCGAAAGCGGGCGCGCTCGCCGCCGCGCAAAAGCAGCCGACGACGATCCTTGTGACCGCCCTCGGCCAAGACTTCCCGTACCTGAACCAGGCGATCTGGAAAGGCGTGCCTGCGCAGCACACGGCGAAGCTCAGCCTCGAAAACCTGACGGCCGGCGCGAATCAGCCGTATAGCGTGTCGATCAAGCCGACGCCTTGACGACCCGCACAACGACGCCTCAACGCCGCTATAAGGAAGCCAACGTCATGTACCGGATTGCCGTTCTCGTAGCGAGCCTGTTGCTAGCTTCGCCGGCGTTTGCCGGTCAGCCGCTCGCCACTGCGATGCTTTCGACGACCGCCTCGCCCAGCGCGGCTGCCGCCGCGGACAAGGTCTATCCGCCGCTGCCGACGCTCGCGATGCTGCCGCCCTCGACGGGCGACGACGACGAACCGCTCGTGACGAAACCCACCGCGAAGAAGCGCAAGACCCGCGTGCCCGATATACGGCCGACGACTCCAGCTGCGCGCCTCGTCGTCTCCGACACGTCGCGCGCCTACCTGAAGACCATCGACCGCCAGCTTGACCTCGCGTTGGCCAGATAACTGTCGGCGCGTCCCGCCATCATCGCGGACCGTCACAACGGAGACATCCATCGTGTTCACTCAACGCTTCATTGCAGCGCTGGCCCTTGCCCTATCCTGCGCCGCCGCACATGCCGACGATTGCTTCGAACAGGCCGGCGTCTATCAGGGCGTCAATCCGTCGATCCTGCGTGCGGTGGCCTGGCATGAGTCGAAAGGCGACCCGTCCGCCATCAACCGCAATGCAAACGGTTCGATCGACGTCGGCCAGTTGCAGATCAACTCAGTTCACTTCGGCGATCTGAAGCGCGAGGGCATCCCGCATCGCGCGCTCACCGATGCCTGCGTGAACATCTATGTCGCTGCGTGGCTGTTGAAGCAGAAGATGGTGAAGTACGGCAACACGTGGCGCGCGATCGGCGCGTATCACTCGGAGTCGCCGAAAGAGCGGGACGCATACGCGCACAGCATTCAAAAGATTCTGGTGGCGTGGGGCGAATTGCAAGCTGCGCACTAGCCGCTGATCGTCACCATGCGTTCCTGCTGCGCGACCTGGTCAGCCGGTGGCCAAGCCCGAGGTTCGTGGCGATCTGCCACGTGTAGACACGAGGGTAGTTGACGCCGAAGCGCGCGAGTATCAGTTCGCGCAAGCGGTCGCTGGTCCACGCATCGGAAGGAAAGCCGTGGATGCCCGCTGGTCCGCTCAACGCCGACGCGATCGGCCATTGACCGTCTCGCCGGTCGAGCCCATCTGCTCAGTTCGGCGACGCCCACGGGGCCGCCGCAGGCTGTGCTGAAGCCACGGCAATTACGCCCCCAGCTGAAGTCACCCGAGGATCTCCTCGTCAATGTCGCGTTGCAACGCGCGCAGTGATATCGCCTGCTGGCAGCCTGGGCCTGTCTTTGATTGGTGCTCGGCGGGCAACACCGTGTGTCGGTTTGCGTGTCTACCGCAACAGGCGGCGCCCGCCTACGATGACGATGTGCTATAGCGAGCGTAGCGCATGCTCAGGGCACATCTGACCTGCAAAACGCGCAATCGGGGTCGACCTCGACCAGCAACACCGAGTATGGCTGTGCGTCGGGAACCAGCAGTGCGACGGACAGCTCGACCCGCGCGCCGGCCAGGCTCCTCGCGGTGTTCGTGGTGGACACGAACGAGACGGAACCGACGGTCCCATTCGGGAACTGAGGTTTGATACCTTTCGCGCGGAGATATACATCGCGAGCCTTTCGCTACCCTGGAAACGTCTACCAGGCGGCTCGTTCCGCTCCATGATTGATTGACGTGACTAACTGACCATCATGCATACCATCCAGATCCTGCTTCAAACGACCATCCTGCCTGGCGGTGACAACTGGTCGATTGCGCGGTTCAGCCGCCTGGCAGAATTACTGCGGACACATCGAGATTCTGAAGGGCGCGTGACGTTCAACGTCGTTGCACGGGACCGCGAGCGGCTCGGGCAGCCAGACCCGATTCTTTCCCGTCTCGATGAAACCGAGTTCGACGAGTTGTGGTTGTTTGCCGTTGACGAAGGGGACGGTCTTACCCCCGAGGACTGTGGAGGAATCACGCGATTCCGACAGGCGGGTCGCGGCCTGTTGGTCACGAGGGATCACATGGATCTGGGCAGTTCGCTGTGCAGTTTGGGCGGGGTGGGCAAGGCACACCACTTTCACACGCACAATATAGATCCCGACCAATCCAGATGTGTGACCGACGACCCGTTCTCACCCCACATCTCCTGGCCCAATTTTCACTCGGGTGCGAACGGAGACTTTCAGGAAGTCACGATCGTTGGACCCACACATCCAGTATTGGCGGACCCTGACTCTCCCAGCGGCGCGATCCGGTTCCTGCCGGCACACCCCCATGAGGGCGCCGTTGACGCTCCTGACGATGAACCCGCTCGAGTGATCGCGCGGGGCAAAAGCAAAGTAACAGGAAAGAGTTTCAATCTTGCGGTCGCATTCGAACCCTCGATCCGGGGAGGCCCCGCAGTCGCCCAAAGTACCTTTCACCATTTTGCCGACTACAACTGGGACACGCGACTTGGTTGTCCGAACTTTGTGACTGAACCCCCTGGGAACGGGATGCAGACCGAGCAGCAAGCCCTGCGGGACACTCACCGCTACTCTGTCAACGTCGCGCTGTGGCTGGCTGGAGCGATCTGAAGTTTTTTGCGCACAATGGGACTTCGAAAGCTCAATCCGACGAACGCGCATGCAGGCGGCTGTACCGTGACGTACTTCCTGTAGGACCAACGCGCCTATAGCAAAGCGTAGTCGATGTAATGCGGTGTGGTCGTCATGAATGTCCGAACAACCCGCGCGTGTCGGTTTCCAGGTAGTGGGTGGAGCAGCGTGTAGCCCTGGGTTTTATTCGCGGCCTCGCGACCGGTCACCACACGGAACGGCACGTACCTCGTGACGGGGTGACGGCAAATGGCCCGGGTGTCGGTTGGCCGGATACCCAACGGACCGGAGAGCGGATCACCGATAAAAGTGTCCGCATCCGGCAGCAGGGGGGCGCAGTCAACGGTAGCGTGATGCGGTCGACCGAAATGGACCGCAGTCATTGCTGCCTCCCAATCTGCCTCCCTCGCGCACCTGAAGCGCAAAAACAAAGGGCCTGCTTGCGCAGGCCCTTTGTTTTACTACAGGAATCTTTGGTAGGCCGTACGGGATTCGAACCTGTGACCAACGGATTAAAAGTCCGCTGCTCTACCAGCTGAGCTAACGACCCAAAGAGAGCGAAATTATAGCGACGCAGCGGCGGTCATGTCAACCCACGGCGCCATCGGCATTGTAAAGAGAAAAGCCCGGAGCAGTCGATGCTCCGGGCTTTTCAGCGAGAGGCGCGCGTGGCGTACGACAGGTGCTACGCGCTGTACTGCAAGCAGCTGCGTCTACTTGATCTGCGACAGCTTGCTTTGAGCCGATTGCGCTGCGTCCGAGCCGCCGTACTGCGCGACGATCTGCTCCAGGGTCTTGCGGGCGGCTGCCTTCTGCCCCTGTTCAAGCTGATTGTTCGCAATCGCGAGCAACGCTTCCGGCGCACGCGGATGCTGCGGATAATTCTTCACGACGCCCTGCCACGTCGCCGTCGAGCCCTTGTAGTCGCGCAATGCGTAAAGCGCGTTGCCGAGCCAGTACTGCGCGGTCGGCTGATAAGGGCTCTGCGGATACTTCGTGATGAACGCACGGAACGACGCGGCCGCGTTCTTGAAATCGCCGCTGCGGAACTGCTGCGAAGCGGCGTTGAACGCGTCTGTTTCACCCGGTTGTATCGCGCCCTGCACACCATCGACCGTCTGCTGCTGCGGCTCGAACTTCTTCAACCGGCCGTCGAGGTCGGTGTAGTAGTCCTTCTGCTGCTTCTGCACCGTAGCGAGCTGGTTGGCCATGTCCTCGTTCTGCCCACGCAGCGTCGCGACCTGCTGGTTTAGCTGGTCGAGACGGTTGGACTGATCGAGGATCGTGCGCTGTGCAGCGGATAGCTGACTCGACAGGCTGTCGGTCTTGGTGCGCAGATCGAGGATCGCCTGACGGGCCTGGTCGTCGTCAAACATACCTGCGTGCGCCGGGCCGGCCATCAGGGCCGTACCGGTGACGCAGGCCGCTGCGGCAACCCGCAGCCAGGAGAAACGATGCGTCATTCGGCTCATCATCCGTTACTGTTGGTACACGAGGTCTGCGCGGCGGTTTTGCGCCCACGACGACTCGTCATGACCCGTTGCCTGCGGCTTTTCCTTGCCGAGGCTCACGGCTTCCATCTGCGAATCCGACACGCCCAGCAGCGACAGCGAACGACGCACAGCTTCAGCACGCTTCTGGCCGAGTGCCAGGTTGTACTCGCTCGTGCCACGTTCGTCGGTGTTGCCCTGGATCAGCACGTGACGATCCGGATGGCTCTTCAGGTATTGTCCGTGCTGGCTCAGCAGCGATTGATAGTCGTCCTTGACCGAGTAGCTGTCAAAGTCGAAGTAAATGCTGCGCTTGGCGAGCGGGCTGTTCGGATCGTTCAGCGGATCGACGTTCACCTGGGCAACCGCGTTCGGGTTCGGTTGCGTGCTGACTGCGCCGCCCTTGTTGGCGTTTTCGTCGAGCTTGACACCCGAATGACATGCGGCAAGCGCGCCGAGCATCAATACGGCAAATGCGATACGAAGTTTGGACATCATTTGTTACTCTCCTTGTGTGTTATTGCATAAACGGGCCCCAGGACGGCTCGCGAACATTGCCGCCCTGAACGGACAGGACCTGCCGGGTACGACCATCGGTCGACACCGCGGCCAAGACGCCACGGCCGTTCACCTCTGTGGCGTAAAGAATGTACTGACCGTTCGCCGCGAAGCTGGGCGATTCGTCATGTGTTGTGTCGGTGAGACCTGTTGCCGAGCCGGTCTGCAAATCCAGCAGATACAGCTTGAAGCCACCACCCGTGCGCGAAATGTACGCGAGTTCCTTGCCATCCGGGCTCACGCGCGGGCTCGTGTTGTAGCTGCCCGAGAACGTCACGCGCTGCGCGCCGCCACTGCTTTCGCCCTGAACGGACATCTTGTAGATCTGCGGTGCGCCGCCGCGGTCGCTCGTGAAATAGATCGACTGGCCGTCAGGCGAGAAGGCCGGTTCGGTATCGATCGAGCTGCCTTGCGTCAGACGACGCAGACCGCTGCCATCTGCATTGACCGCGAAGATCTGCGTGTTGCCGGTGCGCGAGAGCGCAACCGCGAGCGTGCGACCATCCGGCGACCAGGCGGGCGCACTGTTGTTGCCCTTCTGGTCCGATACGACGACACGACGACCCGTGGGCAGGTCATGGATATAGACGATCGGCTTTTTCTTCTCGAACGACACGTAGGCCACCTTCGTGCCATCCGGTGACCATGCCGGCGAGATGATCGGTTCCGGGCTCGAGAGCGCGATGTGCGCGTCCTGGCCGTCCGAATCGGAGACCTGCAACTGGTAACGGCCGCCCGTCTTGATGACGTACGACAGGCGCGTGGCGAACACGCCGCGCGAACCCATCAGCTTCGCGTAGATGTAGTCCGCGATCTTGTGCGCGCTCATGCGCAGACCGCTTTCCGGGCTCACGAGTACGAGACCGCCGAGGCTCTGCTGCTTGACCGTATCGTAGAGCTTGAAGCGCACTTCGTACTGGCCGTTGGCAAGGTGGTTCACGCTACCCGAGACGAATGCGTCGGCACCCTTGGCCTTCCAGCTGCCGAGGTCGACGGAATCCGTTTCAGCGACAGGCGTGGCGCCCGCATCGATGTTGGTGAATTTGCCGCTACGCTGCAGATCCTGGCGCACGATGGTGCTGACCTGCTGGGGAGAATTCGCTTCGCCAGCGAAATTCGCCGTAGCGATCGGAAACTGGGTGGACCCCACGCCCGTAACGAGGACGTTGAGTTGCGCGTGTGCGCTGCTGCCCGCCGCGACCAGGCACGACGCCAGGAGCACCCTCAGGCCTGACTTGATCATCAAACTCATGCTGTATGGATTCTCCAAAATCGGGTTTTCTACCACATTACGACAGCAGACAGACCCGGAATCGCTCAATTCGTTCCCGGGCGGACTCCTTGTAGCACAAGGGCGTCGCGTCTGCCATCAACCTGCCGGCCGCAGCGTAATCGTAAAGCTGGCCGGCGTTTTGCCATTGGTGTCGAGCGGCATCGGATCGGAGCGCTGGACGGCCCGAAGTGCTGCATCGTCCCACTGGGCGTTGCTGCTGGCGCGCGTGATCGTTGCGCTCAGAAGCGTGCCCGTCGGCGAACAGCGAACGGCGACGACCGTTTCCAGACCTTGCGTATCACCCGCCCAGACGATGTTCGGACGCACGCGCCGCTGCACTTTCTCGGCATAACCCGCCGATGCCGCGTTGCCGCCCGCACCGCTGCCGGTGCCGCTCTTCGCGAGACCTTCGCCGGTCGAACCTTCGCCGCCGGCCATGCCCTGCATCTGCGCAAGACGTGCGCGACGCTCGGCATCGAGCTTCTTCGCCTGCGCATCGGCCTGCGCCTGAGCCGCCTTCGCCTTTGCGGCCTTCTCGGCATCCGCCTTCTTCTGCGCCTCGGCCTGGGCCTGCTGCTCTTCCTTCTGCTGCTTCAACTGATCCTGTTTCTGCTGGTCGGCGAGTTGCTGCTGCCTGAGCTTGTCGGCCTGCTGCTGCTTCTGTTTGAGCGCCGCGGCCTTTTGCGCGGCGAGATCCGCAGCCTGCTGTTGCGCCAGTTGCTGCTGACGTTTCGCTTCCGCTTCCTGCTGCGCCTGCAGCTTCTGACGCTGCTGCTCGGCGAGTTGCGCCTGACGCGCGGCTTCCTGCTGCTGGCGTTTCTTTTCCTGCAGCGCAATGTCGGCCTGCTCGTCCTGGACGGGTGGGGCAGGGGCAACCGGCACGGGCGGCGGCGGAGCCGGACGCTGCACCGGCGTGTCCGGCACGGCGGTCCACAGTTCGGCTTCAGCGCCAGCGGGCGTGCTGTTCTGCCAGTGAATGCCGTGGTACAGGAAGAACCCGAGCAGCACGTGCATGACCAGGGCGAGCACGAAGGCGCGCCACGTGCCACGTTCACGCGGTGGTCGGACTGGAGCGGCAGAGGTCTTCCGGATCATTGCGATTTAACGAGCAATCCAACGCGTTTGACGCCGCGAGCTTTCAGGTCGGACATCACGTTCATCACGACTTCATATTTGACGGTCTTGTCGGCGGCGATCACGACCGGCTGATCGGGATGCGTCTGCGCGCGGTCGGTGACGAAGCCGTTCAGGTCGGCCCTCGTCATGTCTTCCTGCTGCTGCGTGCCGGCGTCGTCCTTGTATTTGACGCTCATGTTGCCGTCGGCACGGATGTTGACGATGACGGGCGGCGTCTGCTGCTGCGGTGCGGCGCCGCCGACGGTCGGCAGATTGACGATCGATGGCGCGACGAGCGGCGCGGTCACCATGAAAATCACGAGCAACACAAGCATCACGTCGATGTACGGCACGACGTTGATGTCCGCCATCGCGCGGCGTGAACGGCTGCCGCGCATGCTGCTGGAACGGGAGGAACCGGCCATCGTGGACTCCTTAGTGCGCCTGGCGCTGCAGGATGTTCGAGAACTCTTCGATGAAGGTTTCGAAGCGGATCGCGAGGCGGTCGATGTCGTGCGCGTAGCGGTTGTAGGCAACCACTGCCGGAATCGCGGCGAACAGACCGATGGCGGTTGCCGTCAGCGCTTCGGCAATACCGGGCGCAACGTTGGCGAGCGTGGCCTGCTGCACGTTCGCGAGACCGCGGAACGCGTTCATGATCCCCCATACCGTACCGAACAGACCGATATACGGGCTGACCGAGCCGACCGACGCGAGGAACGCGAGATTCGCTTCGAGCACGTCCATTTCACGCTGGAATGCAGCGCGCATGGCACGGCGTGCGCCGTCGAGGATCGCGCCCGAATCGTTGAGGCGCTTTTCCTTGCCCTTCAGAAACTCACGCATGCCGGACTCGAAGATCCGCTCGAGCGCCCCAATCGTGTGACGGTTGTTGGCGGCGCTCTGATAGAGCGCCTGCAGGTCGCCGCCCGACCAGAAATCGCGTTCGAAACGTTCAGTCTGCGCGCGGGCGCGGCGGATCGCAAACCACTTGCGGAAGATGAAAGTCCACGACATCAGCGACAGCAGCAGCAACAGCGCCATCACTGCCTGCGCCAGCAGGCTCGCATTAAGAACGAGGGAAATGATCGACAGATCTTGTGTAGTGTTCATATAGGTTCGCTGTAACGTCCCGGGAGGGGCGTCCGGCTGAAGGGCTTATCGAAGCTTTTCGTCGGAAAACGGAAAGCGACAGCTAAGCGCTGGCCGAACCATGCTTTGTGTTGCCTGATCAATACGAGTTCACTGGCCCCGTAACAACGGTACTCAGATAGCCGCCGTTGACACACCGGCTCCGGCTGGACCACGCCGCAATGCAGCAAGCACAGATGGAGGAATGGCGGTGGGCCTGAGCGCCGTACGCTCGACGCAACCGACCCGGATGCTTCCCGTAGCAAGCAGCGTCCCTTCGCGCCATGCTTCCTGCGCGAAGTCGACCGACGCGCGGCCAAGCCGCTCGATCCGGCTGACGACGGTGATCAGATCGTCGAGGCGGGCCGGCGCGCGATAGTCGAGCGCGGTGCTACGAACGATGAAGATCGCGCCGGCTTCGTCCGCGAGCCGGGTCTGGTCCACGCCGCACGCGCGCAGCCATTCGGTACGCGCCCGCTCGAAAAACTTCAGGTAATTTGCGTAAAAAACGATGCCGCCGGCGTCGGTATCTTCGTAGTACACGCGGATTGGCCACGTGAAGCCGATTTCCGTGCCGGGCTGGCTGATAGACATATCCATGGCGCGCATTTTACCGGAACGCGCGCCGGTATCCCGATTTTGGGTGCACGTTCCACCTGGTACCGCTCAGCCCCGATGGATGCTAAGGCCCGCAAACGACTGCGCGACGGGCATCAGTTCGATCGTGTTGATGTTGACGTGGGCGGGCCGCGTCGCGATCCAGTAGATCGAATCGGCGATGTCTTCGGCGGTCAGCGGCTGCACGTTCTGATAGACATTGGCCGCCTTTTCGTCGTTGCCGCGAAAGCGCACGTTCGAGAATTCGGTGCCGCCGCACAGGCCCGGTTCGATGTCCGTCACGCGGATGGCCGTGCCCGCGAGGTCGGCGCGCAGGTTCAGACTGAACTGGCGTACGAAGGCCTTGGTCGCGCCATACACGTTGCCGCCCGGATACGGCCAGCTGCCGGCCACCGACCCGAGGTTGAACACGTGACCGCGATTGCGCTCGACCATGCCCGGCAGCAACGCGCGCGTAACCTGTACGAGGCCCGTGCAGTTGGTGTCGATCATCGTCGTCCAGTCGTCGAGTTCCGCGCGCTGCGCCGGCTCGAGACCGAGCGCGAGCCCGGCGTTGTTGACAAGCACGTCGATGGCGGCGAATTCCGCCGGCAGCGACGCGGGCGCGGCTTCGACGGCCGCGCGATCGCGCACGTCGAGTTCAAGCGGAAGAAGCGCGTCGCCGAGTTCGCTGGCGAGCGCGTCGAGGCGATCCTTGCGGCGGGCCGTAGCGACGACCTTGTGGCCGCCCTTGACGAAAGCCCGGGCGATGGCGGCGCCAAACCCTGCGGAAGCCCCTGTAACAAAGACGATCATTGCTGCTCCCTGGTCGGTGGAGAAAAACGGAAGGTGCCAAGCCTACTTCCAATGCGGCGCGGCGGCAAGGGAAGACCCTGGGCCAACGGCTGCCGGGGTGCGCGGCGGTCAGGGGCGGCCAGCGCCGGCAACAGCACCCCGTGGGGCCTGTCCCGACGGGGCTTCTCGGGCGGTTGCCTATTCGATGCGCTTCAAATAAACTAACGCGCTCACCCCTGCGTGACTGGCGATAGAACCCTTTTGGGGTTCAAGGTGGAACAACCCACCGTGAAGCGCAGGGTGCCGTTTTTGCCGTTCGCCTGGGCAGCCGTGATCCGCGCGCCATGTTTTGCGCTGCCGGTGGCTGTCCTGCCTCGCGTGTACGGTACTTCTTCATCCGCCACGTCCTGGCTGGCCCAGTCGCCAGCAGCGCCGCGTACCCGCTACGCTTTCCGCACACAATTCGGCGCACGATCCGGTCAACCTGAACACATTTAACGGAAACCGTATGTTTGACAGAGCCAAAAGCACCATCGCCAACGTCGATCCCGAACTCTGGAACGTGATCGAGCAGGAAAACCGCCGTCAGGAAGACCACATCGAACTGATCGCGTCGGAAAACTACACGAGCCCGGCTGTCATGGCTGCGCAAGGCTCGCAACTCACGAACAAATACGCGGAAGGTTATCCGGGCAAGCGCTACTACGGCGGCTGCGAGTTCGTCGATATCGCCGAGCAACTGGCGATCGATCGCGTCAAGCAACTGTTCGGCGCCGAAGCCGCGAATGTGCAGCCGAATTCGGGTTCGCAGGCGAACCAGGGCGTGTTCTTCGCGATGTTGAAGCCGGGCGACACGATCATGGGCATGAGCCTCGCGCACGGCGGCCACCTCACGCACGGCTCGCCTGTCAACATGTCGGGCAAGTGGTTCAACGTCGTGAGCTACGGCCTGAACGAAGTCGAAGACATCGATTACGACGCAGCTGAAAAGCTCGCCCAGGAACACAAGCCGAAGCTGATTATCGCGGGCGCTTCGGCATTCGCGCTGCGCATCGACTTCGAACGTCTGTCGAAGATCGCGAAATCGGTTGGCGCGTATTTCATGGTCGACATGGCGCACTACGCTGGCCTCATCGCCGCGGGCGTGTATCCGAACCCGGTGCCGCACGCCGATTTCGTCACGACGACCACGCACAAGAGCCTGCGCGGCCCGCGCGGCGGCGTGATCCTGATGAAGGCCGAGTTCGAAAAGCAGATCAACTCGGCAATCTTCCCGGGCATTCAGGGTGGCCCGCTGATGCACGTGATCGCCGCCAAGGCTGTCGCGTTCAAAGAAGCGCTGTCGCCGGAATTCAAGGAATACCAGCAGAAGGTGGCCGACAACGCGCGCGTGCTGGCTGAGACGCTCGTGAAGCGTGGCCTGCGCATCGTGTCGGGTCGCACCGAAAGCCACGTGATGCTGGTCGACCTGCGCGCGAAGAACATCACGGGCAAGGCTGCGGAAGCGGCGCTCGGCGCAGCGCATATCACGGTCAACAAGAACGCGATTCCGAACGATCCGGAAAAGCCGTTCGTCACGAGCGGCGTGCGTCTCGGCTCGCCGGCCATGACGACCCGCGGCTTCGGTGAAAAGGAAGCGGAACTGGTTGGCAATCTGATCGCCGACGTGCTCGACAACCCGGAAGATGCGGCCACGATCGAACGCGTGCGCGCGCAGGTCGCCGGGTTGACGAAGCGCTTCCCGGTGTACGGCTAACCAGCCATGCGCTGCCCCTTCTGCCGGCACGACGACACGCAGGTGGTGGATTCGCGCGTGTCCGAAGACGGCGCCGCGATTCGTCGGCGCCGTCGCTGCCCGGCCTGCGACAAACGTTTCACGACGTATGAGCGGGTCGAACTGGCGTTGCCGTCGGTCGTCAAGAAGGATGGTAGCCGCACCGAATTCGATCGCCGCAAGATTATCGCGAGCATGCAACTGGCGCTGCGCAAGCGCCCGGTTGCTGCCGACGCAGTCGACGCGGCGGCTTCGCGCATTGAATACCAGCTGCTCGGCAGCGGCGAACGGGAAGTGCGCAGCGAGCGCCTTGGCGAACTCGTGATGAACGAGTTGCGCGAACTCGATACGATCGCCTATGTCCGTTTCGCTTCGGTCTACCGGCGCTTCGAGGACGTCTCCGAATTCGAAGACGTGATCGAAGAGTTCCGGCGAATGGCCGCCCCTCCCGCAGCCCCAGGCAAACCCACCCGCAAGCGCTAGTTTTTCGCGCGTCCGCATTTCTCTCCCCTTGAATTTCTGTCACGCCTGAATTCTGGCGTGATGTCGTGCGCTTCCGCTACCTGGCCGTTTGGCAGATTGCTGGCGCACGGAGCGCCCGGTAGATTGTCTGCATTCTTCGAATCAATCAGGGATGCAGATGAAAACGGATGTCCTCCCAGCTCCACGCAGTGGTGGCTTTACGCTTGTTGAAACCCTCATCGTCATCGCGATGCTTGCGGTGATTGCCGTGCTGGCCACGCCGTCGTTCTTTGCGTGGCATGTGCGCGATCAGGTCGATGCGCGGGCGAGGGCGCTCGTTTCGACGCTGGCTTTCGCGCGTGGTGAGGCGCTTAGACGGAGCGCGCGTGTCACGGTATGTCGTGTCGACGCTGCGCGCCACTGTCTTGCGGCGGGCAAGCCGTGCCCTGCGGGCACAGCGGACTGGTCATGCGGATGGGCGGTGATGTCAGAGCGGGCGGGCGCGCAGTCACTTCTGCGTGTACAACCGGATCTGGCGGCTGTCAGCGTAACGGGAACGTTGACGGACGTTGCCTTCACGCCGCCGGCCGGTCAGGTGATCGGCAGCTTTCGCAGCTTCGAGCTTGCGCCGCGTTCTCCGTCGGCGGCGACACGAGGCGACCGGTGGCAACGTTGCGTGCGAATTGCGGCGGGCGGTCGCGCGCGTATGGTCGAAGGCGCTTGCGGAGCGTCGTCATGAATTCACCTCGCTATGGAAATCCTTCAGGCAGCACGCTGCTTGAAGTGATGATCGCCGTTGCCCTGGTCGCGGTGACGGCGCTCGGTCTGGTCGCCACGCAGCTATGGATGACACGTCATGCCAACGCGACAGCGGCGCGCGAACGCGCGGCGTTCGTGGCCGATTCGCTTGTGGAAGCTGTGCGAGGATCTTCGGCGGCGGGGACGGATTCGGCGCAGTGGAAGTCGCGCGTGGCGAGCATGGTGCCGAACGGCGAAACATCGATTGCCGCGCAGGCCGCCGGCATGGCGACAGCGCGTGTGACGTGGGCAGCGCTGCCTGAAACGCACGGCGTGGTGCCGGCCAATGTGATCGATATGCCCGAGTTTTGCGGTGACGTCGCAGTCCCGAAGGGCACCGCCTGCGTTGCGATCGCGTTTGCGAAATGACACACCGCCGGCGCTTTCTGCATGGTCACACCCTGCTCGAATTGATGATCGCGACGGGGCTCGGGCTCGTGGTAACGGTTGGCGCAGTGTCGCTCTACCGGTCGCAGCGGGCGGCTTTTGTGAGCGCGAGCGACGCTGCCCATATCGAAGAAACGGGCGTTGGTGCATTGACGCTGCTTGGTCAGCAGATCCAGGTGGCCGGATTCACGGCCGCCGATGCCGTATCCGCTACGGCTACGGCTACGAACGCGAATGCAGCGCTCGTTGGCTGTTCAGGTGCGCGTCCCGTCGGTGCTAACGAGGCTCCGGGCTGTGAGGCACTTGCAAGTCATTCGGACGGTATCGTGGTCCGTTATCTGGGGCGACAACGTGTCGACATGGCCGTCCGCGACCGGCCAGCCCACGGATTGTCTCGGCCAGGCCGTCAGCGGCGTCGCGGGGCAGGGCGCGGCGGCGGGCGTGCCGGTTACGAACCGCTTTTATGCGAAGCCGAGCGGGTCGAGCGGGGAGCCGGAACTGTACTGTGAAGGTAACGGCAAGACGGGATATGGACAACCGCTGGTCGAAGGGGTCGAGCGCCTTCGAATCCAGTACTGGCCGGCGGGCGCGTCGCAACCGCTCGACGCGTCCGCGCTGACGCTGGACCAGTGGGCTCGCGTGGTGGCGGTCGACCTGTGCGTCCTTGTGCGCGGCGCGCCGCTCGGGCGGCACATGCGCTATGTCGATTGCGACGGTGTCATGAGCATGGGTGGCGACACCCGCGCGAGACAGGCGTTCTGGAGAAGAGTGGCACTGCGCAACGCCGAGGGAGCATCACCATGACGCGGGTCTTCCACCGACGATCAGCATCGCGATCCACCGGCCTTGTTGCGAGCATGCGCGGCGCAGCGTTGCCTCTGGTGTTGCTGATCTCGTCGATGATGCTGGCGACGTCGGCAGCCTGGTTCGAGACATCGTTCACGGCTGCGCGCAATACGACGAACATGCGCGACTACCTTCAGGCTTTTCATGCCGCGGATTCCGCGTTGACGCTATGCGCGACCAGGGTGCTCAGAGGCGCCGCTGTGTCGACACCGCCTGTCACCGGCGAGCCGACAGGATGGAAGCGCGAAGCGACCTTCGCAGCCGGCGCATTTCCGGCTGTCGCTCAATGGCCGGGATCAGGGCGGTCGCCGGAGTGTCTCGCCGAGGGATGGCGATTGGCGAATCGTCCTGAGGCGCGGGCGTTCCTGCTGACCGCGAGAGGCTTTGGCGCGACGTCCGACACACAGGTATGGCTGCAAATGGAAATTGTCATCGACGGCGGGAAGACGGAGCGTCACTGGCGCCGCGTCGCCGCTCGACCATTCTGAACGGAGGCGAAACACAACATGAACTCAGGCGCGACCGCATTCACGCTGCTCGAACTCGTCATCGCTATCGCTATTGCCGCGACGCTGGCGGTATTCGCCGTCCCGTCGTGGCATGCGCAGGTTGCGCGCAGTCATCGGGTCGACGCGGCTTCCTCGTTGTATCGTGCGGCGCAGTTCCCGGAGACCGCTACCGGCAAGGATGCCGGCACGTTGCCGGCCGGTCTCGATCAGGCGCCGCCCTTCGGCTCGCCCGTTTATCGTCTGCGCGTCCTGGGCGGCGACGATACGAACGGCGGATATTCAGTGGAAGCGCGGCCGGTCGAAAGCGGGCCGATGCGTGACGATGCGTGCGGAACGTTCGTCATCGAAGCGACGGGTTTGCGGAGAAATCAGAATGCTGGCGACACCGCAGTGGCGAACACGAATGAATGCTGGAACACCCGATGAACGCGCGTCCAACGATGAAATCGCCATCGCGGCCGCTGGCACCATCACCAGCACAGCAGGCCGCAACCAGCGCGCAGCCACGAGCACTGCGCGAAATTCAGGCGCTCTTACGTGACCCACGTCCAGCCGCGCGGGTGTCAGAACCCTCGCCGGCTTTTGAACCACCCTCGCTGTCTTTAACCTGCCGCCAGATCCGATACGCTTCCCATGCCGCGAACGCGAGACTGCCCCATTTGATCGCGGGCTTTGCGCCAGCGGCGACCGTCGCGCGAAGCGGCCTGGCCAGCAGCAGCGACGCGAGTGAACTGAGCAGCGGGTATTGCTTGAGCAGTCCGGCGATGCCGGCCGGCGCGCCCCAGCGCATACCGCCGAAGCCCGGCACGAAGAACTTCAGCCAGCTGAAATGCGTCACGGCCCGCCGCAGGTCGACCGTCGCCTGCACGAGTTCCATGCGCTCGACCTCCGCTCGCACGAGCAGCAGTTCCTTGCGTAGCGCGCGCAGATGCGGCGCGCTCAGTTCCTTCGAAGGGCGCTTGCTGCGAAACGCGTGACCTGAATGCACCTGGCTCATGAGATATCGGCTTCTAAAAGTCGGAAACGAGGTGCGCAGCAATGAAGCCGCGCTCGCCTCAGTGTTTGCGGAACATCTCGCGGTCTTTCTCGAACTCGTTCAGCGTGGCTTCGAAAATGATCGGTGCATTGTGCAAACCATGGCGCGCCTTCAACGCACAGAAGAGCGCGGCCAGCGCATACACCGCCGTTATGGCGGCCAGCGACTGCCAGCGATACGTATCCCAGAACGTGATGGCAATAAGTGCCGTCAGGGCGATGAGCGCCATCGTTGCGAGCATCATCGCCGCGAGTCCGAGGAACAGCACAGCCAGCAAGCGATCCTTTTCCTCGGCCAGTTCAATGCCGATCAGTTCGAGCCGCGTCTGCAGAATCGCAAACACGGAGCCGATGATGCGGCGTACGGGACCGTGGTCAGCGCGCTGCGATTGGTTGTCGATCGTCATAACTTTCGCGCGATGCGCATGGGGAGGCTGGAGATGCGCCAGAAGAGGCGGACCCGCCAGACGTGCGCCGGTCCGCCCTGTCGGAAGGCCGCCGGACATGAGCCCGGCGACGACTGCCGTGACTGCTTACTTGCGGTTGATCAACAGGCCGACCACCACACCCACGCCCGCGGCGATACCGATCGACGCCCACGGATGCTCGTGCACGTAGTCGTCCGTTGCGCGCGCAGCCTTTTTGCCCTTTTCGACGACGACGACCTGAACGTCGGCCGCCTTCTCCTTTGCCTGCTTCAGGCGAGTGAGCGCTGTTTCACGGAGCTCTGACGCGCGTTCGCCCGTTGCGCTCGCGGCCTGCTTGAGCAGGTCCTCTGCGTCCGCGAGGACGGTTTTGATATCCGACATCAATCTCTCCTTGTTGACTTCCGACATTGACAACTCCGTTCGTGGCACGCTACGCGTGAATCGTAACGAAAGAAACGACCGCTGGCGAGCGCAGCGCGTTGCATACCTCAGCAGGTTGCAGGAACCGTTCCTGACACGCGAGCCGCCACAAGATAAAAATCAAAATAATGTCAGACGCCTTTCCACCTGAACGCCACCTGGCGATCCGATGGAGTTGATCTGGCCCGCCAAGTTTCGTCCAATTCGGAGAAAATTACAAAAACTCATAAAGTAGTGACGCAATGTTCGTACAGTGGGCATGGCGGGTGCCGTATGCTCCAGTGTTGCGGAGCCCCGCTGGTAGCACCGTGAGCAGAACATTCGAACTCAACAAGGAGGGATTATGAGTCTACGTCTAGGCGACGTCGCGCCGGATTTCGAGCAGGATTCGAGCATCGGCCGCATCAGGTTTCACGAGTGGCTCGGCAATAGCTGGGGCGTGCTGTTCTCGCACCCGGCGGACTTCACGCCGGTCTGCACAACCGAACTCGGCCTCACTGCGAAGCTCGCCAGCGAGTTCGAAAAGCGCAATGTGAAGACGATTGCCCTGTCGGTCGACAGCACCGAGTCGCACAAGGAATGGATCAAGGACATCAACGAAACGCAGGCCGCGAGCGTCGGCTTCCCGATTCTCGCTGACGGCGACCGCAAGGTGTCCGAGCTTTACGATATGATTCACCCCAACGCGAGTGAGACGTTCACCGTCCGCTCACTGTTCGTGATCGATCCGAACAAGAAGGTGCGTCTCACGATCACCTATCCAGCGAGCACCGGTCGCAATTTCGACGAAGTGCTGCGCGTGATCGACTCGCTCCAGCTCACCGAAAGCCATTCCGTCGCGACACCGGGCAACTGGAAGCAGGGGGACGATGTGGTGATCGTGCCGTCGTTAAAGGACGAAGAGGTCATCAAGCAGAAGTTTCCGAAGGGCTACAAGGCGCTGCGTCCGTACCTGCGTATGACGCCGCAGCCGAACAAGTAAGGCGAAGGGCGCCGATAGTCCTCAAGCCGCACGCGATCACAGACGGAAAAAACCCCGCATCCGGAGACGGATTGCGGGGTTTGTTCTTAAGGCAGCCAGCGAAACCGGGACAGCGGCAGAACAGAATCAGAAGAACGCCTGAATCCCTGTCTGCGCGCGGCCGAGAATCAGCGCGTGAATGTCATGCGTGCCCTCATATGTGTTGACCACTTCGAGGTTCACGAGATGCCGCGCGATGCCGAATTCGTCCGAGATGCCGTTGCCGCCTAGCATGTCGCGGGCGAGCCGCGCGATGTCGAGCGCCTTGCCGCATGAGTTGCGCTTCATGATCGATGTGATTTCGACGGCAGCCGTGCCTTCGTCTTTCATGCGTCCGAGGCGCAGCACGCCTTGCAGGCCGAGCGTGATCTCCGTTTGCATGTCGGCGAGCTTTTTCTGGATCAGCTGGTTCGCGGCGAGCGGCCGGCCGAACTGCTTGCGGTCGAGCACGTACTGGCGGGCCGTGTACCAGCACGATTCCGCGGCGCCGAGCGCGCCCCACGCGATGCCATAACGCGCCGAGTTCAGGCAGGTGAACGGGCCGCGCAGGCCTTTCACGTCTGGCATGATGTTTTCTTCAGGCACGAACACTTCGTCGAGCACGATTTCGCCCGTGATCGACGCGCGCAGGCCGACCTTGCTGTGGATCGTCGGCGCGGTCAAACCCTTCCAGCCCTTCTCGAGGATGAAGCCACGGATTTCGTCCCTGCCGTCTTCCTGGAGCTTCGCCCACACGACGAACACGTCGGCGATCGGCGAATTCGTGATCCACATCTTCGAGCCGGACAGCGAATAACCGCCGTCCACTTTCTTCGCCCGCGTGACCATGCTGCCCGGATCGGAGCCGTGATTCGGTTCGGTCAGCCCGAAGCAGCCGATCCATTCGCCGGTGGCGAGCTTCGGCAGGTACTTCGACTTCTGTGCATCGGAGCCAAATTCGAAGATCGGCACCATCACGAGCGACGACTGCACCGACATCATCGACCGGTAGCCGGAATCCACGCGTTCCACTTCGCGCGCGATCAGCCCATAGCTGACGTAGTTCAGGCCGGGGCCGCCGTATTCCTCGGGAATTGTCGGGCCAAGCAGGCCGAGTTCACCCATCTCGCGGAAGATTTCGATGTCGGTCTTTTCATGGCGGAAGGCTTCGAGCACGCGCGGCGCGAGCCTGTCCTGCGAGTATGCGGCGGCGGCGTCGCGCACCATGCGCTCGTCTTCGGTGAGCTGCTGATCGAGGAGCAGCGGGTCTTCCCAGTGAAAATGCGCGGCGTCGGCCATGGTGTGTCTCTCCTGATTGCTGATTTCGCTTGATCTGTACTTGACTTAAGTTCCGCTATGCGAAACAATGTTTTGCAAATGAGCCCTGAGTGTATCACTCGATGACACCTGCATCTACCCCCTCTGACCCGCTCGACGAACGCAAATTTGTCGTTGCGCTCGCGCGCGGTCTCGATCTGCTGCGCGCGTTCCGTCCAGGCGAATCGATGCTGGGAAACCGCGATTTCGTCGAGCGCACGGGACTGCCGAAGGCGACGGTCAACCGTCTCGCCTACACGCTGACGGTGCTCGGCTATCTGCGGCTCGACGAAGCGCACGGCAAGTACGCGCTCGATGCGGGCGTGCTGTCGCTGGGGTTTGCCTTGCTGTCGGGCACGGACACGCTTGAACTCGCGCGGCCGCACATGCGCACGTTCGCGCGTGAAGTGGGCGCGGCCGTGTCGCTCGGCTGCCGTGACGGGCTCGACATGATCTATCTGGACACGATCCGCAGTGAGACCGCGTTGACCCTCGGGCTCGCATCCGGTTCACGCCTGTCGATGCTGACGAGTTCGATGGGGCGCGCGTATCTCGCCGTTCAGCCGCTCGACGTGCGCGCCGCGCTGCTGGTGGAGCTGAAGAAGGCTGCAGGGAAGGCAGGCGCCGCGCTGGTCGCGGACGCAGAGCGCGAGATCGAAACCTTCATGCAGGAGCGCTGCTGTTATTCGTTCCGCGACTGGCACGACGACGTGAACGCGGTGGCCGTGCCGTTTCGCGAGCCGCGCGAAGGCCGCTGGCTGGTGCTGAGTTGCAGCGGGCCGGCTTCATCGATGGGAGAAGAGGTGTTTCGCGAAACGGTGGCGCCGCGTCTGAAGGCACTCGCACGCAGGCTCGGCGATACGGTCTGAGACTGCGCGTCACTCACCACCGCAGCCATCGCAGAATCAAAAAATCACACCGCCCGATCGTGCGCCGCGAAGAGCGGACCCTGCACGAACCGCACGTCATATTGCTGCAGAAGGTCGAACTGGTTTTCGCCGGTGACGTGATCGAAGATCAGCGGAATCTTCAACCTTCCCGCATAACCGACGAGCGGCTTCACGGTCGCTTCCCGGAGCGCCGTGCCGGCATCCATCTTGATGAAGTCGAGCCGCGCCATGTCTGAAACCGTCAGTATCTGGCCGGCATTCTGCAGATTCCCCGCCACCTTGAAGCCGTAGCGCTGATAGCTCTTCGTGAGGTAACCGAGGAAAGTCCGGTGCGCGACCGCAGCCGAAGGCAGTTCGATCACCACGCGCGCCGGGTTCAGACCAAACGAGATGAGCACGCTCGAAAAGTGCCTTCCGTGGTCGTACTTCACGCTCTTCAGGAGCCGTTCGTGCACACGCAGAAACAGCAGCCCGTGACGCTGCGCGCCAAAGAAATTGATCGCATGCAGCGCGCGCGACATGCGGTCAATCGCGACGAGTTCCTGGTCGTCGATGATGTCGTCGAACGGATCGAACGGCGCGCCATCGAGGCGCTGCGTGACCGCCTGAAAACCCAGCTCATCGCCGAAACGATCGACGCTTCCCGGCACCGTCGACAGCGACTGCGCGAGCGCATGCACGCTGATATCGAAGATCGGCTCGTAGCGGCTGCCGAGCGCAAGGCTATCGAGCCGGGCGATCGCGTGGTCGTGCTGATCGCCGGTTCCCATCGCGAGATGCTCACCGAGGAAGGGATGTTCGGCGGCGCGGGCGACAAGCTGCGTAATGGTCGGCGGAATCATGAGTTCGCGTGGGGGGCCATGACGGCGGGGCCGTAACGGCTGGTCGATAGCGCGGCGCACGGCCGCATGCCCTGATGGTAGCAGCGTGCGCGGGCGCGGCATGAACAAAATGCGTATATCGATATTGCCCCGGCGATCTCCCGGCAAGGGTTTACGTTAATTTCACTATTCGTAATTAGTTTTACCATTCGTAAATTGCGAGATGAAGCGCAGCGGCGGAGCTATGCACAGCGAGCCCGTCAGACCCGACGAAATCCGACGAACTGGTCAAACGCTTCGCTCTTTCACGCGGCAACCGGCATAGCTGCGCCAGGCGTCGCCTGAGCGCCAGACCACGCATCACGCATCACGCATCACGCATCAACGGAGAATCTGCATGAGCACATCCACGCGACACGAAATCGAGCCGGGCTATCAATCCGGCTTCGGCAACGAATTCGCCACCGAAGCGTTGCACGGTGCGCTGCCGCAAGGCCGCAACTCGCCGCAGCGCGCGCCCTACGGCCTGTACACCGAGCAACTGTCGGGCACGGCGTTCACCGCGCCGCGCGGTCACAACCGGCGTTCGTGGCTGTACCGCATCCGCCCGGCCGCGGTGCATCAACCGTTCACGCCGGTGCCGTCGCACAGGATGGTCGCGAACTTCGCCGAAGTGCCGCCGACGCCGCCCAACCAGCTTCGCTGGGACGCGCTGCCGATGCCGTCCGAGCCGACCGATTTCATCGACGGCTGGGTGACGATGGCCGGCAACGGTTCGGCAGAAAGCATGAACGGCTGCGCGATCCATCTATACGCGGCGAACCGCTCGATGGAAGACCGCTACTTCTATACCGCCGATGGTGAACTGCTGATCGTGCCGCAGGAAGGACGTCTGCATCTTGCGACCGAACTGGGGTGCATCGATCTCGAACCGTTCGAGATCGCGGTGATCCCGCGCGGCGTGCGCTTTTCGGTCACATTGCCCGACGGAAGGGCGCGCGGCTACATCTGCGAAAACTTCGGTGCGCAGATGCGTCTGCCGGATCTCGGCCCGATCGGCTCGAACGGCCTCGCGAATCCGCGTGACTTCCTGACGCCGCATGCCGCCTACGAGGACCGCGAAGGCGCGTTCGAACTCGTCGCCAAAATGAACGGTCATCTGTGGCGTGCGGACATCGGTCATTCGCCACTCGACGTGGTCGCGTGGCACGGCAACTACGCGCCGTACAAGTACGACCTGCGACGCTTCAACACGATCGGCTCGATCAGCTTCGACCATCCGGACCCGTCGATCTTTCTCGTGCTGCAGGCGCAAAGCGACACGCCGGGCGTCGATACGCTCGACTTCGTGATCTTCCCGCCGCGCTGGCTGGCTGCTGAAGACACGTTCCGGCCGCCCTGGTTTCACCGCAACGTCGCGAGCGAATTCATGGGTCTCGTGCACGGCGTCTACGACGCGAAGGCCGAAGGCTTCGTGCCGGGCGGCGCGAGCCTGCATAACTGCATGTCGGGGCACGGTCCCGATGCGGATACGTTCGAAAAGGCATCACACAGCGATACGTCCACACCAAAGAAAGTCGGCGACACGATGGCGTTCATGTTCGAAACCCGCACCCTGATCAAGCCGACGCGTTTCGCGCTTGAAACCGCGCAACTGCAGGCGCACTACTTCGAGTGCTGGCAAGGTCTCAAGAAACACTTCAATCCGGAGCAACGATGAACACATCGAGCGATCTCCAGGCGACACTCGATCCGTCGCGTAAAAGCTGGGTCGAATCGGCAAACCGCGCTGACTGCGACTTTTCGATCCAGAACCTCCCGTTTGGCATTTTCAGCGATGCGCGCAGTGCTACGAGGCGCGTGGGGGTGGCGATTGGCGATTGTGTCGTCGATCTTTCCGCGCTTGAAAGGGCCGGCTTGCTGAAGCTGGCCGGAACGGGTGACGGCAACGGTGTATTCGAACGCGGCTCGCTCAACGATTTCATCGCGCTCGGCCGCGATGCATGGCGCAGCGTGCGTATCCAGTTGAGCACGCTGCTTGCACGCGATACGGCTACGCTCCGCGACAATGCCGCGCTGCGCGCGCGCGCGCTGATACCGCGCGCTAACGCCACGCTGCATCTGCCTGTCGAGATTCCGGGCTACACGGACTTTTACTCCTCGAAAGAGCACGCAACGAACGTCGGTTCGATGTTCCGCGACCCGAAGAACGCGCTGCTGCCGAACTGGTCGGAGATGCCGATTGGTTACAACGGACGGGCGTCCTCCGTGGTGGTGAGCGGCACGCCAGTACGGCGTCCGAACGGGCAACTGAAACTGCCTGATGCGGAACGTCCGGTGTTCGGTGCGTGCCGCAAGCTGGATATCGAACTGGAGACGGGCTTTGTCATTGGACGCGGCAATGCGCTCGGTGAACCGGTCGCGTGTGAGGATGCCGAGGCGCACATCTTCGGCATGGTGCTGCTGAACGACTGGAGCGCGCGGGACATCCAGCAATGGGAATACGTGCCGCTCGGTCCGTTCAACGCGAAAACCTTCGCGACGACGATCTCACCGTGGATCGTCACCCTCGACGCGCTCGAACCGTTCCGCGTCGCTCACCCCCGGCAGGAACCGGAGCCGCTGGAGTATCTGCGGCACGCAGGCGAGCACGCGTTCGATATCGCGCTGGAGGTGAAGCTGCGTCCGCACAAGGCGCAGCAGGCGACCACGATTTCGCAGACCAACTTCAGACACATGTACTGGACGATGGCGCAGCAGCTCGCGCACCACACGGTGTCGGGATGCAACACGCGCGTCGGCGATCTGATGGGTTCGGGCACCATCAGCGGACCGACCGAAGATTCGTTCGGCAGTTTGCTGGAACTGACCTGGAACGGGAAGAAGCCGCTGGAGCTGAAAGAAGGCGGCACGCGCGCGTTTATCGAAGACGGCGATGAGTTGACGCTAACAGGGTGGTGCCAGGGCGACGGCTATCGGGTCGGGTTCGGATCGTGCGTCGGAGAGATCTTGCCGGCGCGATAAGGCGAGTAGTGATCCCGTGACCCCGTGATCGCGTAATCGGGCATTGGCGGCGGGTGGCTTCGTCGCTGCCGGAGACACGGGCAGCTCAGGGCGTTTGATCCTGCTGCAGCGGCGCATGCTACGACGTCGCCTGCACGGCCACCCGCCGCTTTTCCCACAGGACCGCGCCCAGAAACGCGAGCGCGCTCGCCAGCAGCACGCCGACCATCGCGTCATTCCCGACGCCCTTCATCAGCGCGCCGGCAACCAGCGGCCCGCCGAAGCTCGCCGCGCTCCACGATGCGCCGACGAGCGAACTCGCCGACACCAGCGCCGCGCCGCGAAACCGCTCGCCGCATGCAACCAGCGAGAGGGTATATATCGCGCCGGCCGCCGCGCCGAGCACATACAGCAACGGCCAGCACAGCCACGGCGACGACACCGCCCACGGCAGCAACGGCAACAGCAGCACGACGACCACCGCACAGCCGATATGCACGCGCTCGCGACCCAGCCGGTCGGCGAGCCAGCCGATCGGAAACTGCATCGTCGTATCGCCGAGCAGCAGCGCTGATGCGAACAGCACGGCGACCTCGCTCGTCACGCCATGCGCCATGGCGAAGAGCGGCATCAGCGAAAGCGCGATCGTGTCGAACAGCGCGAAAAACCCGGTACCGATGACGAGCGCGGGCATCTGCGGCAGCACGTGTTTCCAGCTGTCGTGAGGTTCTTCATGACCACCGGTGTGCGGCGTGACACGAATCGTCGCGAGCATCGGCAATGCGGTCAGAAAGATCGCGCCACACAGCAGGAAGCGCCAGGCGCTCAGATGCGAAATCTGGCTTACCAGCACCGGCCCGGCCATCTGGAACAGTGTGAAGTTGGTCGCGTAGATGGCGATGACGCGGCCACGCGACGCATCGTCGGCGAGCTGGTTGACCCACGCTTCGCCGATCGTGAAGAGCAGCATCAGTGCCGCGCCGCACAGCACACGCAACACGGCCCAGGCGTAGAGGTCCGACGTGACCTGCATCAGCGCAGTCGCGACGGCGACGATCACCACCGTGCCGACAATTACCTGCCGAGCGCCGAAGCGCGCGGCGATCCAGCCGGCAAACGGGACGACGACGAGGCCGCCGCCGGCTTGCGCAGCCGTCAGCAGGCCGACGACATCGGTGCCGTAACCAGCCTGCGTGAGTGCGAGAGCGGTGAGCGGGAGCGTGGCGCCGGTGCCGAGTCCGACCACGGCGACGCTCAGAATGAGCGCGAGAAAATCGCGCGTAAAGATAGCCTTCATCGGGCCGAATGCTACTACAGCTAAAACAGCGGTAACGCCGAAACGGCGCTCAGGCGGTGTGCGCGGGTGGCGCTCAGGTGTCACTCAAGCAGCGCTCAAGCGACACTCAAGCGGCACTCAAGCGGTGTTCAGGTGGCGCCTGGGTGAAGTTCAGGTGGCCTTTCAGGCGGCGCCGGCCGATCCCGGCAGCGAATCCCGTTGCCCCCGCCGTTCAAGCGACACGGACCACAACGTCAGCGCAAGGGCGCCGCTCGCCATCGCGACGCCGACCCACGGCAGCGACGTCATTGGCACACCCGCGCCGATCGCCATGCCGCCGAGCCACGCGCCCGTCGCGTTGCCGAGGTTGAACGCACCCTGGTTGAGCGTCGAAGCGAGATTCGGCGCGGCGCTCGCGCGATCGACGATCAGGATCTGCAGCGGCGGCACGATCGCAAACGCGAGCACGCCCCACACGAAAATCGTGATCATCGCGGGAATGGCCGCGTGCATCGTGCCGGCGAACACGGTCAGCACGACGCCGAGCGCGAGCAGAAACGCAATCAGCGAAGGCATCAGACGCCAGTCCGCGAGCTTGCCCCCCAGCGTGCTGCCGACGGTGAGCCCGAGCCCGAACAGCAGCAGCACGAGTGTGACGTTGTGCGGCGTGAAACCGGTGACGTCTTCGAGAATCGGCGTGATGTACGTGAACACCGAGAACAGGCTCGCCGAAGCCAGCACGCTGATGCCCATCACCATCAGAACCTGCGGATTCTTCAGCACGCTGAATTCGTGGACGAGGCTCGCCTTCTGCATCTCGATCTTCGCCGGCAGACAGACGGCGAGCGCAGCCGCCGCCAGGATGCCGATGCCCGTGACGGCCCAGAACGTGGCGCGCCAGCCGACGGCCTGGCCGAGCGCGGTGCCGAGCGGCACGCCGAGCACATTCGCCAGCGTCAAACCCGTGAACATCAGCGCGATCGCCTGCGCACGACGGTTCGGGGCAACCAGACCCGCCGCCACCACAGAGCCGATGCCGAAGAACGCGCCGTGACAGAACGCGGTGACAATGCGCGCAGCCATCAGGATGCCGTAGCCCGGCGCCACCGCGCACAGCAGGTTGCCGACGATAAACACGCCGATCAGGCTCATCAGCGCCTTCTTGCGCGGCATGTTGGCCACTGCGATGGCGACGATCGGCGCGCCGATCGTCACACCGAGCGCGTACGCCGACACGAGCATCCCCGCCGCCGGAATCGACACGGACAGATCGCGCGCGACGTCCGGCAGCAGGCCCATGATGACGAACTCGGTGGTACCGATTCCAAAGGCGGCGATGGCAAGGGCGAGCAGAGGTAAAGGCATGATGGGGCGCTTCGGCGCGACAGGCACGGCGGGCGCGCGTTTTCGGGACGAAAGCGCGGGCGTCAGCCAGGGGAAAATCAGTAGGGGATTGTACCTAAGCTATTAATCGGCCGCTGTAGACCGGTTGGCCTGTTGTTTTTGCCGCAAAGACAATGGCTGCGGCGCGCCGGCCGTGGCCGCGCGGATTTTCGGCGTGTGATATTCCGGCGGCTAGACGGTGTCGCCGTGTCGTCCGGCGCCGCCTGTGAAGCGTGCCGCGCCGGCGATGCCCTGTTCGAAGACGGCTGCGTAGCCGCCCGCGCCTTCGCGACGTAACGCGTCGGCGAGATCGTCGAGCGGGCTGTTGTCAAGCGCCGACCGACGGTCGGCGAGCAGGGCGGCCTGCGGAAGCGCGGCCAGTTGCACGGCGAGCGACTCCGCCGTTGCGCGGGCCGTGCCAGTCGGCACGACGCGGTTCGCGAGGCCGAAGGCGAGCGCTTCGTGGGCGTCGACCGCGCGGCCGGTCAGGATCAGATCCAGCGCGCGCGACAGGCCGATCAGACGCGGCAGCCGGATCGTGCCGCCGTCGATCAGCGGAATGCCGACGCGCCGGCAGAACACGCCGAGCACCGCGTCTTCCTCGACGACGCGCAGATCGCACATCGCGGCCAGTTCCAGTCCGCCCGCGACGGCGTATCCTGAAATGGCGGCGATCACCGGTTTCGTGAACGCCATGCGCGTCGGGCCCATCGGGCCAGGACCGCTGCCGTCGGCGTGCAGTTCGTTGCGGCGGGCGTCGTCGGCGAGCGCGCTCAGGTCGGCGCCGGCGCAGAATGTGCCGCCGGCACCGAACAGGACGGCCGCGCGCCATGCGGGATTCGTCTCGAAGCGCTGGAACGCGGCGCTGAGCGCGTCGGCGATCGGACGGTCGACGGCATTGCGGCGCGCCGGCCGGTCGAGCACGACCGTGGCGACCGCGCCGGCCGCCTCGATTCGCACATGTTCGCCGAAGGTTTCCGTAGTCATGTCGGTCTCCGGGGTCGGTTGGTCTGTCTGCCGGCAGACAGAGGAAAGGCGGGGAAACGATGCGGTGTGACTATTCTCGTCGCGGCGGGCAGGGCAGCCGTGTGAGTGTCACGCCGTTTTCATATTCGCGTCGTAGCGTAAGCAGCTTTTTTAACGTGCCGGTTGCATGAGCGCCGGCGTATCGAGCCCGTACTGTCAGTGTCCATCTCATTGTCCGCATCGAATGCTGTTCCGTCGCCGTCCGAACCGTTCTGGATCGTCAAGCTGAATAACCATTCGCATTACGACCACGTGCGTCTGAAGCGCATCTTCGCCGCCGACGGCGTGCGCCATCAGGTCGTGCTGGTTGACGCGCGACGGCTCATCACGTGCGCCGATCGCGACAACACCGACTACGTGCTGCGTCCTGTCAACGAATGGCATTCGGGCAAGGTGCGCGGTATCCGCGAATTCCTCGATCCGTCGAATGCGCGCGTTCCCGAGATGCCTTACGTCACGGTGAGCACACGCCGCACGCGCGGACTCGCGGGTTTGCTCGGCCTCGAAAAAGAAGGCGTGGTTGCGTTCCGTAACGGCCAGCATCGCGCGCGCTATCTGTTCGCGGCAGGCGCGCAATGTTTTCCGGTCGAAGTGCACGAGCGCGAAGCGGCGTTGCTGCACCAGATGTGCGGCGCCTCCGACGAAGCCCGTGCCGCCCTCGAAGCCGCCACGCTCGAAGTCGCGATGGCCGCGGCTGCCGTCGCTGCTGCGGCGCAAACACGTTCCTAGGCAGGTTGCGCGCCCTGCACGACGTTGCGCGGCGCACCTTCGGCCCACGCCTTCGCATTGCCGAGCGTGGTGTGCGCGATTTCGTTCATCGCCTCCCGCGTGAAAAACGCCCGGTGCGCCGTGACGATCACATTCGGGAACATCAGAAGACGCGCGAGTACGTCGTCGAGTAGCGGCAGGTTCGAGTGATCCTCGAAGAAGAGGCCGCCTTCTTCCTCGTACACGTCGAGCCCGAGATGACCCAGCTGGCCGCTCTTCAGCGCGCCCACCAGCGCATTGCTTTCGACGAGACCACCGCGCCCCGTATTGATCAGCATCGAGCCGAACTTCATCTTCGCGAGCGCGCGTTCGTCGATCAGGTGATACGTCGACGGCAGGAGCGGGCAGTGCAGGCTGACGACATCCGATTCGCCGAGCAGCGTATCGATTGGCACATATTGCGCGCCGAGCGCGAGCAGGTCGTCGGCGGGCGTGCCGGGATCGTGCGCGAGCAGGCGCGTGCCGAAGCCCGCCATGATGCGTCCGAACACGCGGCCGATCATGCCGGTGCCGATCACGCCGACCGTCTTGTCATGCAGATCGAAACCGAGTAGCCCGTGCAGCGAGAAATCGCCTTCACGCGTACGCGCGACGGCGCGCGGCAGACGCCGGTTCAGCGCAAGAATCAGCCCGACCGCGTGTTCCGCGACCGCATACGGCGAGTAGGCGGGCACACGCACGACCGGAATGCCGAGCTTCGTGGCCGCGCCAAGATCGACGTGATTGAAACCCGCCGAGCGCAGCGCGATGAGCCTCGTGCCGCCTTCATGCAGCTTCTCGAGCACGGCGGCGTCCACCGTATCGTTGACGAACGGGCAGACGATCTCATACCCCTTCGCGAGAATCGCCGTCTCGACGTCGAGGTGCGACGCCTGGAAATGCACGTCGAAGTCGAACGAGGGCTTCGCCTCGGTGAATGTGTCGACGTCGTACTGACGGCTGCTGAAGAGGATCATGCGCATGGAATTCTCCCGATGCGGCGCGTGAAGCTCGCCGGAAACGGGGGCGCGCGGTTCGCCCCGTGGTCAACCCTGGCGGTCCATCCGCGGTCCATCTCCGCGGTCAGCCCGTGGTCCACCTCCGCGGTCAACCCGCGGTCCACTATACGCCCGGAATTTCGTGCAGATTCGCGACCATCGAACCGGTCGGCGCGAGCATGGATTCGAGGTCGCGCGTCGCGACAGCGCTCGCGTTGCCGTCGGCAGCTGCGTCAGCGGACTGGCCACGGCCGAAGTGTTCGAGCGTGTAGTCGATGAAGGCGCGTGTCTTCGCCGGCAGATGCTGGCGGCTCGGGTACACGATCGACACCTTCACCTCCGGATCGTCCACCGTGTAATCCGGCACGACACGACGCAGTGTGCCGGCCGCAAAGTCGTCGGCGACCAGTTGCGAAGGCAGGATCGCGAACCCCATGCCCGCGAGCGCCGCGAGGCGCACCATCAGCGCGCTGTTCACCGTGTAGGCCTGCTGCAACGTGACCTGCCCGGTGTGCCCGTTCGCGTCCGCGAAATGCCACGTCGGACTGCGCTGCTCGGACGGCAGCGAGACGAACGCGTGCTTTGCCAGTTCACCGGGCGTACGCGGTTCGCCGTGTTCGAGAAGCCAGGCGGGTGATGCGCACGTCACCAGCGTATGGGTGCCGATCGGCCGCTCGACGAGCTCCGTGCTCGTCACCATGAACGCGGTGACGATGCCGACGTCGTAGCCATCTTCCACCAGGTCGACGTGGCGCTCCGCGAGCGTCAAACGGATGCGCACGTTCGGATACAGCCTGCGATAACCGTTCAGCAGCGGCGTAAGCGACAGCAGCGACAGCGCGCCCGAAGCGACGATCCGTAGCGTGCCACCCGGTTCGCGCTCGGTATAGGCGACGGTGTTCTCGAGATGATCGAGGTCTTCCAGCAGTCCGCGGCAGCCTTCCAGGTATCGGGTGCCCGCTTCGGTCAGGGAAAGGTTTCGCGTCGTGCGGTTAATGAGCCGGGTTTGCAGATGCGCTTCGAGCATCGCGACCGAACGCGTCACGAGCGCATTCGACACGTCGAGTTGCTGGGCGGCGCGGCGAAAACTCTGGGTGTCGGCAACTCTCACGAAAACACGCATGGCATGAATCTGGTTCATGGCATATAGCCTCGTATTGGCACGACAAAGCCGTGCGAAGTGAGCCGTATGGCGGGCCGAACGACGGGACCGTACGGTGTCCGCCGGTTTTCTGATTCACCGGTGCGGCAGAAATTCCATCGCTAAAAAATCATATTGACAGTTTCGGAGAATTACAATATTTAGTTAAAAACGCAACAACGTTTCGCATTGTTAAAGAGTCTATATGTTGCTATGCGGAAACAGAAAATGTTGTCCGTTTTCTGTAATCCGGAATGCATTAAAAACCGGCTTAATGCCGGACGGATAACGGTTTTCCCGGTTGCCGGACAACTTTGCGAGGAAACGATGTCTGCCATTTCGCATAAGCAGCTTCCGCCTGGATCCAGAACGCGCGCCACGCCGTCATCATGGGCTGTACGCGTCATCAAAGTGCAATAAACGCCGATTCGAATGACGTTCGTCAAATTCCCGAACGGGAAATGTGACGGTCGTGCACAAGTCCGTTGAAAATCGTCTTTAAGCCCGTTTTGTCGCGGGATTGTTTCAGGTTTTTTGTTAAATAAACCCGTAAACCGGCGAACGACAACATGATCGGTGAATTGCTCAAGGCTCAACCTGAGATCGCGTTGTTCGCGAGTCTCGCGCTTGGATACTTCATCGGCTCGTTCAAGATCGGGCCGATTCAGCTGGGCGGCGTGTGCGGCACATTGATTGTGTCGTTGCTGCTTGGCCAGACGGGCGCACGCATCGCCCCGGATCTGAAAAATATTGCGTTTGCGTTATTCATTTTCGCGCTCGGTTTTACCGGCGGTCCACAGTTCTTCGCCAACATCGGGCGAGGCTGGCGGTACGGCATGTTGTCGATTATCGAAATCGTCTCGGTGGTGCTGCTCATCATGATCGCGGTGGCGCTGCTCGGGCTCGATCCGGGCACTGCGTCGGGATTGCTCGCCGGCGCGGCGACCGAATCCGCTGTGATCGGCACCGCTTCGGAAGCCATTGCAAAACTGGGTCTCGGCGACGCGGAAACGACTCACCTTCAGGCCAACATCGTGACGGCGTACAGCGTCAGCTACCTTTTCGGCCTGATCACCATCGTGCTCTTCACCAGCCAGTTCGCGCCGCTGCTGCTGCGCGTCAATCTGCGCGAAGAGGCCGAGCGCGTGTGGCGCAAGCTCGGTGGCGACGGCGCGCTTGACGAAGGCCAGCGGCTGGCTGCGCCCCCGCTCGTCGGCCGGGCGTTCAGCGTCGGCGCTGCGGCGGGCGTCACGGTCGGCGCGCTGGAGCGGCAGTATGGCGGCAACCTGACGGTCGAACAGGTGGAACGCGGCGGCGTCACGTTGCCCGTCGAACCGCAGTTGACGTTCGCGGCGGGCGATCTCGTGCTGGTGGTCGGCCGGCGCGAGGCGCTGGTCGAAGCGGCCGCCCACATCGGCGAGGAAGTCGCGGGCAAGCAGATCGGCCCGGTAACGGGCGAGCGCGTGGACGTCGTGTTGACGCTGCGTGAGGCGCATGGTCTGACAGTGGCGCAGGTGCGCGAGCGCGCCGGGCCGGAAGAAGGGCGCGGCGTTTATATCGCAGCGGTCACCCGGCTGGAGACGACAGTCCCGGCCTTGCCGAACACCGAACTGAATCGCGGCGACGTGCTGACGCTGGTCGGCACGAAGACGGACGTCGCCCGCGGTGCGAAGAAGCTCGGCTATGTCCTCGTTGCGACGCAGAAAACCGATTTCGTTTATCTGGGGCTTGGCGTGCTGGTCGGGATGGCGATCGGACATCTGGGCGGCCGGATCGGCGGCGTGTCGATCGCACTTGGCACCGGCGGTGGATGTCTGCTGTCCGGTCTGCTGTTCGGGTGGATCCGTTCGCACTATCCGCTGGTGGGCTCGCTGCCGTCGGCGGCCGCGCAGATTCTCAAGGACTTCGGCCTTGCGACGTTCATCGCCGCCGTCGGGCTGTCCGCCGGGCCGGACGCAATCCGCCTCGTGCATCAGTACGGACTCGCGCTGCCGGTCGCCGGCATTCTGATGGTGCTGATTCCCGGATTGCTGTCGTTATGGATCGGCCGCGCCTTCCTCAAACTCGAAACGCCGATGCTGCTTGGCGCCATCGCGGGCCAGCAGTGCAGCACGCCCGCGATCAGCGCGCTCGTCGGCGTGACCGGCAATTCGACGCCGGTCATCGGCTACACGATCACCTATGCGTTGTCGAACATCCTGCTGCCGCTGCTCGGCCCGCTTGTCGTGGGGCTGTCGGGCAAGTTCGGCTGACCACGCACGGTGCAGCGCAGCACGATACGACGCGAGAGCGGCAGCGTCACGCATCACGGATAACGCTTCACTTACATCACAGGCGTCCGCAGGCGCCGGCAGCAGGGCAGACGCGGTGGCCGCCGCGCCCGCAGGGGACCAGACACGTCAGGCAGCAACGGCACGAACCAATGCGAGGGCACGATGGACTGGCTACATGACATCTTTCACAAGTCACCTGAGATCGCGTTATTCCTTTCACTGGCGGTTGGCTATCTGATCGGCCAGATCAACTTCGGCAAGTTTCAGCTGGGCGGGGTCGGCGGATCACTGCTGGCGGCGGTGGTGATCAGTCAGGCTGGGGTCACGATCGACAATGGCGTGAAATCGGTGATGTTCGCCGTGTTCATCTATGCGGTCGGCTATGACTCCGGTCCGCAGTTCTTCAATTCGCTCAATCGCAAGACGCTGCGTGAGATCGCGATGGCCGTGTTTCTTGCTGCGTCGGCGCTGATCACCGTAGTTGTGTGCGCAAAGATTTTCGGACTGAACAAGGGGATCGCGGCCGGTCTCGCGGGTGGCGCGCTGACGCAGTCGGCGATTATCGGCACCGCTGGCGATGCGATCGCGCGTCTCGGCTTGCCAGCCGACCAGGTTAAGTCGCTGCAATCGGATGTGGCGATTGCTTACGCGGTGACGTATGTGTTCGGCTCTCTGGGCGCGATCATCGTCTGCGTGAACATCCTGCCGAAGTTCATGGGGCAGAGCTTGCGTGACGCCGCAATCGAAGCAGAAAAAGCACTCGCAGGCGGCGCCGTCGCGCGGGGGCCGGGGCAACTCTCAGCGTTGCCGGAACTGGTCGGTCGCGCTTACCGCGTTGGGCAGGCGGCGGGCCGACAGGTCGCCGAACTCGAGTTGAGCCAGAACGACACGATCACGATCGAACGCATTCGACGCGCGGGCAAGGCGCTCGAACCGCGACCCGACATCGTGCTTCAGAAAGACGACGTCGTGCTGATTGTCGGACGCCGTGACGGCATGGTCGATGTCGCTCCGCTGATCGGCACCGAAGTCGCGGACACCGACGGCATGAGCCTCGTCATGCAGACGCGTCAGGGTGTGTTCACGCGCAAGGGCATGAATCACACGACGATCGCAGCCGTACGCACGACCGTCGATCGCGACATGCGCCACGGTGTGTTTATCGACGCTATCTCGCGCGCAGGTCAACCGTTACCGATCCTGCCGGAGACGCAGCTCGAACACGGCGACGTGATCACGTTCTACGGCTCGCCGAAGGACACCAAACGCGCCGTGAACGAAGCCGGTTACGAGTTGCCATACACCATCAAGACCGACTTCATCTACATGGGTGTCGGTCTGGTGCTGGGTCTGCTGATCGGTCTGATCGTCGTCAGGCTCGGGGGCATTCCGCTCACGCTCGGCTCGGGCGGCGGGTGTCTCCTTGCTGGCCTGCTGTTTGGCTGGATGCGCGGCAAGCATCCGATGTACGGCGTGATGCCTTCGGCCGCTTCGCGGCTGCTGCAGGACTTCGGGCTCGCTGCGTTCGTCGCGGTGGTCGGCCTGAACTCCGGGCTGCAGGCAGTGGTGACGGTCAAGCAGAGCGGCATGACGATCTTCCTGCTCGGTGTGTTCGTTACGTTGTTCCCGCTGCTGCTGACGATGCTCTTCGGGCGTTACGTGCTTCGCTATAACAATGCCGCGCTTCTGGCTGGCGCGCTGTCCGGGTCGCGCAGCGCGAATCCGGCATTTGGGGGCGTGCTCGACAAGGCGGAAAGCGCGGTGCCGACCGTACCGTTCGCGATCACGTATGCGATCGCGAACGTGATGTTGACGCTGCTCGGGCCGCTTGTCGTCGGGCTTGTCTAGCCGCTTTTCAAGGCAGTGATTTGAAGACTGATTCCGCGACGAACCTGAACGTGAATGCGATACACAGCGATACCCAGGTTCGTTATCCCTCTCGCGCCGGCGGCGCCCGGAACTGCGCGCAACATCGGCGTTTCACATCTGTTTCAACGGAGAACGCATCATGGCAAAGAGCAAAGGCGGCAATGGCGACAAGGCAGGTCTCGCCGCACTCAGCCCGTTCGAGCTGAAGGATGAACTGATCAAGGCCGCGGGCGGCGGCGCGGTCGAGCGCCCGGCCAACGCGTCCATGTTGAACGCGGGCCGCGGCAATCCGAACTTTCTCGCAACGATTCCGCGTCATGGTTTCTGGCAGCTCGGTCTCTTCGCGATGCGTGAATCGGAGCGTTCGTTTGCGTATATGCCGGAGGGTGTCGGCGGCTTTCCGAAGCGTGAGGGGCTGACCGAACGCTTCGAGCTTTTCATTCGCGAGAACAGGGGCGTGCCGGGTATTTCATTTCTCGCGGGCGCAGTGTCGTATGTACGCGATCAGCTGGGCCTGAGCGCGGGCGACTTCCTCTATGAAATGTGCGAGGGCATTCTCGCTTCGAACTATCCGGTGCCGGACCGGATGCTGAAGCTCTCGGAGATCATCGTCGGGCAGTATCTGCGACGCGAGATGATCGGCAAGCATCCGTTTGTCGGCGAGTTCGACGTTTTCGCGGTGGAAGGCGGCACCGCGGCGATGACGTACATCTTCAACACGATGCGCGAGAACCAGCTGATCAAGGCGGGCGACACGATTGCGCTCGGCATGCCGATCTTCACACCGTACATCGAGATTCCGCGGCTTAACGACTACCAGCTGAACGTCGTGAATCTCAACGCGACGGTGGAGAACAACTGGCAATACTCGAAGAAGGAACTCGACAAGCTGCGCGATCCGAAGGTGAAGGCGTTCTTCCTCGTGAACCCGAGCAATCCGCCTTCGGTGAGGATCAACGACGAGAGCCTTGAGTACATCGCGGAGATCGTCAAGGAACGTCCTGACCTGATCCTGCTAACCGACGATGTGTACGGCACCTTTGCGGACAATTTTGTTTCGCTGTTTGCGCTCGCGCCGAAGAACACGATTCTGGTGTACTCGTATTCGAAGTATTTCGGCGCGACGGGCTGGCGGCTCGGCGCGATCGCGACGCATCGCGACAACGTGCTCGACAGGCTGCTTGGCGAGTTGCCGAAGGACGTGAGGAAGGAACTGCACCACCGGTATGAGTCGATCACGACGGAGCCGGACAAGCTGAAATTCATCGATCGCCTGGTGGCTGACAGCCGGACGGTGGCACTGAATCACACCGCGGGGCTGTCGACGCCGCAGCAGGTGCAGATGGTGCTGTTTTCGCTGTTCTCGCTGATGGATACGCCGGACGCGTACAAGAGTGCGTTGAAGCGGCTGATTCGCAACCGGAAGAAGGCGCTCTTCGAAGAGATCGGGATTTCGTTCCCGGACGACGATGAGAATCAGGTCGACTACTACACGATTCTTGATATGGAGTTTCTCGGCGAGCGGGCGTTCGGGAAGGAGTTTGTCGAATGGCTGTTCAAGAATACGGAACCGCAGGAGCTGTTGTTCAGGCTGGCGCGCGATGCGCGGGTTGTGCTGTTGCCTGGGCTCGGGTTTGGGACCCAGCATCCTTCCGGGCGGGTTTCGCTTGCTAATCTGAATGAGTCTGACTATCGGGCGATCGGGCGGGCTATGCGGAAGCTTATCGAGGAGTATGTCGAGAGGTTTAATGCGGCGACGGGGAAGAAGCTGGATAAGGGCAGGGTTAAGTAGGGGTTTTGGTTTTGGCCTGGGTTTGTTGGTGGGTGCCTCGCGATTGAGGTTGTTTTTTGTGCGAGGCACCTGGCTGGGTCTCTGGCCTTTCCCTGTAATCATGTCGGTCTATTTGCGTTGCCCCTGTGCGGGGCGGCACCTGCTTTTCTTTGTTCCCCCAAGGGGCTTCCCTCGGGGCGTCCTTGCCGACTGGCGCTTCTTCCTGCGCGTTTTTGAGCCTTTTGTTGGCCTTTCCTTGTATTCACGTCGGTCTATTGGCGTCGCCCCTGTGCGGGGCGGCACCTACTTTTCTTTGTCCTTGCCAAAGAAAAGTAGGCAAAAGAAAGGCGCCGAAATGTCGTCCATTCCGGGGTGTGTCGCTACCGGGGAATGGCACCCCATGAAGTGTCGCCCTCGCCCTTCACGCGGCATGGGTCCGCGCACGATCTGATCCCCCGCACAGTACTGCCCGTGACACAGGGCTCATTCACCCGGCTCCGCGCTTCGCGCGTCGCCGTTTGGTGTCGGCGCGGTTAGCGCGGCGTTCGTGCCGTCAGTTCCGCTGCACCACTTCCACTCTCAATGAAACTTGCGTCGCCAGGTCCTGGCGCTCACGCATCCTCATCCACATCCGAGTCCAGCCATGCGCTCCGCGACGCGCGCAGCGCGGAGTGGGATGAATGACTGCCTTGTCACATGCGCGACTACTGCCATGGGACCAGATCGTGCGCGGACCCATGCCGCGTGAAGTGCGAGGGTGACATCTCATGGGGTGCCATTCCCCGGTGATGACGCACCAGGAAGCGAAGCGTTTTCGGCGCCTTTCTTTTGCCTACCTTTCTTTGGCAAGGACAAAGAAAAGTAGGTGCCGCCCCGCACAGGGGCAACGCAAATAGACCGACGTGAATACAAGGAAAGGCTAACAAAAGGCTCAAAACGCGCAGGAGGAAGCGCCATTCGGCAAGGACGCCCCGAAGGAAGCCCCTTGGGGGGACAAAGAAAAGCAGGTGCCGCCCCGCACAGGGGCAACGCCAATAGACCGACATGAATACAAGGAAAGGCCAACAAATCCAGACCCACAAAAAAAACGAGAACCACAAAAAAACCCGCAAGCCTCTTGCACAAACCCCCATATGGGTGAATGATCAAAACCCCGCTGCAGCATGCCCAAACCGGGAAGCAAAAGCAAAAAGCCAGAAGACAGAATGTCGACATCAATCCCTTGCCCCGCAGTCGAATCTCTCGACGCCATCCTCCCTGAAGAACCCTTGCTGATGATGGGCGCGGGCCCCGTCCCGATCCCTGCTGCGGTGGCGAAGGCGAACACCATCGTGATCAACCATCTGGGCGCCACGATGGTGAAAGTGATCGGCCAGGTGAAAACAATGGCCCGCTACGTCTTCCAGACCAATTCAAAATGGGTCCTCGGCGTCGCGGGCCCGGGCTCGGCCGCGATGGAAATGGCAATCTCCAACCTCGCCTGGAACGGCACGCGCGTCCTCGCGATCAAGAACGGCTTCTTCAGCGAACGGATGGCGGAAATGGGTCGCCGCGTCGGCGCTCACGTCGCGCTGCTCGACGTGCCCGACGGCGAAGTCGCAACCCTCGAACAGGTCGCCGCAGCAATCCATCGCGAGCGTCCCGAGATCGTCACGATCGTGCAGGGCGAAACGTCGAACACGGTGTGGAACCATCACCTGAAAGACATCGCGGCACTCGCGAAAGCGGCCGGCGCGCTCGTCATCGTCGACGCCGTCTGCACACTCAGCACGATGCCGCTTGAAATGGACGCGTGGGGTATCGATGCCGTTATCACCGGCGGTCAAAAAGGCCTGTCGTCGATCCCGGGCGTGTCGCTGATCGCGTTTTCTGATGCGGCGTGGGCACGCGTCAAAGGCCGCACGCAGCCGAACGCCCACTGGTGCCTCGACGCGTCGCTCGCCGAGAATTTCTGGCACAACGCCGGCTATCACTACACGGCGCCGGTGTCGGGCGTGCTCGCGCTGCACGAGGCGCTGCGGCTCGTCTGCGCGGAGACGCTGGAGAAGCGTTTTGCGCGTCACCTGAAATGCTCGGTCGCGTTGCAGGAAGGTGTCACGTCGATGGGGCTAAAGCTCTATGCGCCGCCTGCGTGCCGTCTGAATTCGGTCGTCGGTATCGAAGTGCCGCAAGGCTTGAGCCCTGGCGACATCTGCGGCCACATCTCACGGCAGCATCAGGTCGAAATCTCGGGATCGTTCGGCTTGCCGATCGTGCGCATCGGCCAGATGGGCGAGCAGTGCCGCGAACATAACCTGTTCCGCACCGTGCATGCGCTGGGCCGCACGATGGTCGATCTCGGCGTCGCCGTGGATCTGCCGGCCGGCGTCGCTGCACTCGAAAAGTCGTTGTCGGGCGGATCGCGAGGTGCAGCCCGCGCAGCGTGAATACAAAAAAGCCCGTGCTGAAATAATCAGCACAGGCTTTTTGGGCTGGCCCGCAACGCCTGACGCTACAACGCAGCCGGCGCGTTCGATATACGCGTGTGCCGCAGATACAGCATCGCCGAAAGACCGACTGCCATTGCGGAAGCGATCGCCGCGAACAGAAACACCGACGCATAACCGAACTCTCCGGCGATATAGCCCGCGAGCGGCCCGGTAATTCCCAGCGACAGATCCAGAAACACCGAATACGCCGACAGCGCCGCACCACGGCTCGCCGGCGGCACCAGCGCGACCGCTTCGACGCCGAGCGCCGGAAACACCAGCGCGAAACCGAAGCCGGTGAGCGCGGCACCCGCCAGCGCGAAATGCGGCTCAGGCGCGAGCCACAGCATCAGCAGCCCGACGCACTCGAACGCAAACGAAGCGATCGCAACGCGAAAGCCGCCGTACGTGCGAATCGTGTTGGCAAACAGAAGACGCGATCCGACGAACAGCGTGCCGAACACGGTCAGCGAAAGCGCCGCGTTCGGCCAGTGGCGCGCCGCATAGAAGAGTGTGATGAACGTGGCAATCGAACCAAAGCCGGCCGAGCCGAGCGCTAGCCCGATGCCATGCGGCAGCACGCGCGTGAACACGCTGCGATACGACATGCGTTCACCATGCACGACAGGCACCGGCGCGATCGGCCGGGCGAGATAGAAGCCGAGCGCCGCCAGCGCGAACACGACAAAGCCAAGCGCCTCGAACCCGACCGCATGGACAATCGCCACACCAAGCGGCGCGCCGATGGCGAGCGCTCCATACGTTGCGATGCCGTTCCAGGAAATCACCCGTGCGTTGTTCGCGGTACCGACGCGCCCGATGCCCCACAGGATCGCGCCCGTGCCACACAGGCTTTCGCCGAAGCCGAGCACGAGGCGGCTCATCACCAGCAGCACGAGGCTGATCACCGGCCAGCGTCCGCACAGCACGGCAGCGAGCAGCAGCACGCCGCTCACGCCGCACCCAATCAACCCGATCGTGACGGTCTTCTTCGGCCCGAGCGTGTCGGCCGAGCGACCGGCGATCGGACGCGATGCGAGCGTCGCGAAGTACTGCACGCTGATCGCGAGACCCGCGAGTATCGCGCTGTAGCCGAGGTCGTCGTGGACGTAGCCCGGCAGCACGGCGAGCGGAATGCCGATCGTCAGGTAGCAAAGAAACGTGAAAAAGACGACCGGAATGATCTGAAGCGTGGTCGCAAATTCACTGCGAGATGAGGCGGAGTCGGCGGACATGGGGAAAACGAGACTTGAAAACGCCAGAAAGCCGTGATTTTCCCATGGAATGGGACGTTCTGCAGGATTCACTTAATATTTTTGCCCCTTAAAAAACAGTGCCGTATGAGATCGGACCCATCCAGGTAGCCAGTTTTCGCGCGCATTTCCTCAAACAATTTTTCCAGCGTCTGATACGTAGAGCACAAACACGGCATAAATTCGCAAAACACGCCAGAACAGACAGATCAATATAAGCATTCGCGGTAAAACCCGATGTGATTTATCGCCGCAACGATATGCCCCGCATGCGACCGCCGCTATGGGTTGCGAATATTGATGATGTTAGTTTTCGAGACATCAACTGCATGACCGTCCCCACGGACGCAGAGAAACCGGGAAGAGACATGAGCCAGCCGATCCGCTTTTACCACCGCAATGCGATTCGCGAAGTCAGCGACGCGCCCGTCACCCGCACTGTCCTGCAATATCTGCGCGAGGACGCGCACTGCACGGGCACCAAGGAAGGCTGCGCCGAAGGCGACTGCGGCGCGTGCACGGTCGTGATTGGCGAGCGTGACGAAGCGGGCGGCGTGAACTTCAAGACGGTCAACGCGTGCATCCAGTTTCTGCCGACGCTCGACGGTAAGGCGCTTTTCACCGTCGAAGATCTGCGCCAGCCTGACGGCTCGCTGCATCCGGTGCAGCAGGCGATGGTCGACTGTCACGGTTCGCAGTGCGGTTTCTGCACGCCGGGCTTCGTGATGTCAATGTGGTCACTGTATGAGAAGCACGGTCACGAGCATTCCTGCGCGAACAGAACGGTGCCGTCGCGCACCGATATCAGCAACGCGCTGACGGGCAATCTCTGCCGCTGCACGGGCTACCGTCCGATCGTCGACGCCGCCGTGCGCATGTTCGACGCGCAGCCGCCGAAAGCGCCCGTCGATATCCCCGCGCTGGCCCGCACGCTTTCAACGATCGAACGCGCGGATACCTTCCATTACGAGCACGCCGGCCAGCAGTTCGACGCGCCGCGCACCGTCGAAGCGCTCGCGCAGATCAAGGCCGCGCAACCGGCGACGCGCATTCTCGCCGGCAGCACCGATATCGGCCTGTGGGTCACGAAGCAGATGCGCGATCTGGGTAACGTCGTCTACGTTGGGCAGATCGAGGCGCTGCAACACATCGAAACCTCCGCCGACTGGATCGAGATCGGTGCCGGCGTCACGGTCGAAAGCGCGTACGCCGAACTCGCGAAGCAGTATCCGGAGCTGACGGAAATGTGGCAACGCTTCGCGTCGCTGCCGATCCGCAATGCCGGCACGCTCGGCGGCAACATTGCGAACGGTTCGCCGATCGGTGATTCGATGCCCGGTCTTATCGCGTTGGGCGCGCGCGTCGTGCTGCGCGGCAATGACGTCGAACGCGAACTGCCGCTCGAAGACCTGTACCTCGCATATCAGAAGAAGGACATGGCGGAACATGAGTTCGTCGTCGGCCTGAAAGTGCCGACGCGCACCGGCAGGCGCAGCAACCTGCAATTCCGCACGTACAAGATTTCAAAGCGCTTCGATTCCGACATTTCGGCTGTTTGCGCCGCGTTCTCGTTTATCGCCGATGGCGAGACGATCCGCGAGCCGCGCGTCGCGTTCGGCGGCATGGCCGCGACGCCGAAGCGCGCAACGCATGCCGAAGCCGTGCTGAACGACGCCGTCTGGCACGAGGCCACGGTACAGGCTGCGATGCTTGCGCTCGGCAAGGACTACGCACCGCTCTCCGACATGCGCGCCACCGACGCGTACCGTCTCGAAGCGGCGAAGAACACGCTGTATCGCTTCTGGCTCGAAACGCGTCCGCACGATCCGCTGGCGAAAGAAGCGCTCGATGTGCGTGCAGTCGTTGCCGCAGGCGCGTAACGAACAGGATACGGAGAACATTCGAATGAACCAGCAAGCTGAACCGTTCCTGAAGGACGCCCAGGCGCGTGAAGACCTCGCCGATTTCACGCAGGTCCACGTCTCGCGTCCGCACGAATCCGCGCATCTGCATGTGAGCGGCCGCGCGACCTATACCGATGACATTCCGGTCGTCGCCGGCACGCTGCACGCCGCGCTCGGTCTGTCGGCGAAGGCGCACGCGAAGATTGTGTCGATGTCGTTCGACGCTGTGCGCGCGACGCCTGGCGTCGTCGCTGTTTTCACCGCCGGGGATATTCCGGGCACCAACGACTGCGGCCCGATCATCCACGACGATCCGGTGCTCGCGGACGGCGTCGTGCAATACGTCGGCCAGCCGATGTTCATCGTCGTCGCGACCTCGCATGAGACGGCGCGGCTCGCGGCGCGTCGCGCGCAGGTCGTCTACGAGGAGTTGCCCGCGATCCTGACGGCGCAGCAGGCGCGCGCCGCGCAGTCGTACGTGCTGCCGCCGATGAAGCTCGCGCGCGGCGATGCCGGTGGGAAGATCGCGCGCGCATCGCATCGTGAAGCCGGCGAGATGACGCTCGGCGGCCAGGAGCAGTTCTATCTGGAAGGCCAGATCTCGTACGCGGTGCCGAAGGACGACGACGGCATGCACGTCTGGTGTTCGACGCAGCATCCGAGCGAAATGCAGCATATGGTCGCGCATCTGCTCGGCGTGCATTCGCACAATGTGCTGGTCGAATGCCGGCGGATGGGCGGCGGTTTTGGCGGCAAGGAATCGCAATCGGGTCTGTTCGCGTGCTGCGCGGCGCTCGCTGCATGGAAGCTGCTGTGCCCGGTCAAACTGCGTCCGGACCGCGACGACGACATGATGGTCACCGGCAAGCGCCACGACTTCCACTATACGTACGAAGTCGGCTACGACGACGCTGGCCTGATCGACGGCGTCTCGGTCGACATGACTTCGCGCTGCGGCTTCTCCGCCGACCTGTCCGGCCCGGTGATGACGCGCGCCGTCTGTCACTTCGATAACGCGTACTGGCTGCCGGACGTTTCGATTGCAGGGCAATGCGGCAAGACGAACACGCAGTCGAACACGGCGTTTCGCGGTTTCGGCGGACCCCAGGGCGCGTTCGCGATCGAATACATCATGGACGACGTCGCGCGTGCGACAGGTCTCGATTCGCTCGACGTGCGCCGCAGGAATCTTTACGGCAAGACTGAACACAACCTGACGCCGTACGGCCAGACTGTCGAAGACAACGTCATCCACGAGCTGATCGACGAACTCGAAGCGACCAGCGACTACCGCGCGCGCCGCGAATCGATCCGCGAATTCAACGCGAAGAACACGATCCTGAAGAAGGGTCTTGCGCTCACGCCGGTCAAATTCGGCATCGCGTTCAACGTGACGCACTTCAACCAGGCCGGCGCACTCGTCCATATCTATACCGACGGTTCGGTGCTCGTGAACCACGGCGGCACGGAGATGGGGCAAGGGCTCAACACCAAGGTCGCGCAGGTCGTCGCGCATGAACTCGGCATTCCGTTCGAACGCGTGCGCGTCACCGCGACCGATACCAGCAAGGTGGCGAATACCTCGGCGACGGCCGCGTCGACAGGTTCCGACCTGAACGGCAAGGCCGCGCAGGACGCCGCGCGTCAGTTGCGCGAGCGCCTCGCCGCGTTCGCCGCCGGGAAATTCGGCGCGGGCGAAGTGAACGCCGCGAACGTGCGCTTCGCGAACGATAGCGTCGTGGTGGGCGATACAGTGGTGCCGTTCGAAGAGATCATCGCGAAGGCCTACGTTGCACGCGTACAGTTGTGGTCAGATGGTTTCTACGCGACGCCGAAGCTCTACTGGGATCAGGCGAAGCTGCAAGGCCGGCCGTTCTACTACTACTCGTACGGCGCGGCTGTGTCGGAGGTCGTGATCGATACGCTGACCGGCGAAATGCGCGTGCTGCGTGCGGACGCGCTGCATGACGTGGGCGCATCGCTGAACCCGGCTCTCGACGTCGGCCAGGTGGAAGGCGGGTTCATCCAGGGCATGGGCTGGCTCACCACCGAGGAACTGTGGTGGAACGCAGGCGGCAAGCTGATGACGCACGCGCCGTCCACCTACAAGATTCCGACCGTGAATGACACGCCGCCGGACTTCCGCGTCAACCTGTTCAAGAACCGCAATGCGGAGGACAGCATCCATCGCTCGAAAGCGGTGGGCGAGCCGCCGCTGCTGCTGCCGTTCTCGGTGTTCTTCGCGATCCGCGATGCGGTGGCGAGCGTCGGCGACTACAAGGTCAATCCGCCGCTCAACGCGCCCGCGACCAGCGAAGAGATTCTCAAGGCCGTCAATGCAGTGCGCGCGGCCAGTGCGGATCGTCGCTGAACACGGAGCGATGAAGATGCTCACGACGAACGTTGATGCCTCGATTCAGCCTGGCCGCCGCAGCACGGCGGCGGTCCCGCGGCCGGCGCTGCCGCCGGTGCACGTCGTGCTGTTCGGCGCGGGGCATGTCGGTCATGCGCTGGTTGCGCTGCTGGGCAGCCTGCCGTGCGTCGTCCAGTGGGTCGACGAGCGTGACGAACTCTTCCCCGACGAAGTCCCCGCCAACGTGCAGATCGAAGCCACCGACACGCCGGACGCGATCGTCGATCAGGCGCCCGCCGGCGCCTACTTCCTCGTGATGACGCACAACCACGCGCTCGATTTTTCGCTGGCGGCGCGCATCATGCGGCGACGCGACTTCGCCTACTTCGGGATGATCGGTTCGAAGACGAAGCGCGTGAAATTCGAGCGCCGGTTGATCGAGCGTGGCGTCGATCCGGAGCGGCTCGTCGAGATGACCTGCCCGATCGGGGTCCCGGGTATCGTCGACAAGGCGCCGCCGTCGATTGCGATCGCGGTGGCCGCGGAACTGTTCAAGGTGCGCGCACGGCAGGCTGCTGTCACGTCGTGCGAACCTCGGCGCCTGCATCTGCCGCAATTAGAGAAAGCGTGAGCGGGGAGCCGTGCAACCCGGGTTTCCGGTTGCACGCTATAGACGCGACGCGATGCGACGCCGCCAGGCCCGGGCTGTACCCGGTCTGCGAATACCTCGCCCAGCAGTTGCGCTGAAAAACCGCGACGCCTGCAGGCCGACGCTGGCGCCAGACGATGCCGCGTCTATCGCCCACCGACGCTCGCCACGACCGCCCGCGTCTTCTTCCCCCGCCCGGCCCCACGGGCCACCAGCTCCTCCGACACCTGCGCCATCAACCCGCGCAGCCAGCCGATATCGCTCGGCCGGTCCGGCTGCGGATGCCACATCTGATAGCACTTGATGCGCGGAAACGCGATCGGCGCCTCGACAACCGCCAGCGGCAGAATGTGCGCGTAGTGCATCGCGAAGCGACGCGTCGTCGTGAAGATCAGGTCGGATTGCAGCAGCACCTGCGGCACGAGCCCGAAGTAGGGCAGCGTCGTGACAATGCGTCGTTGCGCGCCGGCCTTCGCGAGGCCGACATCGATCGCGCCGGCGTTGCCGCCGGTGTACGGCGTCGGCGCCAGATGCGCGGCGTCGAGATACGCGTCGCGCGTGAGCGGCGCCTGCGCGAGCGGATGATCGGCGCGCATCAGGCACACGACAGTGTCCGAAAACAGGTCGCTCCGTTCGAAACGTGCGTCAGGTTTTGCCCAGTTGCCGATCACGAGGTCGAGTTCACCGGCATCGAGTGCGGCAGTGTGATCGAGCGTCGGATACAGCGACTCGATTTCCAGACGGGCATGCGGCGCCGCCTCGCGGAACTGCGCGATCACGGTCGGCATGAAGAAGTCGTTCAGATAATCCGGCGCCGCGACGCGAAACGTACGACGCGAGCGCGCCGGATCAAAATCGCCATGCGGCGTCGCGACGAAGTCGACTTCGCGCAGCACACACTGCGCCGACGCCAGTAGCGATTCCCCATATTCGGTCGGCACCATGCCCGACTTGCCGCGCACGAGGATCGGGTCGTTCAGCGTTTCACGCAGCTTGCGCAACGCGGTGCTGATCGCCGGCTGGGTCTGGTTCAGGCGCAGCGCGGTCTGCGTGACGCTGCGCTCGACCAGCAGCGTACGCAGCACGCGAACGAGCCAGATATCGAGGGAGGCGGCGGTATCGTCCATGCGTCAGCAGGCGTATCAGGCTGTCAAAGGGGATTGAGACGACGCGTCAGGCAACCCGCTGCCGGACGACAGCGCGGATTACCTCGCATAGTCCATAACCTTAGCCCTTTGCGGCGCGCCGGCCATAGCGCGCGCGGTATGGCCGGCATCAGGTCGCGCGTGCGTTGGGCGGACCCGCGCGCCGCCATGACGGGTAACGATCACTCGACATGGACGCAACCCGCGCATGCCGACCGCGCAACGACCGCGTGACACTCGCCGGTCGCGTCAGACGGCCTGCGTCAACCCCGACGGCAACGAGCTGATCCGCTTCACTTCCTTCGAATCGAGCCAGTTCGGCGTGCGTGCACAGTACAGCACCATCGGCAGCGCGTCTTCGCCCCAGAACAGCTGCTTGTTCATCCAGAAGGTGGGCACGCCAAACACGCCGAGCATCGTCGCTTCAGTCGTGTTGCGGCGCAGTCGCTCCTTCGTTTCCTCGAGTTCGATCATCGCCGGACCGTCCGGCAGCCCGACGCGTTCGCACAGCGCGGCGAAGCCTTCGTCCGTCGACGGATCGCGGCCGTCGCGCCAGATGAAGCGGAAAATCTCGCGCACGCAGACCAGATCGGCCTGGGCGGCCGTCGCGAGGAGCAGCGCCTTGGTCGGGTCGAACGGATGCGCGGGCGGCATCCGGAACGGAATGCCGAGCTGTTCGGCCCTGAAGAGCGCGTGCCGATAGATGAAAGTGCGTTTCCCGGGTACCGTGCCCGGCGGGCGCTGACCCCAATGCTTATACAACTCGTTCAGCGAGACGGGCGTGAGCGCGAACGGCACATCCGGCCATTTCTCATGCTGTTCGAGCAGGAGATAGGTGAACGGCGAGACAAAGTCGTAAAACCATCGCGGTTGCGTGGTGTCGATAGCGTGCGTCATGTCTGTCTCCCTGTTTTGGGCGCCGTTCTGCGCGTCTGGCGGTTTCACTTTGATCTTACGCAAAGGCGGGCGCGCTTGCACCTCGTCCGCTTCGAATGTTTTTTTCAGCGGACGCCGAAAGTCGTGCTTCTGGTTTCCGTCCAGGCGATAAACGTTGTCTTGTGCCGCATCCGTCACGCAGTCTGTGTCGGCGCGGCGGGCGGCGGCGCGGTGGGGTCGTCATCGTCGTGGTGGTGCGGGCTGTCGTCCGGTTTGGCGTGCGCGTCGTCGCGGGCGGCGCTGTGCGCGGCGGCGGCAGGCTCTTCGCCGGGCGTCTCGTGCGGATGATCGAGCCGGCTGCGCACGAAGCCGATATGCTCGCGCAGCACATAGAACTGGTCCGCGTACGCGAGTGGCATCTTGAGTCCGTTCACCGCGTCTTCGATCGCATCGAGTCGCGCCATCAAGGCCTTTTTGTCCGTCGGCGACGTTTCGCCCATCGATTCCCGTTCGATCGCGATCAGCGTGCCGTACCAGCGGTAGATGCGTGACTTCACGCGCCACGCATAGAGCGACGGCACGAGCCGCAGGCCCGGAATCAGCACCACGATGATCGGCACCAGCAGCACGATCAGACGATCGGCAAGGCTCGCGAGCCAGAACGGCAGCGAGCGGTACAGAAAGCTCTTGCCCGACTTGTAGTAACGGGCGGCGTCGTCGCTGATGGGGAAATCGTGCGCGAGCGGCGCGGGAAACTCGCCGGCGCGTTGCATGATGTTGGCCTTGCCGTGCACCTCGCGCGCGGCTTCGATCAGCAGATCGGAGAGCGCCGGATGCAGCGAGTCGCGTGCGACCAGTTCGGTGGTCGGCGCGACCGTGTGAATGTCGAGCGCCGGCAGGTTGCGGCCAAGATCGAAGGAACCCATCGGGAACGTGATCGCCGTCAGATACGGGAAGCGCCGGGTGTAGGCGTCGGTCTGCGTGAAATCGAAGAACTGCACATTGGGCGTGCGGTTCAGCTTCGCCATGGTGGGCGGTTGCGCGGAGTCGCCGGTGAGAAATGCCGCATCGACCTTGCCGTCGATCAGCGCCTGCGCGGCGTCGTCGCCGGAAAGCGGCAGCAGTTTCGTCGGACCACCCTGCACGATGCCGTTCGCCTTCAGCAGCGCGAGCGAGAGCTCACGCGTACCGCTACCTTCAGCGCCGACGGCGATCCGCAGGCCCTTGAATTCCGACAGCCGCCGGATGAACGGCCCGTGGTAGAAGATCGCGACCGGCACATAAGAGACGCTGCCCAGCGACATCAGACCTTTGATCGCCGAGGGCGGCGCGATGCCGTCCTGCACGAAGCCGACATCGACCTTCGAATTCGGATCGGCGAGGCGCTTCAGGTTATCGAGCGAGCCTTCCGACGACAGCACGGTCAGCGTGATGCGGTTGCGCGCCAGGATTTCCTTGTACTTTTGCGCGGCGTTCCAGAAGGAGCTGCCTTCCGGGCCGGCGCTGATGGTGAGCGTATTGGGCGGCGCGGGCTGGATCAGGCGCACGGCGAGGTAGATCGCGGCGGCGCTGATCAGCAGGATCGGGCCGAACGAGACGGCCAGGTCGCGCCACGAGATCGCGACGAAGCGGGCCACGAGGCGCGGAGCTTTACGGTCGGTGGGGCCGGGGCGGCCTCTGGAAAACTTCATCGGGTCGACGGGGCAGCAGGGCAGACGGACGGTGAAAAAACGCGCCGCGCGATGCCGGCAGGCAGGCGGCGCACGCTCGCGCCGATGGTACATGAGATTGACGGCCCGACGAGCGCCCGGGCAAGCTGGACACCGGACAAACGCGTAACAAATCGTGAACTGGACGTGAAACGCGGCTGAACCGGACGTGAGCTGGATGTGAACAAGGCGTGGCCTGCGCGTACACAGCACGCATCGCCCGTCTCGTTAAACCCTTTGCGCTTCTGGCCCGGCTAGATTAAATTGTGCGTCGCTGCCGCAAACCAGCGTATGCGTAGCGCGACCCGGCCGTTCAGAAGAGAACCGGGAGCGCCCGTCATCCTGCGGCAGGCCGGTGAACGCTCCGCCTTCGGTTCGCGTCGCCGTCGCCTCTCCTGCCTCTCGCACACCGTGTCGAAGCCAAAGTCGGCCGTCGCCTGCCGCGTCCGCGGACGCTCTGCGACCTGGCCGCCGGTAGTCGTAACGAAGCCGCGGGTAGATGCGGTCCAAACCGAAGTAAAAAGGAGAAGTCATGAAATCGGTCGATTTTCTGAAGGCGCTGGGTGGAGTGGTGTGTGTCGTGGTGGCGTGCAATGCGTACGCGCAGTCGAGCGAAGCCCTGGCGGCGAGCGGCACGATGGCCGCACCGTCCGCTCAATCCGCGAAGAAGACGGATCGCTCGCTGGGCCTCGCCGTGCGCAAGGCGCTCAGCAAGAGCTCCGTTGACGTGTCGAGCATTGCCGTGCGTGCGCGCGGCGGCGTTGTGACGCTGACCGGCACGGTGCCGGACGCCGGCCAGATCGAGAAGGCCGGCACGATCGCGCAAGGCGTTGCCGGCGTGACGTCGGTGAGCAACAAGCTGTCGGTGGAGCAGCAGTAACCGGCGCGTGTCTGGCCGTGTTGGGGCGAAGGTCCTGATAGCGCCAGTCGCGAGCCTTCAGCGCTCACGCTTCGTTCACGCAAACGAAGCATGAGCGCTGACCCGAACGGGCCCCGGTGAAAACCGGGGCCCGTTTTCATTGCGCGCCCCGCACGGGCGCGAATGCGGTCACGGTCAGTGAAGGAGCGGTGAACGTGCCGAAGTAAGCGTCTGCACACGTACCATGTCGCCTGATCCGCTTCGTGCGCCTGACAACAGAATGTCTTCTTTGCAGCGCATACTGTGGGATCAGGCTTCCGGAGAGGCGGGGAGAAGCGACATGGCTCATCAGGACGATAGCGACCTGCCGACCGGCGAACAGGCGGCATTCGAACTCGCGTGCGAGCGGTACGGCTTTTCGAGCCGACAGTTCGAGATCACGAACTTCGTGGACGACACGAGCGGCGTGCACGGCCGCTTCGTGACAGTGCGCCGCTATGGCGGCCGCGCGCAGTCGTATCACGCGGATAGCGTCGGTCAGTGGGTGAAGGAGTTCGAGGTCGACCTGACCTGCCGGTTCTTCAAATAACGCGTGGTGCGCCCGGACGGCCCGCTTCGAGCAGGCGGCCGGGGCCCGGCGCTTCAGCTCATCACCAGTTTCGCGCCGACGAGCGTCAGCGTAGCGGCCAGAAGATTGCGCAGCAGCGCGTCCGGCGCACGCGACGACAGATAGCTGCCCACGGCGATGCCCGGCAGCGATCCGACCAGCAGTGACAGCAGCAGCGACCAGTCGATCGAACCCAGCAGCCAGTGTCCGGCGCCCGCGAGGAGCGTCAGCGGCACCGCGTGGGCGATATCCGACCCGACGATGCGCTGGGTCGGCAGCGCCGGGTACAGCAGCAACAGCACCGTCACGCCGATCGCGCCCGCGCCCACGGAGGTCAGCGAGACCAGCGCGCCCAGAATCGCCCCCGTCAGCACGGTCAGCCAGAATGTGCGCACCGGCGCCTCCGGTCGCTCGCGGCGCGCGGCGAGGCGCGCCAGCTGCGGCCGGAACACGAGCGCCACGGCGGTGATAAGCAGCGCCGCACCGAGCACGACCTGAATCAGCGTGCTCGTGCGCGGGGTGTCCATCCCGTACCGGTGCAGCAGAATCAGCGTGATGGTCGCGGCGGGCACGCTGCCGGTGGCGAGGCGCAGCGTCACGCGCCAGTCGATCGAGCCTTTCAGACCGTGCACGAGCGTGCCGGTCGCCTTGGTCGCGGCGGCGTACAGCAGATCTGTGCCGACGGCGGTCGCGGGATGGATGCCGAACAGCAGCACAAGGAGCGGCGTCATCAGCGAGCCGCCGCCGACGCCCGTCAGCCCGACGAGAAAGCCGACACCGAGGCCGGACAGCGAATACAGCAGATTGATATGGGGTAGTGACATCGGGTCGTGGCTTCGCTGACCGTGGGCGGTCTGAAAAAAGGCGGATCGCTTCAAGGGCGTGCTTCGAGGGCGCGCTTAGAGGGCGAAAAACCGGGGTGGACACCCGCGAGCGGGCGCGGCGACAATCCACTATTGTCGCAAAAGCGGCGGTCCCGCGTAATGGGCACGCGCGGAGCGTGCGTCATTGCCGGCCTGCCAGTGCAAATCTGTCGGGCAAAGCGGCTATGTAAGGTCCGCCAGAATCGTTGGCTTCCGACCTGTTTCCGGTCGATAAGTCAGTCGAATCGTCAGTCGATCAATCCGTTGATAAGTCAGTCGAAAAAATGAATCCCGGTGTCGGTTACGCGTTGCTTGCTTTTACGTTGTGGGGCCTGTTTCCGCTCTACTTCAAGTCGTTGCACCAGATTTCCGCGCTCGAAATGCTCGCGCACCGGATGGTCTGGTCGATGCTGTTCCTGTTCATCGTGCTGACCGTGCGGCTGCAATGGCGCTGGCTCGGCCCGGTGCTGCGCGACCGGCGTCTGCTCGCGCGCTTCGCGGCGAGCGCCGTGCTGCTGTCGACCAACTGGGGGATCTATATCTGGGCCGTCAACGCCGGACATATCGTCGAGGCGAGTCTCGGCTACTTCATCAATCCGCTGATCAACGTGCTGTTCGGCCTCGCGTTTCTCGGTGAGCGCCTGCGTAGTGTGCAGTGGCTGGCGGTGGCGATCGCGACGGCGGGCGTGGTTTGGCTCACGTGGGAAAACGGCCACTTGCCGTGGATCAGCCTTGCGCTCGCCGTGAGCTTCGCGGGCTACGGCCTGCTGCGCAAAACCGCGAAGCTCGGCGCGCTCGAAGGGCTCACGCTCGAAACCGTGCTGCTTTTTCCGGTCGCGGTGCTGTATCTCGCGCTGCTCGCCGCGCGCGGCGAGAATGCGTTTGTCAGCGCTTCGTGGGGCGTCGAGTTTCTGCTCGCGATGGCGGGGCCGATCACCGCGATTCCGCTGCTGCTGTTCGCGGCCGGCGCGCGACGCATTCCCTACTCGATGCTCGGCCTGATCCAGTACGTGACACCGACACTGCAACTGCTGATCGGCGTGGCGATCTATCGCGAGCCTTTCAGCGGTGCGCAGTTGATCGGCTATGGCGCCATCTGGATCGCGCTTGCGGTGTACTCGCTCGAAGGTGTGTGGCGCTCGAAGTTTTTGTCGCGGATAACGTAAAGCTGGTGCGGCCCCTTGCCTCACAGCGAATCCCGCGCGAAAGTGGATTTTTTGCACGCGCTGTCGAAATGCGCTTCGCTGGCGCGTCATTGCATCGAGCGGAAAATGCGCTCGCACTTTTTTGTGAGAGGACAGCCATGAACTTCACGATGCTGCTGTATGAAACGCCCGAAGGTTTCGCCCGTCGCACTGATCCGGACGCCGAAAAGCGCGAAGCCTACCATGCGGCCTGGCCGCGCTACGTGCAGGCGCTTAGCGAGGCCGGCGTGTTCGTCACGGGTGCGGGGCTGCAACCGCCGGGCAACGCGACGACGGTGACAATCGGCGATCCGCGTCGCGTGCAGGACGGCCCATACGCCGACACCAAAGAGCAACTGGGCGGCTTTTTCATGATCGACGTGCCCAATCTCGATGCCGCGCTCGAATGGGCGGCCCGCATTCCGGCGGCGCCTGGCTGCGTGATCGAGGTACGGCCCAACATGGTGCCGGGCTAAGCGGCCCGCGCGCGACCCCGCACGAAAGGCTCACGCGATGAATGAACCGCATCGCACGGTCGAGCGGGTCGCGCGCGACTCCCGCAGCCGCCTGATTGCGTTTCTCGCGGCGCGCTCGCATGACGTGGCCGCCGCGGAAGACGCGCTCGCCGACGCGTTCCAGTCGGCGCTCGAAACCTGGCCGCGCGATGGCGTGCCGGAGCGGCCCGAAGCGTGGCTGCTGACGGCGGCGCGGCGTCGGCTGATCGACGCGTCGCGTCACCTGCGCGTGCAGGTGGCCGCGCTGCCGACGCTGCTCGCCGTCGCCGACGAAGCGCGGGAACTGGTCGCACACGATCTGCTGTTTCCCGACGAGCGGCTGAAGCTGCTCTTTATCTGCGCGCACCCGGCTATCGATGCCGCGGCGCGCACACCACTGATGTTGCAGGCCGTGCTCGGTCTTCCTGCCGCGCGCATCGCCTCTGCGTTTCTCGTTCAGCCGGCGGCGATGGGGCAACGCTTAAGCCGCGTGAAGAACAAGATCCGCGATGCGGGCATCGCCTTCGATCTGCCGAAGCCAGCCGATCTGCCGGCACGTCTCGACGCCGTGCTCGAAGCAATCTATGCGGCTTACGGCAGCGGCTGGGACGATGTCGCGGGCGCTGATCCGCGTCGTCGCGGGCTGGCGACGGAAGCAACCGATCTCGGTCGTCTGCTGCTGCAACTCATGCCCGACGAACCCGAAGTGCAAGGCCTGCTCGCGCTGATGCTGTACTGCGAATCGCGGCGCGATGCGCGGCGTGGTGCTGCCGGCGAATACGTGCCGCTATCGGAACAGGACACGCAGCGCTGGTCGCAACCGATGATCGACGAAGCGGAAACATTGCTGATGGCAGCGAGCGGCGCGGGCCGCATCGGACGGTTTCAGCTGGAGGCAGCGATCCAGTCGGTGCATGCGCGTCGGTCTGCGGCCGGCCACACGGATTGGGAGGCAATCGCGCTTTTCTACGAAGGCCTTGTCCGCATTGCGCCGACGATCGGTGCGCTCACCGGACGCGCCGCGGCGGTTGGAGAGGCACGTGGCCCAGAAGCGGGGTGGGCGTTGCTCGAAGCGATTCCGGCAGAGGTCGTGGCGAGCTATCAACCGTATTGGGCACTCGCCGCGCATCTGCTGACGCGCATGCAGCGGATGCAGGAAGCGCAGGCCGCGCGTGACCGCGCTATCGGGCTATGCGAAGACTCAACCATGCGTGATTTTCTCGTGCGGCAGGGCGCATCGCCGCGATAGCACATTGAAACGCCGCCGTTTTCGCTAACCGCCACGCGACATCCGCTGCTGCGCCCGACGGGCTTCTTCATCGGCGATATCGAGGAAATCGAGAATCAGCGGATTCGCCTCGTCCGCTCGCGAAAACCGATAGACGGTGAGCGTATCGAACCCGCCTATCGGCACGCAGCGCAGGCGCGCCGGCAGCGACGCGAACACATACGCCGCGCCCAGCATCACGCCCAGCCCCTGTTCGACGAGCGTCATGCCGACCTGTGCCTGCGTCGTCTCGTAGACAAAGTTCGGCGTAAAGCCGCTCGCCCGGCAATGTCCGACGACGGCGTCATACAGCGGCGCATTCACCTGGCGCGCGAACACGATCAGCCGCTCCGCAGCGAGATCGTCAATGCGCAGACGCGCCAGCCCGGCGAGCCGGTGATCGTCGCGCATCAGGATCGCCCAGCCCGCTTCGAGTAGAGGCGCCGAGCGAAGCGTACCGTCGACGGGCAGCGGCCCGATAGGCACACCGAAACCGACGTCGATCTGGTGCTTCGTCAACGCGTCGAGCTGTTGCGTTGCAGTCATTTCATTGCGCACGATTTTCACGTCCGGATACAGCGACTGCAGGCGGATCAGCGAAGGTGGAACGAACGGCAGGTTCGTATATTCGACGAGACCTATCGTTAACTGGAATGACGTGTGCTCCCCGGCGTCACGCGCAAGACGCAGTGATGCTTCGATCTGTGCGAAGGCTTTGTCGACCCCATCATGAAGTGCTTCACCGGCCGGTGTAAGCGACACTTGTCGCCGGTCTCGCGTGAAGAGCGGCACGCCGACGAGTTCTTCGAGCCGCGCGATCTGCTGGCTCAGCGCCGGCTGCGTGATGAACGCGAGTTCGGCGGCGCGGCCGAAATGCAGTTCCTTCGCAAGGAGCGAGAAATAGCGCAACTGGCGGAGTTCGATCGCCCTCATCGGGGCCTCGCTGATGGATGGTGAAGGGTGTCCGCGCAGGTTCTTCACGCGCGCGCTGGACGCTACATCTTACCGGGCCAACCCGCCCATTAGCCGCGCTTATCGAACGTGCGTCGATTTCGAATTGGGCATTGGGCCGCGTTGCGCACAGACTTCCTGCTGAAGCGCGGATCTCACCCGCCGTGCAACCTTCAAGGAGAATCGAAATGAAAACATGGTTTATCACGGGCGTCAGCAGCGGTTTCGGTCGCGCCATCGCCGATGCCGCACTCGCGCGCGGCGACCGGGTCGCCGGCACCTTGCGCGACGAAGTGCAGCGCGTGCAGTTCGACCAGCTCGCGCCGGGCCGCTCGTTCGGCGTGCTGCTCGACGTGACCCGCCATGACGACGTACAGCGGGCTGTGGCCTCTATCGAAGCAGACGTCGGCCCAATCGATGTACTCGTCAATAACGCGGGTTACGGTCACGAAGGCACAATCGAAGAAACGACACTCGACCACTATCGCGCGCAGTTCGACGTCAACGTGTTCGGCGCGGTGTCGGTGATCCAGGCCGTGCTGCCGTTCATGCGCGCGCGTCGCAGCGGCCACATTATCAATATCACGTCGATGGGCGGCATCGTCACGTTTCCGGGTCTCGGCGTATATCACGGCAGCAAGTTCGCGCTGGAGGCGATCAGCGAGACGCTCGCGAAGGAAGTCGTGGGCCTCGGCATCCGGGTGACGGCGATTGAGCCGGGCGCCTTCCGTACCGACTGGGCAGGTCGTTCGATGACGCGCGGCGCGCAGACCGTCGCTGACTACGAAGCGCTCTTCGCGCCGTTGCGCGCCGCGCGCGCGGAACGCAGCGGCAAGCAGCCCGGTGATCCGGCGAAGGCGGCCGCAGCGATCCTGAAAATTGCCGACGAGGACACGCCACCCGTGCATTTGCCGCTCGGCACGGATGCGTTGTCGTTCATCCGGTGCAAGCTCGACGATCTGCGGAAGGAAATCGACGCGTGGGAAACGGTCAGTGCGGGTACGAACTTCGAATGAAGCTCGCGTGAAAACCGGGCGGCGTGACCGCCCGGCATCGCGATAAATTAACGCTTCTTTTGCGCTTCAGCGACGTGCGGCGCTACCTTGATCGGCGTTGAGCCAAACGGTGTGGAAGCGGGCGTGGCCTTCTTCGCCTGTTTGGGTTTTTTGACTTCGCGATTGCTGCGTAGTTGACCTTTTGCCATGACGCTACTCCCGTTGCGTTTATCGCTGACCAGATGGTTCGAGCGTCCCATGAGTGTGCGCTGATTCGGCCTTGCTGTCGCGCATCATTTTTGCTTCGGCAGGGCGACCACCCTGCTGTCATAAAGCGCGTGTTTCATCGCTCGCTTCGGCACGCCGGATTGAATTCCGGAATGTCTGTACATCCCCTGCGAAGGGTATACAGTGGGTTAATGTTGCGACGCAGCAAGCGTTGCATCGTTCGACCTGCAGGTCTCTTCAGGAGACACTCGCCTCCGAATCCCTTGGACGCACGTGCCAGGTCGATTCGGGAGCACTCAATGAACACGGTAGTTGAACAGTCCACCGCATTTGGCCAGCGCAGTTTCCCCGTTCTTTTCGGTCTGCAGCTCGAAGCCTTCGAGCGCCTGCAAAAGCTGACGCAACTCAATCTCGCCACGATGAAAACGTCTCTGGATGAAGTGCAGGGCGCGTTGTCTTCCGGCCAGTTTGCTTCGGCGCCTTTCGTCACAAGCGCTGGCATGCCAAAGCAGATTCTCGATCGCAGCGCGGCGTATGCCCATCACGTGCAGGAAATCGACACGAAATTTCAGGCGGCCGTGATCGACGCGAGCCAGGCCATGTTCGAGCAGTACAAAACGATGTGGTCGCAATTCGCGACGAACATGGGACACACCGAACCGTTCGGATCGAATGGCTTGATGAGCGTCATGCAACCCGCTGTTGCGGCGTTCAACCAGTCGCTGGGCGCAATGCACGAGTCGTTCCGTTATGCACCCGATACTGCGCCCGCGCCTTCGGATGCGAATAGCCAGCATCAGGTCGAAGCCTGAACGCTGATGATTTCGCGTGTCCATTCGAAGCATGAAAGGGGACATGTGCGGAGACGTGCGTCGAACAGGTGTTCGTCGCATGGCGAGTCGTTTTCGCCTTTATAGAAGGAGTACATCATGAACGATGACCAGGTGAGCGCAGAAGAGATCGCGGAGAGCCGCAGGTTGCGGCAGGCCGCGCAGGATGCAACAGATGACGGCATGCCGTCCGCACCCGAAGCGAAAGCGCTGGCGGCTGTACAGATCCGCTACAAGGCGACGCGGCGATGGGCGACGCGCGCATGGCAGTCGATGGCAGAGCGCGGTCGCACGCATTCGTAGTTCGGTCGTTCTAAAGACAAACCCTGATTGCTGCGATGAATTGCCCGCTGCTATCGTTTGCTCGTCTTGTGGAAGCGCTTCCACTCCGCGCCCCGCAACGATCCGTACTAACGATTGCGTGCAGGAGAATCCGTGGCACACGACGTATCTGCTCTCTCCGACGACGTGTTTTCGCCGCCGTCCGATTCCGCGCTCTGGCGCAGGGATTTTTTGCTGGGCGCGGCGACTGCCGCTTACCAGATCGAAGGCGCCGCGCAGGAGGATGGCCGGCTGCCATCGATCTGGGACACCTTCTCGTCGATCCCCGGGAAGGTGCTCGCCGGCGACACCGGCGCGGTAGCCTGCGACCATTACAACCACTGGGAAAGCGACCTCGACATGCTGTCGGCGTTGAATGTCGACGCGTACCGTCTGTCGATTGCGTGGCCGCGCGTGATGGATGAAGCGGGCCGGCCGAACCAGAAGGGTCTCGATTTCTATAAGCGTCTGCTAGGCCGCCTCAAGGAGAAGGGCCTCAAGACGTTCGTCACGTTGTATCACTGGGACTTGCCGCAACATCTGGAAGATCGCGGCGGCTGGCTCAATCGCGATATCGTCTATCGCTTCGCGGATTATGCCGACCTGATGAGCCGTGAACTGGCCGGTCAGGTCGATGCATGGGCGACGCTGAATGAGCCGTGGTGTTCGGCGTTTCTTGGCTACGGCAACGGTCATCACGCCCCGGGTCTGGCGAACGGCCGCTTCGCCACGCAGGCCATGCATCATCTGCTGCTCGCGCACGGCATGGCAATGCCGGTGCTGCGCGCCAATGATCCCGCGTCGCAGAAGGGCATCGTTGCGAACATCGGTCGCGGCACAGCGAACGCCGACAGCCCGGCTGACCGTCGCGCCGCGCATCTGTTCGAGGTTCAGCACAACGCGTGGGTTCTCGATCCGCTCTTGAAGGGCGCGTATCCGGAAGATCTGTTCGAACTGTGGCCAGGCACTGATCCGCTCGTGCTTAAAGGCGACATGCAGACCATTTCCGCGCCGCTCGATTTCCTCGGCATCAACTATTATTTCCGCACGAACGTAAAGAGCGACGGCGCGCACGGCTTCACCGAAGTGCCGCTGGAAGGCGTCGAGCGTACGCAGATGGGCTGGGAAGTGTATCCGGATGGGCTGCGCGATCTGCTGATCGGCTTCAACGAAACATACGCCGCGTTGCCGCCGATTTACATTACGGAAAACGGCATGGCGTCGGACGACAAGGTGATCGATGGCCGCGTCGATGATCCGCAGCGTATTTCGTTTCTCAAGCGCCATCTTGCTGCAGTCGATCAGGCCATCAAGAAGGGCGTCGACATTCGCGGCTATTTCGTGTGGTCGCTAATGGATAACTTCGAGTGGGCCTTCGGCTATGAGCGACGCTTTGGCGTCGTGCATGTCGATTACGATACGCAGAAGCGCACCTTCAAGCACAGTGCCGAACTGATCGCAAAGTTTCTGAAAGAGCGCGCCGCGCGCGCCTGAGCCGGTTTTTTCTGGTTGTCCCTGTATCGGTCTGGAAACACGGGCGCAAAGCCCGGAGGAGACGGAATGAACAGTAGAAGAAAGCTACTCGCCGGCGTCATCGCGGCCATTGCGATGAGCGGTTTTGCAACGCAGGCTGCACAAGCCGCCGAGCCGCTCAAGGCCAACGTGATCCACTGGTGGACGTCGGGCGGCGAATCGGCCGCGATCCGGCAGTTCGCCGACGCCTATAACAAGGCTGGCGGACTATGGGTCGATAACGCGGTAGCGGGAGCCGACCAGGCGCGCTCGACGGCGATTAACCGCATCGTCGGTGGCGATCCACCGACCGCTGCACAGTTCAACACGTCGAAGCAGTTTCACGACCTGATCGATCAGGGCCTGCTGAACAACGTCGACGCTGTGGCTGCAAAGGAAAACTGGAACACGATCTTTCCGGAATCGATCCTGAACAGCATCAAGGTCAATGGGCATTTCTATGCGGCGCCCGTCGATATTCACATGCAGGACTGGTTCTTCTATTCGAAGCCCGCTTTCCAGAAAGCAGGCATCGCAGGCGAGCCTAAAACGTTTGACGAATTCCTCGGCGACCTCGACAAGCTCAAAGCGGCCGGCTTGATACCGCTCGCACTGGGCGGTCAGGCATGGCAGGAGAAGATCACGTTCGATGCTGTGCTCGCTGATGTGGGCGGCACCGATCTGTATCTGAAGGTCTATCGCGACCGTGACCCGAACGCGGTGAATTCAGCCGCGTTCAAGAACGTGCTTAACACGTTCAAGCGTTTGCACAACTACGTCGATCCGGGTTCGCCTGGCCGCAACTGGAACGACGCGACCGCGCTCGTGATTTCGGGCAAGGCCGGCGTGCAGATCATGGGCGACTGGGCGAAGGGTGAGTTCTCGGCAGCGAAGCAGGTGCCGGGTAAGGACTTCGGCTGCTTCCCGGGCTTTGGTCCGAAGTCGCCGTACATGGTGGCTGGCGACGTGTTCGTCTTCCCGAAGACCGACAACGCCACGACGATCAAGGCGCAGAACCTGCTCGCAACGGTCATGACCTCGCCGGAAGCGCAGGTCGCGTTCAGCGCAAAGAAGGGTTCGATTCCGATTCGTCCGGACATCGATCAGGCGTCGCTCGACGTCTGCGCGAAAGAGGGTATCGCGATCATGAAGGACAAGTCGCGACAGCTGCCGAATCCGGAAATGCTGATTCCGCCTGATGTGCAAGGTGCGCTCATCGACGTGATCACCAACTTCTGGAACAAGAACCAGTCGGCCGACGACGCGCAAAAGGCATTTGCCAGCGCACTCAAGAGCTGACGGCCACTATGGTCGCCCATGCATTGCAATCCCGGCCGCAGCCCCGGTTGCGGCGCAGGCGGTTTCCGCTGGCCGCCTGGATCGCAATGATACCGATGGCGCTGACGGTCGCGTTTGCGTACCTCGGCACGATGCTGTGGACCGCACGGGTTTCGCTGAGCAATTCGCGAACGTTTCCTTCGGGTGACTTCGCGGGCGTGACGCAGTACGTGCGGCTCTTTCACACCGACCGCTGGTTGCTGTCGTTACAGAACATCGTGATCTACGGCGCGTGCTTTATCGTCGCGTGCATGGTGATCGGTCTTCTGCTCGCGATCTTCATCGACCAGCGGGTCGTCGCGGAAGGCGCGCTGCGCACGGTGTTTCTGTATCCGTATGCGATGTCGTTTGTTGCGACCGGCCTCGTCTGGCAATGGATCCTGAATCCGCAGCTGGGCGTGCAGGAAGTGCTGCACAAGCTCGGCTTCACGCATGCGCGCTTCGACTGGATCGTCGATCAGGATTATGTGATCTATACGCTCGTCATCGCGACCGTGTGGCAGGCGTCCGGTCTGGTGATGGCATTGCTGCTGGCCGGGTTACGCGGCGTCGATGACGAGCTCTGGAAAGCCGCGCGTATTGACGGAATCCCGCGCTGGCGCGTCTATGCGAGCATCGTTGTGCCGATGCTCGGACCTTCGGTATCGACCGCGTTCGTGCTGTTGTTCGTGATGGTCCTGAAGCTTTACGACGCGGTCGTCGCCATGACGCAGGGCGGTCCGGGCACGGCTAGCGAAGTGCCCGCGAAATTCATCCTGGACTATCTGTTCGGACGCGCGAACATCGGGTTGGCCTCGGCGGCTTCGATCGTGCTGCTCACGACCGTGCTCGCGATTCTCGCACCGTTCTTCCATATACGCAGTCGCGCCGCGTTGCGCAAGGACGTCTGATGAACGCGCCTCGTCCTGCTGTTCCCGCGCGTAAGCGGCATTCAAATTTCACGCCGGCGCGCCTGGGTGTCTACGCGTTTCTGCTGACCGCTGCGCTGTTCTTTCTCCTGCCGCTCTACGTGATGTTCGTGACGTCGGTGAAGCCCATGTCCGAGATAAGGCTCGGCAATCTGTTTGCGTTGCCGGTTCATTTCACGCTGGAACCGTGGAGCACGGCATGGCAAGCCGCATGTACGGGTCTTGATTGCAACGGCATTCAGGTGGGCTTCTGGAACTCGGTGCGCATCGTTGTGCCAAGTACCATTCTGTCGATTTTCATTGGCGCAGTGAATGGGTATGCGCTGTCGTTCTGGCGGCCGCGTGGCGCCGGTGCGCTGTTTGCGATCCTGCTGGTCGGCGCATTCATTCCGGTGCAGGTGATGGTGTATCCGCTCGTGCGTGTGCTGGCGAGCGTGCATCTGTTCAGCTCGCTGCCCGGCATCGTCGTGATCCATACGATCTTTGGCATGCCGCTGATGACGCTCCTGTTCCGCAATTACTATGCGTCAATTCCGCTCGAACTGTTCAAGGCGGCGCGTGTCGATGGCGGCGGCTTCTGGCGCATCTTCCTGCAACTGATGCTGCCGATGTCGGTGCCGATCATTGTCGTCGCGATCATCATGCAGGTCACCGGCATCTGGAACGACTTCATTCTCGGTCTCGTTTTCGCGGGCACGAAGAATCTGCCGATGACGGTGCAGTTGAACAACATCATCAATACAACGACCGGCGAGCGTCTCTACAACGTCAACATGGCAGCGACGATTCTCACGTCGATGGTGCCGCTTGCGATCTACTTTATTTCCGGCCGCTGGTTTGTTCGCGGTATTGCTTCCGGTGCAGTCAAGGGCTAACGCATGTCCAACGTTTCGAATGTGTCGATCCGCAACCTCAAGATCCAGCTGGGTGCGAACACCGTGATCGAAGCGCTCGATCTCGAAGTCGAGCCAGGCGAATTTCTTGTTCTGCTCGGACCGTCGGGTTGCGGGAAGTCCACGCTACTGCACAGCATCGCCGGCCTGATCGACGTCACCAGTGGCACTATCGAAATCGGCGGACAGGACATGACATGGGCCGATCCGAAAGATCGCCGCATCGCGCTCGTGTTTCAGTCTTACGCGCTGTATCCAACGATGAACGTCGAGCGAAATCTCTCGTTCGCGTTGCGCATCAATGGCACGTCGAAGGACGAGATCGAGCGGCGCGTCGGGCGCGCCGCTGACATGCTGCAACTGGGGCCGCTGCTCAAGCGCCGCCCGGCACAGCTTTCGGGCGGGCAGCGTCAGCGCGTCGCGATTGGTCGTGCGATCGTGCGCGAAGCTGACGTGTTTCTGTTCGATGAACCGCTTTCAAACCTCGACGCAAAGCTGCGCACGGAATTGCGTCGCGAGCTGAAGCATCTGCACAGGCAACTGGGTGCGACGATGATCTACGTGACGCACGATCAGGTCGAAGCCATGACGCTCGCGACGCGCATGGCCGTGATGCGCGGCGGCGTCATTCAGCAGATCGGTTCGCCCGCGCAGATCTACGCGAAGCCGGACAACCTGTTTGTCGCGACGTTTCTCGGTTCGCCGCCGATGAACCTGTTAAACGGCAAGCTGGAGCGTCGCGAAGACGGCGTGTGGTTCCGTCATCCGCATTTCGAGCTGGACGTGTCGCGCTATCCGTTCAAGGCGATGCCCGATGTGAACCCGTCGTGCGTGCTCGGCATTCGCCCGGAAGACGTGAAGGTTGGCGCAGGCGCGACGCATCAGGCGACCGTATCGCTGGTCGAGCCGATGGGCAACCATCGGGTGATCTGGTTCGACTATCATGACACCCAGATCGCTTCGATCGCGCAGGACAAGACATCGTTCGCGGTGGACGAGGCCGCGAGTTTTTCGCTCGATGGTGAGCATATTTCGCTGTTTGACGAGGCTGACGGTTCGCGTCTATAGCGGGAACGTAACCACGTATCGACCAACGGAGCACGCGTGGCAACTCTGAAAGACGTCGCGGCACTAGCCGGGGTCGGTATGTCGACGGCATCAAGGGCAATTTCCGGCAAAGGCCCGGTTTCGGCCGAGGCGCTCGCACGCGTGCAGGCCGCAATCGAACAGCTTAACTTCCGGCCTTCATCGATTGGCCGCGCGATGGCGACGCAATCGCTCGGCATGATCGGCCTCTTCGTGCCGACGTTTTTCGGCTCGTACTACGGCACGATTCTCAAGCAGACCGATACCGAACTGCGCGCAGTGCGACGACACGTCGTGGTCGCGACCGGTTGCGGCGAATCATCGCCGCGCGAGCGTGCGATCGAAGCGGTGCAGTTCCTGATTGCCCGCGACTGTGATGGCGTGGTGGCCATCAGTCACGACCTGCATGATGAAGACATCGTGAGACTGCACAAGATGCATCCACGGATCGTGTTTCTCAACCGCGTGTTCGGTGATTTTCCGGAGGCGTCGTTCTGCGCCGATCATCACCTTGGCGGGGCGCTTGCGGCACGCACGCTGGTTGAATATGGACATCGCGACATCGCTGTGATTTCCGGGCCGTTTTCGGCCTCGGACAATCAGGCGCGGATCGAAGGGTTCTTCGATGAACTCGCGCGGCACGGCATCAAGCGTTCTTCGGTCGCGCTGGTTGAATCGGACTTCTCGCTGGAGGGCGGTTATGCGGGTGTGCAGACGCTGCTCGAATCGAGGCGCCGTTTCACCGCGCTCTTTTGCGCCAACGACACGATGGCGGTCAGCGCGCTTGCGCGTCTTCAGCAGGCGGGCATTTCAGTGCCACACGATGTATCGGTGATTGGCTATGACGATGACTATTCGGCTGCCTATACGGCGCCGGGGTTGACATCAGTGCATATTCCAACCGGGGAGCTCACGCAGAACGCCGTACGCTGGCTCGTCAACCAATGCTATGGCACGTCGTGGGAGATCTTCCGCGATTTCCCGGTGACGGTGACGATGCGCGCTTCGGTAGCAACGCCACGGCGAAAATAAGATCGACCGTTGTGGGCGCAACCCCAACGGTTCTCCGCTGTAACTGACGAGCGGGTTTTCACACTCGACTGTCTTCTTTAGCAACACATTCTGTCTGCGCTGTCCTCTGCTGCAACACCTGTGTGTCTCCTGACCCTGGCGCTTCAAACACCACACTGCACGCAGCGCGTGAGTCTCCGGCGTTGTGCCGTACGCAGCATCAATGGCACGCGATTTGCCTTGAACGGTGCGCAGCCTGGTCTGCGATTACCGGACGATGGAGCCGCGGCAAGGCATCGCGTCGACAACCAAACAGGAGACACGCATGAAAACACGTTTCGCTTCGACGACGCGGCCCACGGCGCTTGCAATGGGTGTCGCAGTCGCGGTCACGCTGGCACTTGGATCAGCCGTAGCTGCTGACGACTATCCATCGGTCACCTATCAGCGGCTGACTGATGCTCAAGGCGACCCCGGCTGGCTCACTTACTACCGCACATACAACGGTCAGGCGCATTCGCCGCTCAAACAGGTCGATACGACCAACGTCAGGAATCTGAAGCAGGTCTGGAGCTACAAGTTTCCCGCTGAGCTTCAGCAGGGATTCGAAGCGACGCCGATCGTCAATGGACACTATCTTTTCGTGACCACGCCGAAGGATAACGTCTACGCGTTCGATGCGGCGACCGGCAAGCAGCTCTGGAAATATGAACCGAAGCTCGGCGCTGAATCGTTCAAGACTGCGTGTTGCGACGTGATAAACCGTGGCGTTGCGCTATACGGAAAGAACGTCTACGTGGCGATGCTGAGCGGTGAAGTCGCCGCGCTCGACGCGCAGACTGGCGCCGTCGTATGGAAGAAGCAGATGTTCGAGCCGGGCATGGGCTACGCATTTTCGCTCGCACCACTTGCACTCGATGGCGCGCTGGTGGTCGGCAGCGCGGGCGGCGAATACGGTGCACGCGGCTTTATCGCTGCGCTCAATCCTGATGACGGCAACCTGCTGTGGAAGCGCTTTACCGTCCCTGCCGCGAGCGAAAAGTATGGCGATACGTGGCCCAAGGGCATGCAGGAGCACGGCGGAGCACCCGCCTGGCTGACGGGTACGTATGACGCGGCATCGCGAACGCTTTACTGGGGTGTGGGCAATCCCGGTCCGTGGCTTGCGGACCTTCGCCCGGGCGACAACCTTTATTCCGATTCACTGCTCGCGCTCGATCCGAAGACAGGCGATCTCAAGTGGCACTACCAGTACACGCGTCATGACACCTGGGACTATGACGGCGTGAACACCCCGGTCCTCGCGAAGATCAAGTATCAGGACAAGGACTATGACGCGATCATTCACGCAGACCGCAATGGCTTCTTCCACGCAATCGACCGCACGAACGGCAAGCTGATCTATGCAAAGCCGTTTGTGACTGCAACATCGGTCACCGGTTATACGGCCGAAGGCGCACCGATTCAGGACGACACGAAGTATCCGAAGGCAGGTACGACCATCGAAACCTGCCCGAGCTTCCTGGGTGGCAAGAACTGGTGGTCGGTTTCGTACGATCCAGAAAAACATCTTGCGATTGTGCCCGCGTTGCACGCCTGCATGTCGCTGTCGGGCAAGTCGGTGAACTACATGGAAGGCTTGCCGTATCTGGGTGAGGGTTTCGAGATCAAACCGGAACCGGGCAGTAAAGGATACGGCGAATTGCAGGCGATCGACGTGAACACGGGCAAAAAGGTCTGGAGCCACTGGACGAAGCTGCCATGGAATGGCGGCGTGGCGACGACAGCCGGCGGCCTTGCGTTTAGCGGCTCGCTCGACGGTCACCTTTATGCCTTCGACGAAAACACCGGTAAGGTGCTCTGGCAGAGTCCGAAGCTCGCGAGCGGCATCGTTGCGCAACCTTCGGTGTTCGAAATCGATGGCAAGGAATATGTTGCGATTCTCGCAGGCTACGGCGGCGCCAATCCGATCTGGGGCGGACCGATGGCCAAGGCCGCAGAAAAGGTACCGCGCGGCGGCACGCTCTATGTTTTCGCGCTCAATCAAGGTTGATGCTCATGAACAGTCGACTTAAATCCATAGGCGCCGCGAGCCTTGTCATGGCCGGTGTCTCGCTCGGACCGGGTAGCGCGATCGCAGACGTGCGCGTCTGCACGTTTCCCGGCAGCCCATCGACCGCGCTCGATCAGTCCGTCGCGCGCGAAGCGTTCAGAACGGCGGGCATTGCAGCTTCGTTCGCGAAGGGCGGCTTCGACAGCAGCGATGATGACGGCGTTTCCATCCACGAACTCGACAAGGCTTTAAAGCGCAGTTGTGATGTGATTGCCGGGTTTCCCCAGTCAACGGTCGCAAACGGATCCGACAGCAAGCTGCTTTTCTCGCGCGGCTATCTGCGCGCGGGATACGTCAGCGTGACGAAGAAGGATGCCGCTCCTCCGTCAACAGGTGCGGATGACGTTGTGGCTGCGACGTATGCCAGTCCGGCGCAGCTGATTGCCGTGCAGCAGCGGGACGTCACGCTTGATCTGGAGAATACGGCAGCGTTGACCGTCGACGCAGTCGCGACGGGTCATGCGCGGCGAGCGATCGTCTGGTATCCGGCGGTGGTGGCTTATGCAATCGCTCATCCGCAGCAGCAGTTCGACGTCAGCGGAACGACGTCGCCCTATGCGGACTGGCGTCTCGTGTTCGCATTTGGCACGAACAGTGCATCGATGCGTCAGCGGATCGATGCTGCGCTCGGCAGGATGGCGTCTGATGGAAGGCTTGCGTCGCTTACGCATAAATGGACGTTGCCGGATTCGGCTTTAGCCGCCAGAACGTCGTCGGCGACATTTGCGTTTCGTGACGGCCCGGCACGCACGACCGTTGGGTGGCGACAGGCCGCGCTTGCTGCAACGGAGACTTCAGGCGGTGGCTTTCTCAAGGTCGATGCGACCGTCGCTGCGGGTCCGCCTTCATTCGATCGCGCCCAGGTCACGCATGGCAAGAGTCTCTACTCAGGCTCATGCGCTAAATGCCATGGTGCTGATCTGCAAGGCGTGAATGCGCCGGCGTTACGCGGTCCTGCGTTTGCACCCGCTGCGAATGCGCATTTGACGATAGGCGGCGTGTACTCGTATATGGCGTCCAACATGCCGGCCGATCGTCCTGGAAAGATGAAGCCGCAGGACTACGCGGACATCATGTCTTTCCTGTTGTACTCAAACGGCTATCAGGCAGGTAACGCAAAGCTGACCGCCGACGATGCACGCGCATCGGCGACCCCGCTTAACGCCGGCGCTTCGCGATAGTCGCACAGTGTAGAAAGCAAAGTTGCGGGGCGCGTCCTGCATTTCCCTAAGCGGAGAAGCAGGACGCGCCTTTTTGCATGTCATTCGATCCAGCCGCGCTGGCGTGCCTGATCGATAAAACGATAGACATCGGCAGCGAGATCGGACGTGCTGAAGAGCGCTTCGAGTTCATCGATGATGTCGTCGAGTTCACGTGTGCCGTCGCAACGCACGAGAATTTCGCCGGCGCTCGGATTAAGACCTATCGCGCCTCGCAGCGAGAGCAACGCCCAGCCACGGGTCGCTGTTTCCCGTCGCACATGGAAGAGGGGCCGCAAACGCGGTCGGGGATTCATGCTGTTTCTACGTTCGGCGAGCTCATGCGTCGTGCGGCTTTTGAAGGGTGTCGAACGTTGCTGTGGACGCCGCCGCCACCGTCAACGATCGATAACGGGGCGGCAGCGCATTCATCGTCACATCAGCGGGTCGCGATATACAGGGTGATTTCGAAACCGAAACGAAGGTCGGTATAGGCGGGTGTCGTCCACTGCATGGTTGTCTCCAGGGTGAGGTTGTGGATGAAGCAAACCGCGTCTTGAGATGCGGCCGCGACAACGATGCAAGCTCCATGCCGATGCATCCGTGTGTGAACAGGCGCAGACGTACTGTTGCATCGTGGCACAGGGGTGTTAGAAAACTGAACAGTGGCGGAACAGTCTGGACTGGACGTCAGGTGTGGTTGACGCGCGCGCATGGCGGCTGCGTGATAGCGCGTCAGTCAGCAGGGCAGGGTTTGCCCTCATCTATAGCTGAAACTGTCGGAAGCTTGCGGTAAATCGTATTGCGCGAGATGCCAAGTGCGCGCGCGGCAGCGGACACATTGCCGCCATGTTTCGCAAGCGTGGACGCAATCGCAGACGCGGCGACATCCTGCAGGCTTGCGCCCTGAAGTGCGCCGACATCGCAAAGAGCGGTAACGGGCGGCGTGGTCGCGCCCAGATCGTCAAAGAAATCGTCGGGCAGATGTTCGCGGCGGATCACGCCATCCTCATCGACCATGGCGGCCGCGGTGCGTAGCAGATTGCCCAGTTGCCGGAAATTCCCCGGCCATGCGCATTGTTCGAACATCGTCATGACTTCGTTATCGACGCTAAGGGGCCCGTCGCCGCCATGCGGCGACTCACATTGAAGCATCTTCTGAATCACGCATGAGAGGTCGGTTCGCTCGCGCAGCGGTGGCAGCTTGACTACGAGTCCGTTGAGGCGGTAGTAAAGATCTTCCCGGAAGCGGTTCTGCGCAATCATTTTGCGCAGATCGCGATGGGTTGCGCAAACTAGCGCGATATCAACGGGAATCGCCTTGACGGAGCCGAGCGGATTGACGAGCCGTTCCTGCAACACGCGTAGCAGACGCACTTGCAGCGGGTAAGGCATGTCTCCGATTTCGTCGAGGAACAGCGTGCCGCCGTTGGCTTGCAGCAGCTTGCCGGCCGAGCCCTTGCGCCGCGCGCCGGTAAAGGCGCCCTCCTCATAACCGAACAGTTCCGATTCGATCAGCGATTCAGGAATCGATGCGCAATTCACCGCAACGAATGGACGCGCGCGCCGGGGCGAATCGTTGTGAATCGCCTGCGCGAGCAGCTCCTTGCCGGTGCCGGTTTCGCCGGTGATCAGAATGGGAATGTCCTTGCCGGTCACCTTCCGCACCTTGGCGATGACCGAGGCCACCTGGGGATCGCCCGTGTCGAGACAGCTCAACCGTGAAAGGGGAGCGGGCCGTGCGGGCGCCTGCTGCCCGTTCCCACGCGGCGTGGACTGAGCGTCGGCATGCGTCGAAGAGGGCACATTCCCGCTCGTCAGCGACGGACGCCTTAACTCCACACTCGCGCACACCACGGTGCCGTTATGCAGGTCGAGCGAAAGATGCTGCCCGTGGCTCGCGGATGAACGATCGATGAGTTGCGCGCCTGTGACGCCAAAGAGCGAAGACAACGTATGCGCGCGCAACGCATTGAGTGGCAGGCCTAGCTGGAACAGCGCGCTGCGGTTAGCGGACAGAAAGCGGCCGTCGCATGTGAACGCAGCGATGCCCTCCATCAACGTGCCGAGGAATTCAGGGCGTCCGTGGAAGGCGATCCGCAAGGTCTCACGGAATGTATTCGTGAACAGATGATTTTCGATCATCTGCACGGACATCCTCGCGAGCGCCATCGTATGTTGATGGTAGCTGCGATGATCGCCCGTGACGTCGAGCACGCCGATCAGATCGCCATAGGGATCGAGAATCGGCACGCTGGAGCACGTCAGGAAACGGTTGGCCGCCAGATAATGCTGATCGCCGTGAACTACGGTGGGGGTGCGTTCGGCGATCGCCGTGCCGATGGCATTCGTCCCCTGTCTGTCTTCGGCCCAGTTTGCGCCGGGGCGCAGTGCGACCTTTTCCGCGCGCCGCAGGAAATCGTCGTCGCCGACGGAGTGGAGAATCAGCCCGTCGGAGTCCGTCAGCACGATCATGCTTTGCGTGTTGACGATCTGCTCGTGTAGCGTCTCCATCACGGGCGTCGCGTGCGCGCACAGGATGCGGCTCTGCTCAAGCTTCAATGCGAGTTCGGCCGCAGACAGCACGTCGTAGTCCGGACGCATCAGCGCGCTTAAGCCAAAGGTTTCGGAGCGTGCATGCGACTTTTGTATGGAAGGCGTAAGCCAGGCCGTCTCGCGGGACGCTAAAGGTGCCGCGCCGTGACAGATGTCATCGCGCATTGTCTCCTCCTGTCTGATGTGGGCCCGGTCGTATTGTCGAACCGTGGACCCGCTATCAAGCAAATCCTGCGCCAGAGTGAAACGTTGCGCTTTGGAGCATGTTTCGCCTAAAGCGGCTGAGCTGGATGCGGGGCATCGTCGAACCCGCCCCACACCGACTGATCGAAGTTCACCATTGATCCCGTCATCAGACCCGACTCCGCGCTCGCGAGGAACGCAACCGCACGTGCGGCTTCCGCAGGGTCGATGAGCCGGCCGAATGGTTGCGCGGCATTGGCCTGGACGAGCCAGTCGTCAGATGCGCCGTGATAGGTGCGCTGAATCTGGTCTTCGCCATCTGACGACATCCAGCCGAGATTCAAACCATTCACGCGGATGCGATTGCGCAATAGCGCGTAAGCGGTATTCTGCGTGAGCGTGGCGAGCGCACCTTTGGATGCGCAATACGCCGCGATAAACGGTTGCCCGGCCATGGCCGACATCGAGCAGATATTGACGATGGTGCCTTCCGTCTTTTCGCGGCGCATGAGCTTGACCGCTTCCTGCATCAGAAAAAACGGCGCGCGCACGTTAGTCGCGAAGATGCTGTCGAAGCGATCGGGGCTGGTGTCGAGTATCGTGCCGCGATCCGTCATTGCTGCGGCATTGACGAGCACATCGACGCGGCCAAAGTGTCTGTCTGCGGCTGCAATCACCGCGCGACAGTCTTCAACGCGTGACAGATCGGCCTGCACGAAGCGCACTTCCGCGCTGCCCGCCTTGTTGAGTTCTGCGGCCCTTGCTTCACCTTTTTCCTTCGAACGTCCGCAGATCACCACGCCTCTAGCACCACGCTCCACAAACAGTGCCGCGATTGCCGCACCGAGCCCTTGTGTGCCACCGGTGACGACGGTCACCTTTGCATCGAACTGTCCCACGTGATTCTTCTCCCTGAAAGGTTGATCAAAGCAGGTCGGTCACTTCCTCGATCGACGTCTGCGCGACAGGCCGGTCGAGCACGACTTCACCGCGCGCCATCGCGACGATGCGATCACACGAATGAAACACGTGCTGCAGGTTGTGACTGATGAACACGCCAGTAATACCTTGCTCCGACAAACCGCGCACGAATCCAATGACCTTCCCGGTCTCCTTGACCGAGAGATGATTCGTCGGCTCGTCGAGGATCAGCAGCTTCGACTTGAAGTGCATCGCACGCGCGATCGCAACGCCCTGACGCTGTCCGCCCGACAGTTCGCCAAGCAGGGCTTCCGCCGAACGCAGATGCAGATCGACATCCGCGATCGCCTTGACCGCGTCGGTGCGCATGCGCGCGTGATTCATTGGACCGATACCGAACAGCGAGAAGAGCAGCGGCTCGCGTCCAATGAACAGATTGCGCGCGATGGAAAGATTCGGCACCAGCGAGTTGTGTTGATGAATCGTTTCGATGCCAAGCTGCATCGCCGCCTTGGGCGAATTGATCCGCACGGGCTGACCCTGAAACAGGATCTCGCCTTCATCCGGCCGATGCACGCCCGAAAGAATCTTGATGAGCGTCGATTTGCCTGCGCCGTTATCACCAAGCAGGCCGACGACCTCACCACGCTTGAACTCCAGGCTGACGCCCTTAAGCGCATGCACGCCGGAATACCACTTGTGCATATTGCGCACCGCCATGAGCGGTGCCGGGACGCGATCGCTATCGACGCTTTCGTCCGGATACGAAAGCAGCTCCGCGGGGTGCGATGAGAGTGTGTTCATAGCTGCACCTTGAGATGTCGTGCCGTGCGGCGCATCCATGCGTTGGCGACCACGGCGAAGATGGTCAGGCTGCCGACCGCGAACTTGAACCAGTTCGCGTCGACCTGGGTCAGCACGAGGCCGTTGTCGATCACGCGGATCAACAGCGCACCGACTACCGCACCCAGTACGTTGCCGATGCCGCCAGAAAGGGCAGTGCCACCGATCACCGCCGCAGCGACCGCCTGCAGTTCGAGTCCGTCGCCGATCGAGGGCAATGCAGCGCCCAGGCGTAGCACCTGGATCAAGCCGGCGAAGCCCGCAAGCACCGCGCACAGCACGAACGAAAACAGCTTGACGCGCCGCGCGGGCACACCGCTCGATATGGACGCTTCAAGAAAGCCGCCCGTTGCCTTCATCCAGTTGCCGAGGTTGGTGGCAGAGAGCAGTACGGCCGCAGCCGCACCGATCCCGATGAACCAGAGGAATGAAGCGCGAAACAGACCCTCCGGTCCGATGAAACTCACGAACAGGTGCGTGGGCATCTGCTCGATCGGCAGGTTCGGCGGAAAGCCGCCCGAAAGCACGACGGTCAGCGATCTCACGATGAACAGCATGCCGAGCGTCGTGATGAAGCTTGGTATGTTGAACACGAGCGTGATCAGCCCGTTCATCAGGCCGATTGCGGCGGCCACCACAAGTCCGATCAAAAACGCCGGCCAGAACGGCACGCCGGCGTTGACGAGCAATGTGATCGACATTGGCGTAAGCGCGAACACCGAGCCCACCGACAGATCGAATTCGCCGCAGATCATCAACAACGTGACACCGATCGCAACGAGTCCGACTTCCGGCAACACGCCCAGAATGCCGCGCACATTCTCAGCGCTCAGGAACACCATCTGCGAACGGAACTGGAACAGCGCGATCAGCAGGGCAAGCAGGACGATGCCCGCAAGTTCGGGCTTCTGCAGGTAGATCTTGAGCAGCTTCTTCATCGCAGTCTCCTAGCGCAGGCCCTTTTGCGACAGCGCGATCACCGAGTCAGCCTGAGCGGGCATCACAAGCGAATCACCGGTGTTGATATCGGCGGGCGCAAGACCAAACGACTTCGCGAGATACACCTGCATCACGGGCATGAAGCCCTGCGTGTACGGCTGCTGATCGACTTCCGCCTGGATGTAACCCGCCTTCATCATCTGCAGCACCTGCGGCACGATGTCAAAGCCTGCGAGCAGCACCTTGCCCGGCGGCACGCCGCGATCCTTTAGCGTCTGCGCGACGGCAGCATGGAAGAAGCCCATGTCAAAGTATGCAGTCGTATCCGGGTGCGCGGTGAGGTAAGCGCCGACGCGTTCGCCGGTCACCGACAGATCGGTGCCCGAGTCGAGGCGGTCGATCACGATCTTGCGATCGGGGTTGGCGCGCTTCCAGTCGTCGAGGCCCTGCATCACGCCTTTCGCGCGCTGCTCAGCCCAGTTCTGTCCCGGTGCGCTCACTCCGACTAGCACGCGGATCGGGCCTTCCTTAGGAAACTGTCGTGTGAGTTGTTGCGCAAGGCTGCGTCCTGCGGGCACGAAGTTCTGTCCGATGAAGGCCTGACGTTTTGCAGCGCCCGATGCGCCGCCGCTCTGGTCGACGTTGTAGGCGATCACCATCACGTTCTTCGAGCGCGCGTCGTTGATCATCGAAGTCAACGCCTTGTCGTCGACGATCGTCGTCAGGATTGCATCGGGCTTGCGGGCGAGGGCGGCCTGGAAGTTCGAGCTTTGCTGCTCGATCGAGCCGTCTGTCTGTGTAAAGACCATCTGGCAATGCGCCTGAACGCGTACGCAGGCGTCGTCGAAGCCTTTTTTCACGGCTTGCCAGAAAGCGTTGGTCGCGGCGCCGTGGGTCAGCATCACGATGTTGAGCGGTTCGGCGCTCCTTGCCGCGCCCGCTGAAAACAGCGAGCACGCAATGCATGCGGCGATCGCGAGCCGGGTTGCCCTGGGCCGCGTACGTACGAAGTGGGTTTTCGGGTTCATCTTTGTCTCCTGATATGTCCTGTTGCCTGGGCTGGGACTATAGGTGTTTCATGTGCCCGGCTTGATGCGCCGGTGCGGTGATGCGATGATCGTGTCATCGTCGCTTTCTATTTCTGTCGTTCATCCCGGGGTCAGCCGTATGTCCAGCCGCGTGTCCAATACCACCCGCCGCAAGACGAGCATGGCCGACATCGCGAAGGCGGCGGGCGTCAGCGAGGCAACCGTCGATCGCGTGTTGAACGGTCGCGGTGGCGTGTCGCGTGAGAAGGAAATGGGCGTGCTCGAATGGGCGCGCAAGCTGAAGATCGATCGCGCGCTCGACTCGGTGTCGGTACGCTGGCTGCGCATCGCGATTCTTTTGCAGCAACCGGTCGCGCAGTATTACGTGTCGCTCAAGCAGGGCTTCGAAGTTGCGCAGAAGGCCTTCGAAGCGCAGCGCGTGATCTGCGCCGTGACGTACTTCGATAGTCTCGAACCAGCGCGCATGGTGGAGACGATCCGGCGCACGACGCAGAAAGCCGATGCGCTCGTGATCGTCGCGTACGAGCATCCGGACATCACCGCGGCGTTGCGACACGTTAGCCGCACGATCCCCGTCGTCACGCTTGCAAGCGATCTGCCGGGCACCGGGCGGCTCGCCTATGTCGGTATCGACAACCGCTGCGCAGGACGCGTGGCAGGCGAACTGATGGGGCGCTTTCTCGGCGATGCGGGCGGTAAGGTGCTCGTGTTGACGGGCATGCATGATTTCCTCGGCCATGAAGAACGCGAAAGCGGCTTTCGTTCGGTGCTGCGGCGCCGGTTTCCAAACTGCGACATCGTCGAAACGGTAGAGAGCCGTGAGCAGTCGGTTGTCACCGAGCGCCTGACTCGTGACGCCTTCCGGCGCTATCCCGACCTGCGCGGGATCTACAACATTTCGGTCGGTGACGAAGGCGTCGGCGCGGCATTGCTCGCGCTCGACCGCGTCCGTTCGACGGTATTCGTCGGCCACGAACTCAACGAAACCTCGCGGCGCCTGCTGATCGAAGGCACGCTCGACGCTGTTCTCGACCAGAACCCGGCGGGCGAAGCGATGCGTTCGATCGAAATCGTTCTGCGGCACTATCACCGTGACCCGGGCGTCGCGCTGCCTCAACAGATTCCGGTGACCGTGCTGTTACGTGAAAATCTGCCGCCAGGCGACTAGCGGCTAACGACCATACTTTCGTCTTCCAGAACGACTTCATTCCATAGGTCGCGTATCCAGTCGCGCATCAGCAGCGACTCGGCCCAGCGGTCGGTCGTATCGTTGCCGTCGCGGCCGATGATTGCGTAAGGCTTCGGTCCGAGTTCGCAGGTGAACGTGAGCGAATCGTCGGGACCGGCACGGCGTCGCCATGACGTAAAGCCGTAGCGCCACCAGTCGAGAAACAGGTCGACCCACATCCGGTGCGGCTCGAACGAGATTTCGATCTGCACCTGTTCGCGGCTCGCGACGCGCCCATGAAATGCCCACGAATGATCGAGGATGCGATGCATCATCGCGTGATTCTCGTCGGAGACGGGCCATGCGAATTCGCGCCCGACGAGGTAATGCGAGATGTCGCCGAGCAGCTTCATGTCAGGACGCGCATCGAGCAGATCGAGCGTGAAATGCAGATCGGTCGTCATGCGGTCGCGGTGCGTTTCGATATACACCGGAAAATCCACCTGTTCCGCAAGACGCGTCCAGCCGTCAATCAGCTTCAGACATTCGTCGATCCGACGCGGCCGGACATCGGGTTGCAGATCGATGTGATGTACGCCGAACTCTGTTGCAAGCTCAAGCACGGGCTGAAGATCGTCGACCGTGCGCGGAAAACATTGTGCTTCCGCATGCATGCCCGTGGCGGCAAGCAGCTCCGCAAGACGACGCGCTTCATCACGCGATGCATACCCGGCGCTGACACCATCGAAGCCTGCCTGCGCGATCATCGCGATATTCGTTTCCAGCGAGCGTTCGTGACCATCGGTCTGACGGCGCTCCATCGCCCACATTGACTGATAGATTTCGAGGCGCTGTGTCATAGAGCCTCCGCGGCCAGCAGCGGTTTGAGCTTGACGTGGCGATCGGCAAGCAGCGCGGGTTCGATAACCGTACGCCGTGCGATCAGTGCCTGCGCCACGCGCACGTCCTTTGCAATTTCGCTCGCGTTGCCAACGCCGCTTGCACCCACCAGCACGCCATCGCGGTCGAGGGCGAAGAATATGCGGGACGTGGTGCCTGTTCTGCGCACAGCCGTCGTTACCGCGAAGGCGGGCATGCCGGCGATCTGGATCGTCATGTCGTACTGATCGGACCAGAACCACGGTACTTCGGAATACGTCTCGCCGCGGTCAAGCATGTTCCGCGCGACGATACGTGCGTGATCTTCCGCATTCTTCCAGCATTCGAGGCGGATGCGCCGCCGAAACAGCCGATGCGGAAACGAGCATACGTCACCTGCCGCGAAGATGTGCGGGTCGTTGGTGCGCAGCGTATCGTCGACGGCAATGCCATCGGCGACGTCGATGCCCGCGGCTTCCGCGAGTTCGGTGCGTGGTTTCACACCGATGCCGGCAATCACGCAATCGCACGCGAGCAGAGTGCCGTCGGAGAGTTTGACGCCGCTCGCACGCCGCTCGCCGACAATCCGGTCGACCTGCACGGCAAAGCGGATATCGACACCCATCTGCCGGTGACGCTCCACCAGATACGCTGCGACGACTTCCGGCACGGCGCGCATCAGGGCGCGCGAGGCTGCTTCGATCACGACGACTTCGCAGCCACGCGTGATGGCCGTTGCTGCTATTTCCAGCCCGATAAAGCCTGCACCGACGATGGCGATCTTTCGACCTGGCTGTAATTCGTCGGCGATCAGTGCGGCATCGGCGACGGTACGCAGGTAATGCACGCCGGCAAGCGTGGCGCCGGGCACCGTCAGCTTGCGTGGCTCGGCGCCGGTTGCAATCAGCAACCGGTGATACTGAACCGCGAGGCCGTCCTTAAGGACGACCTGCCGCGCAGCACGATCGATGTGCTGGACGCATGCGTCGATACGCAGATCGATGCGTTGGTCGCGATAGAACGCTTCATCATAGAGCGCGCATTGCGCCGTGGTTTTCTGTCCAAGCAGCACGGCCTTGGAAAGCGGCGGGCGGTCATACGGGGCGACGCTTTCGTTGCCAAGCAGCGTGATTTCGCCGTCCCAACCGTTATCGCGTAACGCGTGGGCGGCGCGCGCGCCACTCTGGCCCGCGCCGACGATCACCATCGCGGGGCGGCTTTTCATGATCCGTCCTGCGGGGGAACGCCAAGCAGCACTTCGCCGTTTTCGACGCGCACCGGATACGTTTTCAGATGCACGCATACGGGTGGGCTTTTGGGCTTGCCGGTCGGAATGTCGAAACGCCCTTGATGCAGCGGACATTCAATCTCGCGGTTCACCACAAAGCCATCGGCAAGGTGCGCGCGTTCGTGCGTACACCAGCCATCGGACGCGAAGAATCCTTCATCGATGCGATACACCGCGTAGCTCGCGCCCGCATGATCGAAGCGGATCACGTCCTCTTCATCGATATCGTCAGTCGCGCAGGCCACAACCCACTTCAAGTCGTTCGTTTCGACGGTCACGAGAATCTCCGTTTGTCTGGCGTGTGTTCAGGCGTTGGGCTGCGCAGTGAAGCCGCCGTTTGGCGCGCGCTTGACGGGTAACGCTCGCTCGATCACATGCTGCGGATCGGAGCGCTGTTTCCATAACGCCGGCAGCATCTCGCGATACGTCGCGTAAAGGCCCGGATACGCGGGCGGCAACTGATCCTTGATCGCTTCATGCAGACGCGGCAGTGCGTGAAACGGAACCATCGGCAGAAGATGGTGCTCAAGGTGGTAATTCATGTTCAGGTAGAGAAAGCGGAACACTGGATTGATATACACAGTGCGTGTGTTCAGCCGGTGGTCCTTGACGTTGACCGCGAGTCCGGCGTGTTGCGTGAGACCCAGCAGTTGATGCAGCCAGCCGCCGTAAAAGCGCGGTGTCCAGACGAACATCAGTGGCAGGAAACTGCGCGTTGCAATTGCAAGCGCAATCGTGAAGATGACGACCGCAAGATAGATGCGGCACGACCCGATCATCTTTGGCTTTTCGCTGGCGGGCAGGAACGCATCGGTAGCCGCATCGACGCGACCGAATGCGTGCCTGACGGTCTTGCCGATTTCGATAGTGCATCCCATGAGACCAAGGAAGTCGATGACGATCGGCCACACCTTGGTCGGACGCGCGACCTGGATCTCGGGGTCGCGTGTCTGGAAGTACGTATGCGTGTGATGCCGCGCATGGCTCCAGCGCCACCAGTAGCCTTCGCGCATCGTCATGAACGACGACAGGTGATAGAAGACGTCATTGGCCCAGCGCGTCTTGAACGGCGTGCCGTGCGCGAGTTCATGCCAACGCGCGTCGCTCGACGAGTAGATCGTGCCGTAGACGAAGAACGCCGGCACGGCCCACCACGTTCCCCATGTCATCGCGGCCAACGCACCCGATGCGACCAGCAGCACGAGCCACAGGCCGAAGTTGCGCCACCCTTCGATATCGCTGCGCTTCATCAATTCCTTGAGTACCGCGCGCGGAATGGCGGGCTGATACCACTGCTGGCCGATGGCATCGTCGAAGGCCTTGTCGGTGAGGCCGGGCGCAGGTGCGCCGCTGTCGACACCGGGAGTCGAGGACATGGGTTGTCTCCTGCTTGATAGGATATTTGCGGCCTTACCGTCAATGGAGCAGAGCGGGCGGGCTTCTCGTTGGGATAACGATAGTTGAAGGCTTGCCGGCCTTCATCCCCGGAAATGATGGGTTTCCATCAAACGGTTCGCTTTGCCACGCCAGACAAGGCGTTCGAAATGGAAAGAAAATTCCATGCGTTTTCGTTGTGCAATTATTCTTGCAGGGCGCCCGTTTCGTCTCTTATGCTTGTTCATCACGCGGCCGCCAGTGCTGCGCCACGTTGAAGGAGACGGTCGTGAATAGTGTCGAAAGCGGTGCGGCTACACCGGATGTGATTGTTGAAGCGTTGACGAGCGGCCCGGGTGCAATTCGCATACGCGGGCTTTTCAGCGAAGCGCAGGTTGCCGAGGCGCGGCGCGTGGTGATGGCGTATTCGGAAGATCATGCGCAGACGGTGACGCATTTTCAGGGACAGGCTGCGGAAGAGCAGCGCCTGCATCTGCAACGACGCGTGTGGAATCTGCTGGCTAAGGGCGATGTGTTTTCGCAGATGTCAGAGCAGCCGGTGATCGTCGATGCGATGCGACGTTTTCTGGGTTCGGACTTCATCATGGGTTCGATCGCGGCAAATCGCATCCTGCCGGATGGTCCCGGTCAGGAGCCGCACATCGACTATCCGTACTGGGATTTTCACGCGCCGGAATCATTTCCGCTCGGCATCAATACATCGTTTCCACTCAACGCGCAGGTAACGATTCCGCTTGATCCGTTCACCGTGCAGACAGGCGCAACCGCGTTCGTGCCGCATACGCAGCACGAACTGCGCTATCCGGGCGAGGGCGATGCTTTCTTCGAGCGCTGCGAGCGCATGGAAGCGGAACCGGGAGATGCCATCGTATTCTTCGGCGCGACGTGGCATTGCGCGATGCCTAACCGTAGCGCGCAGGATCGTAGCGCGGTGCTGATTCAATATCTGCCGAAGTTCGTGAAGCCGATGGAGGATCTCAGGGCGATGGTCGGCGAAGCGTTTGTCAAACGTGCGAGCCCGACAATGCGGCAGCTGCTTGGGATGAACTTTCCCTATCCCCAGAACCTGGATGAGATTGCGATCGCAACCAATGCAGAGGGGCGGAAGAATGCGATGCGTTAGATAGCGACACGATTCGTCGCTATGTTTTGCGCTGCAATCGAAGGACACCTGTGCAATGCGGCCCTCTACCCGTGCTGATAGGGCCGCATGATAGTCAGACTAATTGCGCGGGGCCGCACGGTAATCGCGACTCATTCCCATCGTGCCCCAGCATGCTTTGGGCGAGCAGCCTACGCTTCGCGAAACCCTTTGCGAATGTGGGCATGCGCGATGTTTACTATCTGCTCACAGCGTACTAGGATCAATTCACAGGTTAAATCTTGACGTGACGGTATCTGCAGTTATTGCGTGTTACACATGTCCGGCTGGCAGCGTTCCCGTATGTGTATGAATCACGCAGGCAAACCACATGTCAGCCTGGTGACCAACGTACACGTGTTTGCGCAATCAGCAAGACGCAGTTACCAGTCGATGACTTTCCTGGGCCGACCGTTCGGCACGGCAACATCCGCATTCGATGGCCGTCTCCCGGGTAGAAGACAGTGGCTTCTGTAGAAATAGATAAGGCAGCCGTTGTCAGCGTATGTCTCGCTGTTGGCCTTTGAGAGGGGCCCGGCTATGAGCATCGTCATGTCTGCTCTTGTTGTGCTGGAAACGGCCATCATCATCTGGTGGCTCGCCAGATCGGGTACACCCCGCGGAATTCGAGCGGGACATCCGCACCCTGCTGCATCACGAGAGATGCCGTCGGGCGGTCCGCGCACATCACGCGGCGGGCGATTGTTCGTTGACCATTTTCGCGAGATCGTCTCCGCGAGAGTCGTGCATCGTCAGGCGTACAGCGTGGCCGCGCGCTCGCGCGTCTTGCCGCATTCGCGCGCGGATAGCGCCGAACACGGGGCGCATGATGACAGCGTCGAGCACGTGCTGGAATTGTTACCGCTGCCCGCGCTGATACTCGGGGATCAGGGTCGCATAGCGAAGGCGAACACACAGACTGCCGTGCTGTTCGGTTACGCACGCGATGAACTACCTGGCAAGCCATTCCACGTGCTGGTGCCCGAAGCGCAAGGTATGGAGAGCGATGCCAAAGCGCATTCAAACGAAGTACTGACGCAGGAAATGCCGGTCGCGCCAGCGATGCGCGAACGCCTCGCGCGACGCAAGGATGGCACTGAATTGCGCATCGAACTTGGCCTTAACACGGTGCTCGTCGATGACCGCAGCGTGACACTCGCCTTCATCGTCGACCGGACGGATCGATACGAGCTGCTTCGCAACCGTCAGGATCTGGCGCATCTGACGCGCGTATCGACCATGGGGCAGCTTGCCGGTTCGCTTGCGCATGAGTTGAACCAGCCCCTTACCGCGATCCTGAGCAATGTGCAGGCCGCGCAGCGGTTCATGGCGCTCGATCCGGTCGATCTCGATGAAGTACGCGAAATTCTCTCTGACATTGTCAAGGATGACTATCGCGCCAGCGAAGTCATCCGGCGTATTCGCGCGGTCGTCAAGAAAGGTGATCTTGAAGTTGCGCCGCTCGATCTCGCAGGCGTGATCCGTGACGTTGTCTTTCTGCTGCGCAGTGACGCGATTGTGCGCGGCACGCGTGTGGTGCTCGACATCGATAGCGATCTGCAGCCAGTGCGCGGCGACAGGGTGCAACTACAGCAGGTGCTGCTTAATCTCCTGCTCAACGCGTTCGATGCAATGAATGCGGTGCCGTCAGCGTATCGCGAGGTGCGGGTGACGCTCAAGCCGGATAGTCACGATATGGTGCGCATTGCTGTCCGCGATTACGGTCACGGTCTGGCACCGGACAGGCTCGACAAGATCTTCAAGCCGTTCTTCACTTCAAAACCCCAAGGGCTCGGTCTGGGGCTGTCGATCTGTCAGTCCATCGTCGACATGCACCGCGGTCGAATCTGGGCCGAAAACAATGTTGATCGAGGTGCGACGTTCTACGTCACCTTGCCCGCTGGAGATACGGCAGAGCAGGATCGGGCGCCCAATATCACTTCTCCCTGGCGCGACACGCCGTCTGCTTCCCGCTGAGCCAGACGGCAACCGCGAAATTCCCATCGCTCTCCTGCAAAGCTTTTCGAAAGTTTTCAGTTGTTAATGCGAATGAGTTGCATTAACATTCACTTCGCTGATTAACCTTCCGCTTAACAACCACGCGTTCGAGCGATGTCGTGCCGCGCATGCCGCGTCGCACGGGCTTCCGCCTGCCTGACTAAAAACAATATGCAGAATCTGACCAACGTCCGTCGCCCAACCTTTGGGCGTAGTTCCAGCCGTGCTCCGTCGTCGTTTCTCAGTGTCGCGCTTCTGGCCAGCGTGGGGTTATCACTGTCCACGCTGTCGTCATCTGGATGGGCGCAGGCCGCGGCGTCGGGGGATGCCGCGCTGCCCACGGTCAGCGTGACTGCTTCGCGCGACACGACGGCAGCGGCTGCCGATACCGTCAGCACTGGCGCGCTGGGTTCGCGCAAGCAGGTCGATACGCCGTTTTCGACCCATGTCGTGACGAGCGAGGAAGCGCAGGATCTGATGGCGAACACGGCCAACGATCTCTTCAAATACGATCCGGCGGTGTCGGCGACGGCCGATAACTCGATTAGCGAAAACTCGATGTTCACCGTGCGCGGGCTGCCGATCGATACGCTGAACGGCATCAAGGTCGACGGCCAGAGTTTCCCTTCGTGGGACACCGATCTCGCGCTCGAGCAGTTCGAGCGGGTGGACCTGCTCAAGGGTCTCTCCGGTTTCATGTACGGCTTCGGCTCGCCGGGCGGCATCGTTAACTACGTGCTCAAGCGCCCGACCGATGATCCGTACCGCAGCTTTTCGGTCGGCTATCAGTCCGCCGGTGTGTTTAGCGAGAAGCTGGATCTGGGTGGCCGCTTCGGTAATGACAAGCGCTTTGGCTACCGCTTGAACCTGGTGAACGAAGACGGCAATACTGCCGAGGCCAATGGTCATCTGCGGCGCAAGATGGCTTCGCTCGCGATGGATTTCCGGATTACGCCGGATCTGACGTGGTCCGCCGATGCGTTTTACCAAAAGCGCAAAACTAATGGCACGCTGTTCGGCATCATGTTTGGCGGCGGCCTTGGCATTCCCGACGCAAGCACGATTACCCATGAACTGACGCAGCCGCAGAACTTCTACCAGGTCGAAATGGCTTCGGTTGGCACGGGCCTCGACTATCGTCTGTCCGAGAACTGGCACGCGAGCGTGAAGTACCGCTTTGCCAAGGAAAATCGCACCAACTCGGACAGCCTGCTGTTCGTGTTCAACGACGCGGGCGACTACTCGAACACGCTCTACGCCGCGATGACGCGCTACTTCTACCAGAACGTCGACGCGATGGTGCAGGGCAGGTTCAACACCGGCAGCGTAAAGCACGACGTCGTGTTTGGCGCGGGCTATCAGTCGCAGATGACCGAGTACGACAACAGCGAAGGCTGGAACAACGGCTATAGCCTCGGCACCGGCAATCTGTATGGCAGTACGCTCTTGACCAATGCCGAAGTCAACATCGCCGAAAACCTTTACAGACAGTCGCGCACGACGCAAACGGCGCTCTACGCGAGCGATACGGTGGCGTTCACGTCGCGCCTCTCCGCGCTGCTTGGCGTGCGCTACACGCAGTTCCGCCAGCACACCTACAACACGGATGGCTCGGTGATGGCGGAATACAGCGCCAATCCGGTCACGCCGACTGTCGCGCTGATGTTCAAGACGGACGCGTACTCGACGCTCTACGCGAGCTACGTGGAGTCGCTGCAGCAGGGTGGGGCGGCATCGAATACCAACGTCAATTTCCCGACCACATATGGCCCGCTTCGCAGCAAACAGTATGAAGTCGGCTTCAAGACGGATCGTCAGAAGTGGGGCGCCAATCTCGCGCTGTTTCGCGTCGATCAGGGCTATAACTACACGAATTCGGCCAACATTTTCGTGCAGGACGGCACCAAACGTTATTCCGGTATCGATGCAGGCGGCTGGCTGCAGTTGACGGGCGACTGGCGCGTGCTGGGTGGCGTGATGTGGCTCAACACGAAGGCGGTCGATATCGACGACGTTGCCGTCGACGGCAAGCGGATCTATGGCGCACCACGCTTGACGGTGACCGGCCGCGTCGAATACAACCCGTCGTATCTGCGCCCGCTCACGCTGGCGTTTGGCGGCAAATATGTCAGCGACATGGCTGTCGATGCAGCGAACACGCAATTCGTGCCGGCATACGTGACGTACGATCTGAGCGGCAGGTATGAAACGCGGATTGCCGGCAAGGATGTGACGCTGCGCGCGGGCATCAACAACCTGTTCAACCGTCGCTACTGGACCACCGCATGGGGCTACTACGTGAGCCCGTCGCCGACCCGAACCGTCGTGGCGAGCGCGACGATGGAGTTCTAGGCGCTTCAACAGGTCATTGCACAGACTACCAGCGTCAAAAAGGATGCGGCCACAACAATTTCGTTGTGGCCGCTTTTGCATTGAGTTCGCAATCCAGGGTCCCATTCCAGAAAAAATCATAAGGGTTATCCCTTAAGTATTCTTTTTGTCTGACGATATAACCGCTATGGACTCGTTCAACCCGGGGGAGCTATGGCAGAGCAGACGGCGCAGACGGTAAATACGCAGGGTGGCAAGAAGGCGTTACTGATCGGCGGCGGTGCGCCGAATTCCACGCTGATCGCGGGCGCACTGGCGGCGTTTCTCGACGCAGGCATTCACTTTGACGTCATTTCGACATCAGGAGCCGGCGCCCTGATGGGGCTGCTCTACACAGCGCCGCTCAACGACACACCGAGAGAGGCGCTCGCCCGATGGGCGCAGATCGGCGTGGCCGATTCGATCTACGAGTTTTTCCCGGTCAACTATAAGGTCTTCATGAAACCGGGTATGGCGGCGGGGGCGTATCGCAACACGCTTTCGTCGATGCCATGGGCAAATACATTTTTCGATTCCTTCGGCGGCAATCCGGCAGCGAACCTCTGGTCGGACTGGACGCAACTGTTTCTCGCGACGATGTCGCCTACCGACCTGACGCCGCAAAGTCTCGGGCTCTGCGCCCATCTGCCGTTCGTCGAGCAGGTCGTCGATTTCGATGCCGTCGCCGCGATGCAACCCGAGTTCTATATCAACGCATACAACCTCACGAAAGAGCACATGACAACGTGGGGCAAGCGCGACATCACGCCCGCGCATGTGCGTGCGGCGCTGTCGTTTCCGTTCATCTATCCACCGACCGAAATCGATGGAAACGATTACATCGAGGGCGCCGCGCTCGATTCAATCAACTTCAAGCCGCTCGTATCCGACGACGACGGCGCGCCGGGCCTGCATCGCGACGTCGATACGCTGGTCGTGTTCGACATCCTCGGTGACGACCAGTTGATCCGCAAACCGCGCAATCTTTACGACGCGTGGGTGCGCTCCATCATCACACCCCTCGTGAAGATCGCGAAAAGCGACATGCGCCTTTTCGAACTGCAACACAACATCGACCCGCTTACGGGCAGGTCCAAGCGTCGCCTTTTGAAGGTAGACCTGACGGGCGGCATTCCGCCCGATCACTGGCCCGAGGTGCTCGACTGGTCGGAGTCGAACCTGAAACTCCTGTTTGACATCGGCTATCAGGCCGGCCGCGCATTCTGCGAAGCGCACCCCGAACTGATGTCGCGCGAATCCGGCAAGGTTGAACGTTCTCCCCTGGCGCCCGAACGTACGATACCCGCGCGCTCAAGAGAGTCGATGCTAACGACGGAGCCGGAACGTGACGATTCAGAAGTCTTTAGCGAATAAGACAGGAAAGCCAAGGAAAAGCCTCCCATGACCATCATCCAGCGTTTCGTTCTCACCCTGTCCGTCGCACTGATTGCGCTGATTCTCGTCGGCGCCGGCGGACTTGTGCAGCTGTCACAATCGCAGCAACGGTTCGAGTCGGTGGAAACCGACACGATTCCGAGTATCCAGACCCTCGATAAAGCCAAGGGCTATCTCGGCGACGTGAGGCTCGCCGGCTACCGGCTCGCTGTCTTCTCGAACAGCGCGGACAAGACGGCGCTCGATCAGGCGATCGCCACGGCCAACACGCAGTTCGACGACACGATTGCCCACTATGAACAGAGCAACATCACGGACGAGACGGATCGCAGGATGATCCAGGCCGACAAGGCGGCGATGGCCGCCTATCGGACGGCGCTCGAACCGTTCATCGAACACGCGCATGCCGGCGATCTCGACGGCGTACGCGCGACGCTGGTTGCAGGCGGCGCGCTGGCAGTGGCGGCCGGCAACGTGAAGAAGGGCATCGACGATCACATCGCGTACAAGATGAAAATCGCCAATGAAGTCCGTGACCAGAACGCAGCGGCCTACACGCAGGCATTCCGGTTCCTGCTCGCTGTGATCGTCGTCGCGCTGCTGCTTTCCGGCGTGCTGGCCACACACCTGTTCCGCATCATCCAGAGCAGCCTGAGCGGCATCCGCACGACACTGGAGCGCGTCAGCCAGACGCTCGATCTCACGCAGCGCGCGCCGGTTCAGCGCATGGATGAAATCGGCAGGACTGGCGCGGCGTTCAATACGTTGATGACGCGGATTGCCGAAGTGATGGTCTCAGTGCGTTCAGCGAGCGAATCAGTCGGACAGGCTACGAAGGAAATCGCGGCTGGCAACGTGGATCTGTCGTCGCGTACCGAGCAGCAGGCCGCGTCGCTTGAAGAAAGCGCATCGAGCATGCAGCAGCTGACGGCCACGGTCAAAAACAATGCCGACAATGCCCGGCAGGCGAGCGCGCTGGCCGCGAACGCGTCCGACGTCGCGCATAAGGGCAATGAAGTCGTGGGCCGGGTCGTGGATACGATGAGCGAGATCAACGGCAGCTCGACGAAGATCGCCGACATCACCGGCATCATCGAGGGCATAGCGTTTCAGACAAACATTCTCGCGCTGAACGCCGCGGTCGAAGCGGCCCGCGCGGGCGAGCAGGGTCGCGGGTTTGCGGTTGTGGCGAGCGAGGTGCGCAGTCTTGCGCAACGCTCGTCGAGCGCGGCAAAGGAGATCAAGGAACTGATCGCGGATTCCGTGCAGAAGGTGCGGCATGGATCATCGCTCGTCGAAGAAGCGGGGCACACGATGACCGATGTCATGGAGGCAGTGCAGCGCGTGACCGGCATCATGGGCGAGATCGCAGCCGCGTCGGACGAGCAGACGCGAGGCATCGAGCAGGTCAATCAGGCGATTACGCAGATGGACGAAGTGACGCAACAGAATGCTGCGCTCGTCGAAGAGGCCGCCGCGGCTGCGCAGTCGCTGGAGGGCCAGGGTAAGCAGTTGCGCGAGACTGTCGGTGTGTTCCAGCTGGGCGCGGTTGCGCAGGTTACGCCTCGCAAGGCTTCTGTGGCGGCGCCAGTTTTGCCGGCGCGGCGGGTTTCTGTTGCCGCTCCGGTTAATAAAAATCTGCCGGCGCTTGCGACAGCGGAACAGGTGGAGTGGGAGAAGTTCTAGACGCGCGGGTTGCCGCTCATTGCCGGACCTTCACAACGGGCACGCGGGATCGGATAGCATGACCGCTGTGCATGGTGCGGTCATGTTCGAACGAGTCCAGCAGCGAGGCAAGCATGGGAGAAGCGTGGCAATTCCAGTTGAGGATCTCTGTCTCAACCGAACTCGCGGCGGTTCTGCGCGGGGATCCGGCATGCACGTCGCACGAAGCGCTTCGCGATGTTTTGCGCCGGCACCATGCCTCCTTGAAGTGCCAGTTCGACGCTTTCGCCGATTACGTGAGCGAGGCGGAAAGGATCGGCCCCGAAAAATACCCGTTGTATGAATGGACACGGAAAACGATTGAAGCGCCTGAGAAAAAGGCACGGTATCTACGGTCCTTTACTGTCTATGTAGATGGCGAGGAAGTGTACGGCAAAGAGGTCGCTGATCCGCTGCAGTCTGAACTGTCAGCGCTGGTCAGCGACACCGGCATCATCAGCGTAAGCAGATTCGACACCAACCCGGCGAACAATCCGCAACCCCCCGCGCGCGAGGGTTAGCGCCGGCTTTCGCGCACCCGGTATTGGACGAAGGTCCAATACCGGTGCGCCCGCCAGGCGCGTAGTTTGTTGCTGGGGAGCATGCGTTCGCTCGTGCGCTCCGAGGTGAGGTGCGCGGAAAAATCCAGAACAAGACGATCGCTTCCTCAAGCGATGATCCCGACACTTTCCCTGACACATGACCCTATGAGGGAAAGCAAATGACAAACCGTCTCCTCTGGTTTGCGATGGTGCCGGTGCTGCTTTTCGCAGGCACCGCCATTGCGCAGTTCCCGGTGATGGACATGGTCGCCGATAACGTTGTTCAAAAGTACCAGTCATCGTCCTGCGAGCAGCTGTGGCAGGAACGTGCGCAGCAAAAGGGCAAGCCGAAGCCTGAAAGAGAGCAGCAGGCCGTGCAGTTGCTGCATGACGATCCGCAGATGCGCGCCGCGTTCATCAACAAGGTGGCCGCGCCGATCGTGAACAAGATGTTTGAGTGCGGCATGATTCCCTGATCGTTACGGGCACGGCGCTAAACCGCGCCGCTGAGCCGCTGATTCGCCGAGGCTGCGATGACCTGCGAAAAACTGAAGAGGAGCGTGACCTTTGTCATGCTTTGTATGTTCATGGCCGCAAGTGGCAACGCGCAGCAGTCATCGAAAATGCAACATACGCCCAAGGCGGGAAAATCTGCGTCTACGGCCGCGGCGCTCACGTTCCAGCCTGGACTTGAACCACGCGCGATCGATATCCTCAAGGGAACGAGTGCCCGTCTAGCCGCCGCGAAGTCGATGACTTTCACGGCGGTCGTTTCCTATGAAAGTCCGAGCCGCCTCGGTCCCCCGCTCGTGTATTCGACCCGGTCGGAAGTCACGATGCAGCGGCCGGACAAGCTCAAGGTGATCACACCCGGCGATGGTCCAGCCTCGGAGTTCTACTACGACGGCAAGACCATGACGGCATTCGCGCCCGCGGAGAATCTGGTCGCCGTCGCCGACGCGCCACCGACCATCGATGCCGCGCTGGAGGCTGCCTACAACACAGGCGCGATCTATTTTCCGTTCACCGACGTGATCGTCGCGGATCCCTGGAAGGACATTGCCGACGGCCTGAAGATCGCCTTCTATGTGGGTCAATCGAACGTTGTCGGCGGCACAACGACGGACATCGTGGCGTACGTTACCGGCGATGTGTTCGTGCAGGTCTGGATCGGCGCAGACGACAAACTCCCGCGACGTATCTACGCCATTTACCTTAACGACCGCGTCCGTCTGCGTCATGTGCTGGAACTATCGAACTGGCAACTGGATGTCTCCATCCCAGCGAACGCGTTCGATCCGACCGGAGCAGTCAACGCCGCACGCATTGCATTTGCGCGTCCGGACGCAGGCGGCGCGCCCGGAATGAAACCCCCGCCGAAGATGAAGCCCACCAGCACTCAATGAGGAGACGCATCATGAAGAACGTCGTCGCCTGTCTCTTGAGTCTGCTCGTCCCGGCGCTCATATCCGATCCCGCCGGCGCGTGGTCGCATGCCAATGCATATGGCGGCACCACGTCGCACAGTTACGGATCGACAACGCGTACCGACTTTGCGGGCGGCAGTGAGACACACACTTACGGTCAGGGCACGACCGCAACCGGCCGCTATGGCGATACGGCCAGCCACCAGGAAGGCTCGAATCAGACGAACTTTTCCAATCCCTACGGCGGAAGCGCGACCCACACGTACGGTCAGGGCACCAGCGCGACCAACGCGTATGGCGGCTCGGCTTACCACGCAACAGGGTCCGGCTACACGACCTATACAAGCGCGTCGGGTGCGACGGCGTATCACAGTGCCTACTATGGCGCGCGGTACCCTGCATACCACCCGCCTGTCACCGTGAACAATTACGGGTCCGGATGTTACAACTGCGGTGGCTGGTCCACCGCCGGTGCTGCCGCCGCGGGTCTGGCGGTCGGTGTGGCGGCCGGTGCGGCAGTCGCTTCGGCCAACACGGCGGCCGCTACGTCGAATGCGTACAGCGCCGGCGTTGCCGCGGGCAGCACAAGTGCATACAACGCCGGGGTAGTCGCCGGAGCGACGGCCGCGAACGCAGCGTTTGCGATGGGTGCGATCTATGCAGTGCTGCCTGCCGGTTGCATCAAACCAGCGGTTTCGGGCGGGACGTACTACCTGTGTGGCAATACGTGGTTCCAGCCCTCCTACGGTGCGAACGGCGTTTATTACCGCGTGGTTCCCGCCCCTTGAGGAACCTCCGGCGCGGGGTGTCCTCGTTCTCGGGTATGCAGCAGGCAGGATTGCGCCCGTGTGCGTGATGTCCATGGGCAACACGCTTGCCACCAGAGAGGGAGGACCGAACGGTGAACCATATCATCATCGCCTTGATCGTGTTTGCATGTGTCTTTGGAAGCGCACTGCTTGGCTTGTATGTGCGCTCCATGCTGCCGGAGCATCACCTTAGCGACGAATCGATCGGTGTCGTCAAGCTGGCGACGGGCCTGATCGCGACGATGGCCGCGCTCGTGCTTGGCCTTCTGATCTCGTCGGCGAAAAGCTCGTTCGACACAGTCAACGGCGAGCTCGTGCACAGTGCGGCCAGCATCATCCGGCTCGATCGCGTGCTGGCCCAATACGGACCGGAAACGCAGGATGTCCGGCTTTCGGTCAAGGAGGCCTACGGCCACTTGATCCAGGTCATCGCCTCCGGCGACGCGGCGCAGCTTGCAAGTCTGACTAGCCGCGAGGCAATCGCCCACTCGGAAGCGCTTCAGCGCAAATTGCAGGCGCTTACACCAGCGCAGGAGGAGCAGCGCCAGTTGAAGGCGCGCGCCGGTCAGATCGCCGATGAAGTGCTGGCTGTGCGCTGGCTGGCGCTGTTGCAGTCGGTGGGCTCGATCCCTGTACCGCTGCTGGTAACACTGGTGTTGTGGCTGTCGATTATCTTCGGCACGTTTGGCATGTTCGCGGGCCCAAACGGAACGGTCATCGCTGCGTTGGCGCTCGGCGCACTCTCCGTTTCGGGGGCAATTTTCCTGGTGATGGAAATGACTACACCGCTCGGCGGAGTCATCACAGTTTCGCTTGAACCGCTGCGCGATGCGTACGCCATACTTGGGCAGTAGCGGGGAGCGCCAGAGCCGGATCAGTGATTGAACCAGCGATATTGCAGCGCAATCGATATCGTTTGAAAATTGCCGCCCACGCGTGTGATCAATCCGCGCGACCACGCGAGCTTTGCCGAAAATTGCGAAGCAAGTGGAAATGACAGCGTGACGCCATAGCGCACGCTGCGCTGCAGGTCCTGATCCTGGACGCCATTCACGCTTGTTCTTCCGCCTGCGAAATACGTCGCGTCGGCTGCGATCCACAAACCCGGTCGCCAGGTGTAGCCCCCATGCCACTGGAAGGCGGGCATGGGATCCTGACTGCGTCGCCGGCCGCGGAAGAAATCGGTGTTGTCGGTGAAGAACCATACACCCGCCGTGCCTTCGACAAACCAGTTGCCGATCGGTTGTGACAGCCCGATCTCTGGCTTGAACGACCACCGGTTCGCTCCGACGTTGATCACGCGGGACGGCACGTACTGGCCCGTCGGCGCGACCACGCTCAGGCTCATGCCAACGATGGTGGTGGGGCTGCGCCGTGCGAATTCCTCGGGTGTGAGTGGGGGGTCGCCGAGAAGATTGACGGCAATCCTGAATCGCACGTCGCCGAGGCCCGACCGGTAGGCATGACCAGGCACGCCCTCCACATTACCTGTGACGTCGGCGTTGGCATACGGCAACGACACGGCAACGCTCGTGGTATGTCCCAGCACGCCGAAGCTATGGGAATAACCGAGTGCCCACGTATTGATTGTTGCCTGCACGTCGGTGACCGGCAATGAAGGATCGAATGTGACGTCGCCGCTCGATCGCGCATAGCTCAGCACCACGAAATTCGTTCCGACCGGAACGGCTGAATAGGTGCGGGGCTCCATTTCCTGCGCGCACGACAATGCGGACCATATCAACGCCACGCCGGCGCACAGATTCCGGATACGCCGCGCACGCGCCGCGTCCTGCACCGCGCCGGTCACGGAAATAAAGGGCATCAGTCGCATCGACATCTCAGCAGATCAGCGGATTTTTGAGGTCAGGAAGTGGGCGGAAATCACCTACCATTCAGTAAGACACGCGCCAGCGCAGCGGCCTCGTGTCGACCACACACCAGGAGACGACTATGAGGATTCTGATATTGCTGGCATGCGTGATGCTCTCCTCGAGCGCATTCGCGGAATGCACGACTAACGGACGCGGTGTCACCGCGTGCAATAACGGGCAGGAGGCTGGCGGCTACAACGCGAACACGGGCAACGCATGGAAGTCCCAAAAGGGCGCGGCGGGCGTGACCACGACCCAGACAAGCAGGGGCGGAGAGGCCATGACCAAAAACGGGAAAGGGGTCTACAAAAGTCCGAGTGGCAAGACCTGCTATAAAAGCGCAACGAGTCAGGGGTGCAATTGAGATGTCTGTGCGAGACAAAGGGCTATCCCGAAGCACCTGAGCGGCATCGCAAGGAGAGGCGCTTTTGCGTTGGCTGCGATCATGATGCCTCTCCCTATGTCGACGGCGATGGCGTGCCGGATTGTGTGAGGTCATAGATGCGTATGCCGTTGCCGAGATTCGTCGCGTTCTGCCATTCGGGATCGGCAATCGAGCGTTTGGCGTCGCTGTATCCGAAGTCCCACAACTCCATCACGGTGGCGCGCGAGAATTCATAGTCTTTGTAATTCGACGACTGCGAGCGGTTGCGGTTAATGAAGTGAACGAGCGCGACCGCGCCGCGTGTGCTGATCGTGGTGAGTTTCGCGACGTCGGGATCGTCTTTCATGGTTGGCGGCAGCTTGTCGAGCAGCCGGCGCAGTGCAGCGCGAAGCTCTTCGATTTCGCTGATGCGGCTGGTGTTAAAGCGTGTCTTGCTGGCGTACTGGATGTCCTTGGCGCGCTCCTGCATCTGCGCGATATTTTGCGGCAATGCGCCGAGGCCACTGAATACGTCAACCTGCAAAATTAGCGCACTCATTCGATAGTCTTCATCGAGCACATACCAGAGTGGCGAATTGCAGGCGATGCCGCCGTCCCAATACCATTCACCGTCGATTTCCACCGCTGGAAAACCTGGAGGCAGAGCGCCGCTCGCCATCACATGTTCAGGTCCAATCCGCATCTTGCTGCTGTCGAAATACATCGAATTTCCGGACCGGACATTGACGGCGCCAAGCGACAGACGAATGCCATTGCTATTGACCAGATCGAAGTCGACCAGTTCTTCGAGCGTCGCCTTGAGGGGACGCGTGTCGTAAAGACTTAACGCCTTGATGTCATCTTCGTGCGCAGTCAGCGGCGCGGGAAATCGTGGCGTGAAGAATCCCGGGACGCCGAATGCGACCGTGGAGGCCGCGCTCACGAGATTGAAAAACGGACGGATCGGATCGAATACAGCCGGAGGGATGAACGGCGACCGTGCCGATGCGCGCTCCCAGAATGCGCGCAATCGCTCGACGCGCCTTGCGGACGGGTTGCCGGCGATCAGCGCCGCGTTGATCGCGCCGATCGATACACCGGCGATCCAGTCAGGTTCGACACCGCATTCAGCGAGTCCTGCATAGACCCCCGCCTGATAGGCGCCCAGCGCACCACCGCCCTGCAGAACGACCACCGTATGGTCGAACTTTCCCCAGCCCTGAGTCGTGCCCGCAGGCGTTGCCTTAAGTGTCTTTGCCATGACTTATATGTCCTCCGCGTCTGGCGGAAGCCGCATACAACGATCACGGGTTCACACCGGCATTCCATCAGGCATCGGTAAGGACCCTGTGGGGCATGGATGCCGCCAGGTCCTGCTTTACTCCGCACTTGTCCGGCCACTGCATGGAGTACGCGTATACCCGCAGCACAACCGTGGAGCGGGTCATACCGACCGGATGAAATTTCATATCGTTAAAACTATATGTGCCGGAAGACCGAAAACAATTGGACCTTGGTCTGATGCGCCGGTCATCCGGATGCGTTACCCGTAGCCCGGTCCCGCAACGAATCGTAGATCGGCGGACAGCGCAGCAAGGTGGGAACGATCATCGCCGTGAAGCACGCGGTGAGCATCGGCAGGAGCAGCGTGAAACTCCCCGTCATTTCAGTTGCGAGAACAATACCGGTGATTGGTGCGCGCACGACAGCGGCAAAGAAGGCGGCCATGGCGACGACGGCGAACGCAACCGGCGAGCTGGCGACATCAGGAAACAGCGATCGCCCCGGCGGAAGCGCCAAGCGCCGCAATGGCGGTACGCGTCTCGAACCGTCGTATCAGTTCTTCCAGCACGAATAAACACAGTTGAGATTAGTTTGTCCCCGAGAATATTCGTACATAGTTAAACGGGCGCAATTGGCCTTTGGTCTAATACATGCCCGAATGGGGCTTGTTTGCAACACGCCAGATCGAATTCGTTCAAATGCGCCAGATTTAGCGCATGTCGTGTTTACTATCGCCCTCCTCGCACCTACGATTGAATGTGCTTGCAGAATGCTGTCGCCGTACCGGCAGTCCTTTTTGCACACCGTTTCTTAATTAAGAAACCCAGTCCCCCGCTCCGGCTTGCCGATCACGACAGTCATCAAATTCGATCGCGGGACACGCTGGGCCCAGAGTAAACATTGATCGAGGCGCGACGTGTCACGTTATCTGGATCGCCGGGTAGGGCGCGGAGAAACGGGTCGCGATACAGGCCATGACTATTGCCACATCGCTGGTGTTCGTTGTCGACGATGACGATTCGGTACGTATCGCGCTGGGGCGCCTGATCCGCTCAGCCGGCTATCAGGTCGAGATGTTCGACTCGGCAAGGGCGTTTCTCCAACGGGCAGGTACGGTCACCTGTCCCGCCTGTGTGGTGCTGGATATCCAGCTTCCCGACCTCAACGGTCTCGAACTGCAACGCGAACTGAATGTGTCGCTGCCGGTCATCTTCATCACCGGATATGGCGACATTGCGATGACCGTCGGTGCAATGAAGGCGGGTGCGTCTGATTTCCTCGCTAAACCGGTGCACGAGAGCGATCTGCTACGCGCAATCGATCAGGCGCTCGAACGTGCCACCCAGACCTTGAACAGCCGCAGCGAACTGGACCAGATCCAGCGCCGCGTCGATCGTCTGACGCCGCGCGAGCGGGAAGTCATGTCGCTGATCGTTGCCGGCCGGTTGAACAAGCAGGTGGCGGGTGAGCTGGGCACCGTCGAAAAAACCATCAAGGTCCATCGTGCCCGCGTCATGGCGAAGATGGAGGTCACGTCGCTCGCACAGCTGGTGCTGATGGCCGACCGCGTCGGCCTGTGCGGCGCGTTCGAGGCGCACGCTCCCCACTGAATGCCGATGGGGTCATCTGCGGGTATTCACTCGCGGTCGTCACACACGGGACCAAAGTCCAATATCGGCATCGCCTGGTGTCTCATAGTCTAACCGGTGGGGAGTGTGAGAACCGCGAGCTCCCGTACACCGGACTATTCAGAATGGGAAAAGCCAAACCGTTCGTTGTCGTGGTCGATGACGATGATTCGGTGAGCCGGGCTATCAAGCGACTTTTGCGCTCGATTGGCATAGTCGCGGAAACGTTCGCCAGTGGCGACCGGTTCCTCGAAGTGCTGTCGTCCATGCCGTCCTACCGTCCCGACTGTGTGATTCTCGATGTACAGATGCCGGGAATCAACGGGCTGGAGGTTCAGCGACGTCTGTCCGGTAGCGGAATTCCCGTCATTTTCATCACGGCCCATGACGATATTGGTGTGCGAGAGCAGGCGCTCTCGGCAGGCGCGCTCGCCTATCTGCGCAAGCCGTTCAACGACGAACTGTTCGTGAAGACGGTACGCACTGCGTTAGACAGCACCCAACAGCCCTGAGACCGCACGCCGTTCAGACGGGTAGGCGTATCGGCGCGATATGGGACCAAAGGCCAATTGTCTTTGACTTGCGCGAACACCAATATTGTTCTCATCCGATGAGGGCCGCAGGCAGGGATGCGGTTCATTTTGGCGTTAAACACCGCTAAAGGGAGTGTGCGTCATGCGCAAGAGCATCCGGTTTGCTGCAGCTGTTCCGCTTCTGGCCGTCGCCGCGGCCTGCTCAACGGGGGGAGATGGCTCCTCGTCCTCGACTGGAATGTCGTCAACGCCGGTCGCCGAAGATTCGGTGCTCAAGAAAGATAGCTTCGCGGCGCTGGAATCGTTGTATGCGAAGGAACCCAAGGCGAAAGAGTTGTCCACCAGGGCCAAGGCGATTCTCGTGTTTCCGAGCATCGTGAAGGCGGGTTTTCTCGTCGGCGCGCAAGGCGGAGACGGCGTACTGATCGAGAACGGCAAGGTCACAGGCGTCTATAACAACACGGCTGTGTCATACGGGCTGCAGGCCGGTGTGCAGTCGTTCGCCGAAGCGATGTTTCTGATGACAGACGCAGCTGTCAACTATCTGCACAGCAGTGATGGCTGGTCGATCGGCATGGGTCCGAGCATCGTCGTGGTGGATTCGGGTATGGCCAGGTCGATGACCACGACAACGCTCCAGTCGGATGTGTACGCGTTCATCTTCGGGCAAACGGGTTTGATGGCTGGCCTTGGATTGCAAGGTCAAAAAATCACCAGGCTCAGGGGCTAGGCGAAACGCGATTGTTGCGCGTGCAACCAGGCCGCTTACTGCCGGCGGCGTGGAACGTGCGACAGGCACCCTGAGCAAGTCGCGGACGACACGCATAACGGACACGCGGACGCGTGTGTCTGCGCGGACGGTCGTGAGTGAGAGGGGCGCCGGCAAGGCGAATTAAAAGGGACTCTGGCCATGCTACCCATCGTACGAGGTTCGACTGGCTTGCTGATGCTGTTGCTTGTCTGTTCCGCAGGCGCGCAGCAGCCCATCATCTACCCCGCCAAAGGGCAAAGTCCGCAGCGCCAGCAAAGCGATACCGCGGAGTGTCAGGTGTGGGCGAAGCAGACGACCGGCGTGGATCCCGTCGCCCTCGCGCAGCAGAGCGCCAATCAACCTGGCGTGCCGCCGCCGCAGGGCGAACGCCTGCGCGGCGCAGCAGGCGGCGCGGCGCTCGGTGCGGCGGTCGGTGCGGTGGCCGGCGATGCCGGGAAGGGCGCGGCGATTGGCGCGATCACGGGCACCGCGGCGGGCGGCATGCGCCAGCGACGCACGCAGCAGGCGGCCGCTGCCCAGACGCAGGCCAACCAGCAGCAGACTTCGCAGGAACTCGCCACCTTCAACCGCGCGGTGGGGGCGTGTATGACCGGCCGCGGGTACACGATCCAGTAGCCACCGCGAGCGGCACGAGAGGCAGCCATGCGAAAGAACTACACCTGTCTGATGTTTGCGGCGTTTTCCTGTTTCCTGTCGACCACCCTGCTGGCAGCGGACTTCGACGGCAGCAAGCCGCTTGTCTGCGCCACCATCGATGCGCACGACTGCGATCCGGGCCAGATCTGTCTGCGCGCGTTGCCAGCCGAGTTGGGCGCACCGCAATTCCTGCGTATCGACTTCGCGAAAAAAACGGTCGTGGGTCCGGTACGCACGACGCCAATCCGGTTCATGGAAAACGGCCAGGGACAGATAGTCATGCAAGGCATCGAACTCGGCTACGCATGGACGATCGCGCTCGACAAGGCAACCGGTTCGCTGGCCGTCACGCTGGTCAACCGCGAAGACACGCTGGTGCTGTTCGGCGCCTGCACTCCCATGTAGCTGAGACGGGTGATCCGATGAAACGCGCAAGCCTGGATGCTCAGATGCAACCCTCACCGCTGGCCGGTGAACCCGCACAGACGAAGATGACCGCTCACGGCCCGTGGCGCTGGCTGTGCGTTCTCGCTCCGGTGATGCTGTGCGCGGCCTGTCACAAGGCGCCGGCGGTGCCGACGGCCGGTCCCGCGGAGGTCACCGTCATGCAGGTCACCCAGCGCGACACGCCCGTCGATTTCGAGTTCACCGCGCAGACACAGAGTTCGCGCGAAGTCGAGATCCGCGCGCGCGTCGACGGCTTTCTCGACAAGCGGGTGTACACCGAAGGGGACCTGGTCCACGCCGGGCAGACGCTGTTCCTGATGGACCCGAAGCCATTCGAGGCCGCGCTGCAGACTGAAAAAGGCCAGCTCGCGCAGCAGCAGGCGAGGCTCTACGTGACGAAAGCGAACCTCGCGCGCGTGATCCCGCTGGCTGCGCAGAACGCGTTGAGCAAGAAGGATCTCGACGATGCGACTGGCAACGAGAAGCAGGCAGAAGCGGCAGTGATCGCCGCGCAGGGGCAGGTGCAGACGGCACAGCTGAATCTCAGCTATACAACGATCAAATCGCCGCTCACGGGCCTGTCGAGCTTCGCAAGGCAGCAGGATGGCAGCTACGTGACGGCGGCCGCCACGGGTCTCCTGACCTACGTTTATCAGCTCGATCCGATGTGGGCGAACTTCAGCGTCTCCGAAAACGAGCTGTTGAAATACCGCGACGACATCACGGCGGGCCGTCTGAAGTTCCCGGCGAATCAGGACTTTGAGGTGACGCTCGTGCTGGCCGACGGCACGGAGTTCCCGGACCGCGGTCGCATCAACTTTGCCAACCCGGCGTTCAACACGCAAACCGGCACGTTCCTCGTGCGCGCATCGTTTGCGAATCCCAAAGGCACGCTGCGTCCGGGGCAGTTCGTCCGCGCCCGGGTGTCCGGCGCGATCCGTCCCAACGCAATACTCGTGCCGCAGCGTTCGGTGTTGCAGGGCTCCAAAAGCCATTTCGTATGGGTCGTCGACAACGACTCGAAAGCGCATCAGCGCGTGGTCGAAGTGGGCGAATGGCACGGCGATGACTGGTTCATCACGCAAGGTCTGAAGGCAGGCGAGCGGGTCGTGGTGGATGGTGCGATCCGTGTGGTTGCCGATACGCCGCTGAAGATCGTCGCGACGGCGCCTGCGCCGCATGCCGCGGACGACGCCCCACCGGGCGACCAGAACAGCACGAAGGGACGACCGTCCGATACCGTTGCATCGAAGTGAACGGGCCAGCGAAATGAACATCTCCCATTTCTGCATCGACCGTCCGATCTTTGCAACGGTCATTTCGATCGTCATCACGCTCGGCGGTGCGGTGGCGATGGTCAATCTGCCGATTGCCCAATACCCGGACGTGACGCCGCCGCAGATCACGATTTCCGCGACCTATCCAGGCGCCAGCGCGGACGTGGTCGCGAACAATGTCGCCGCGCCGATCGAGCAACAGGTCAACGGCGCGGATAACATGATCTACATGAACTCATCGAGTTCATCGACCGGCAACCTGACCGTCAACGGGTACTTTCAGATCGGAACCAACCCCGAACTCGCGCAGGTCGACGTGCAGAACCGCGTGAATCTCGCGTTGCCACAGCTGCCGCAGTCGGTTCAGGCGCAGGGGATTCAGGTTCAGAAAAAGTCGTCGGCGTTCATGATGGTCATCTCGATCTATTCGCCGTCTGACCGCTACGACGCGACCTACATCGCCAACTACGCCAATATCTATGTGCTTGACGCACTCAAGCGCATTCCGGGCGCGAACCAGTCGGCGATCTTCGGCACGCCCGACTACGCGATGCGGATCTGGCTGAAGCCTGATCGAATGGCTCAACTCGGCGTCACGGCCAGTGACGTGCAGCACGCGGTCGCCAACCAGAACCAGCAGTTCGCAGTGGGCCGCATCGGCCAGTCACCGACCGGCTCGCCTGTCGAGCAGTCGTTCGCCGTCACGACCACCGGCCGGTTGAGCGACCCTGCCGAGTTCGACAACATCATCATCCGTGCAGCCAATGGCGATGCAGCGATCGTGCGGCTCAAGGACATAGGCCACGCCGATCTCGGTCAGAAAGATTATTCGATTCGCAGCCGCTTTCAGGGCAAGCCAGCCACGATCATCGCTGTCTACCAGCAGCCCGGTGCGAACGCGCTCGACGTGTCGAAACAGGTGCGCGCGACGCTTGCCGAGATGAAGAAGACCTTTCCAGAAGGTCTTGAATACAGCATTGCGATGGACACAACCGAGTTCACGCGCGCGTCGATTTCGGATGTGATCCACACCTTCTTCGAAGCACTGGTGCTGGTGGTGATTGTCGTGTTCGTGTTCCTGCAAAGCCTGCGCGCGACACTGATTCCGGTGCTCGCGGTGCCGGTATCGATTGTCGGCACGTTCATGGGGATGCTCGCGCTCGGCTTCTCGATCAACATGCTGACCTTGTTCGGGATGGTGCTCGCGATCGGTATTGTGGTGGACGACGCGATCGTCGTGATCGAGAACGTCGAGCGGAACATGAACGTGCACAAGCTGAGTCCGAAGGATGCAGCCAAGCGCGCAATGGACGAAGTCGCGGGCCCGGTCGTCGCGATCGTGCTGGTGCTGTGTGCAGTCTTCGTACCGGTGGCGTTTCTCGCGGGTATCACGGGTCAGTTGTACAAGCAGTTCGCGATCACGATCGCGATCTCGGTGGTGTTATCCGGTCTGGTGGCATTGACGCTTTCACCGGCGCTTGCCGCATTGCTGCTCAAGCCCGGGCACCATGAAAAGCGCGGTTTCTTCAAATGGTTCGACAACAGCTTCGCAAAAATGACCGACGGTTACACGCGCGCGGTCAAACTGGTCATCAAACGTTTCGCAGTGGCGTTGCTGCTCTTTGTCGGGATGATCGCGCTGGCGGTCGTCATGATGCGCTCGATTCCCACGTCGTTTCTGCCGCCGGAAGACCAGGGATATCTGCTTGGCGCAATCATCATGCCTGATGCGGCGAGTCTCGATCGCACAGGCGATGTCTCGCGGAAGGTCACCGACTACTTCATGAAGCAGGATGCGGTGAGTAGCGTGACGATCGTCGATGGCTACAGTCTGCTTGACAGCCAGAACAAGAACAACGCGAGCACGTTCTTCATCGGCTTCAAGAGCTTCGATGAGCGCTACAAATTCGCCAACATCAGGACGCAGAACGCACGGGCCGTGCTGATCGACGCGTATAAGCACTTCGCCGATGTGCAAGAGGGGATCATCCTGCCGGTCAATCCGCCGTCCATTCCCGGGCTCGGTACGACAGGCGGCACCGAGATGTGGATTCAGAGCATGGGCGACGCGACCACCGCGCAGCTCGCAGGGGTCGTGGACGATTTCCTCGCAAAGGCGAAAAAGCGACCTGAACTTGCGCGCGTGACGTCTACGTTCAATGCATCGGCGCAGCAGCTTCTTGTCAATGTCGATCGGGACAAGTCGGAGACGCTTGGCGTGCCGATCGAAGAAGTGTATAGCGCGATGCAGACGATGTTCGGCTCGCTTTACGTATCGCAGTTCAATCGTTCGAGCCGGCTGTGGCAGGTGATCCTGCAGGCGGAACCGTCCTACAGGTTGACGCCACAGGATCTCAACCAGATATACGTGCGCAGCAAGACGGGCAGCATGGTGCCGTTGAAATCCGTGGTGACATCAAAGTACGTCACGGGCCCCGACCTCATGACGCGCTTCAACAACTTTCCAGCAGTCAAGATCACGGCCAACGGTGCGCCAGGCTATAGCTCCGGTCAGGTCATCTCGACGCTCGAGGAAGTGGCCGACGAAGTGATGCCGTCGGGCTATGGCCTCGGGTGGAGCGGCGAGGCTTACGAGGCGCGGCAGGCCGGCGGCACGTCGGGGCTCGTGTTCGTATTCGGTCTCATCATGGTCTTCCTGATTCTCGCCGCGCAATACGAGAAATGGAGCCTGCCGTTTGGTGTGTTGATGGCCGTGCCGTTCGCGCTCTTTGGCGCCTTGCTCGCGATCATGCTGCGGGGCCTCGAAAACGACGTGTACTTCCAGATCGGCCTGACGATGCTGGTCGCGCTCGCGGCGAAGAACGCGATCCTGATCTTCGAGTTCGCGGTGCTGAACCGCGAAGCGGGAGAGTCGGTGTACGACGCAGCCGTGACGGCGGCGTCCGAGCGTCTGCGGCCGATCGTGATGACGTCGCTCGCCTTTATCCTCGGTTGCGTGCCGCTGGCGATTGCGCTGGGCGCATCCGCCAACAGCCGGCATTCGATCGGCACGGGCGTGATCGGCGGGATGCTCGGCGCGACGGCGATCGCGGTGTTCTTCATCCCGATGTTCTTCTACGTGCTCGAATCGATGTCGGAACGCAGCGGCAAGAAGAAGACGCCCGGCTCGAGCGGCGGAGCGGCGGGCGTGTCGGCCGTCAAACCGTCTGCCCCGCGCGAGGATGACTGACATGCGCGGCTCAGCGTCCCTGTTGCGTCTGCTCCCTGTCCTGCTGCTATCGGGGTTCGGGCTGTCCGGCTGTCTGTTCGGTCCGGACTACGTGCGGCCCACCGTGCCCACGCCGGCGACTTATCGCTTCGAGCCGGGCGAGACGGCGGAAGTGGCCAATGCATTGTGGTGGGAGCAGTTCCAGGATCCGGTGCTCAACGACCTGATTGCCGCCGCGCTCGCCGACAACAAGGACGTGAAAATCGCCGCAGCGCGCGTCGACCAGTTTATGGGGCAGTTCGTCACGACGCGCTCGGCGTTGTTTCCGCAGATCAGCGCCGGTTTCAGCGCTTCCCGTCAGCGTGCAGCGGTGGCGGGTCTGTCAACGCTGCCGCCCGGCGTCAGCCCTGTGTTCAACGAGTTCCAGGCGCCACTGCAGGTGGCGTGGGAAATCGATCTCTTCGGCAAGGTACGGCGTCAGACGGAATCGGCGCGCGCGAGTCTGCTGGCGAGCGAAGAGGGGCGGCGCGCGACGATCCTCTCGCTGGTGGCATCGGTTGCGTCCGCGTATATCAATCTGCGTGATCTCGACCAGCAACTCACAATCGCGAAGGCAACCACCGACAGCCGCGCCGGCTCGGTGAAGGTGTTCCAGGCGCGCTTTTCTGGCGGCGACGTGTCGCAGATGGAACTCGCGCAAAGCCAGTCGGAATACGAGGCTTCTCTCGCGACGATTCCGCAGATCGAGACGCAGATCGCGCAGCAGGAAGACGCGCTGTCGGTGCTGCTCGGTCGCAATCCTGGCCCGATCCTGCGTGGCCGCGAACTGACGGAACTGGCCGTGCCGGCGGTGCCGGTGGGCTTGCCGTCCGATCTGCTCGAACGCCGCCCCGACCTGCGTCAGGCCGAGCAGAACCTGATTGCCGCCAACGCGCTGATCGGCGCCGCACGTGCACTGTACTTTCCGGATATTTCGCTGACGGGTCTGTTTGGCACCGCGAGCGGTCAGTTCTCGAAGCTCTTCACGGGGCCGTCGCGCGTCTGGTCGTTCGCCGGATCGTTGACGGTGCCGATCTTTACCGCGGGCAGCATCAGCGGCCAGGTGAGCCAGGCCGAAGCGCAGCAGCAACAGGCGCTGTTTCAATATCAGCAGTCGATCCAGACAGCGTTCCAGGAAGTCGACGACGCACTGATCGCGCTCCAGAAGTCGCGCGAGCAACTCGTCGTGCAGGGACGTCAGGTGGAAGCGTTGAAGACCTATTCGCGGCTCGCACGTCTGCGCTATGAAGGCGGTTATACAAGCTACATCGAAGTGCTGGATGCCGAGCGCAGCCTCTTCAATGCGCAGCTCAGCTACACGCAGACCAACGGCCTCGTATTCAGTTCGCTGATCGGTCTTTACAAGGCGATGGGCGGCGGCTGGGTGGTCGATGCCGAGCGCATGACGGGCCAGGTCATGCAGCAAGGCGCCAATGCGCCCGCGACGAAGCAGGCCGCCGCGGAGCCATCGCAATGAGCGCCGAGCGACTTCTCGCCTGCCACGAATGCGATCTGCTGCAACGTGAGGCACCGTTGACAGGCGAAGGCGTGCTGCGGTGCTGTCGATGTGGTGCGGAACTGTACCGCAGCCATCCGGACAGCCTCGATCGTGCGCTTGCCTACACGCTCACGTCGATCGTGCTGTTCGTGATCGGTAACGCGTATCCGATCGTCGGGTTATCGGTTAATGGCGACCTCGTCGAGACAACCCTGCTGGGTGCGGTTCGCGTGCTGTACAGGGACGGCATGTGGCCTATCGCAGGGCTCGTGTTCGCGACGACATTCCTCATGCCGCTGCTTCAGATGAGCACCATGACGTACATGATGGTGCCGCTGCGACTTAACCGTGTGCCGTATCGGGCCGACGTCGTCTTTCGTCTCATGCATCTGGCACGGCCGTGGGGTATGACGGAGGTGCTCATCCTCGGCATGCTGGTCGCGCTCGTGAAGCTCGCGCACATCGCGAGTGTCGTGCCGGGAGTTGCGCTCTGGTCGTTCGGCGCGCTCATGCTGCTGCTCGCGGCTGCCAGTTCCGCATTCGATCCGCATGAGCTCTGGCAGCGCATGGGCGACCGCTTCAGCGGCGAGCCGGATCCAGAGCAACTCGCGACACCCTCCGCACCCACGGCAATGGCAAGCGGTCTGATGACCTGCCACAGTTGCGGGTTGTTGACGAAATCCGATGCGCATGTACACGACGCGAGTTGTCCACGTTGCGGTGCCAATCTGCATCCCCGCAAACCGGCAAGTTACGCGCGCACCTGGGCGTTCCTCATCGCCGCAATGGTGCTGTATATCCCGGCAAACGTGCTGCCGATCATGAATACCAGCTCGCTGTTCGGCGCGGAGAAGGACACGATCCTGAGCGGCGTCGTTTACCTGTGGACTTCGGGTTCGTGGCCGCTTGCCGTCATCGTGTTTATCGCGAGCATCGCTGTGCCGATGCTCAAGATCATGGCGATCTTGTATCTGGTCATCACGACGCAGCGACGCTCAGTCATGCTGCTGCAGCAGAGAACCCGCATCTATCGTCTCGTGGAACTCGTCGGGCGCTGGTCGATGCTCGATATCTACGTCATCACCATCCTTGTCGCACTCGTTCAGTTCGATGCGCTCGCAACCATCCAGGCCGGTCCGGCCGCCGTTGCGTTCGGTGCAGTCGTGGTACTGACGATGTTCGCGGCCATGTCGTTCGATCCGCGTCTTATCTGGGACGCGACGGAGCCCAATCATGGCTAGACCGCCTGGTCGACCGGGGTCACCGGATGTCCCCGAAGCCGTCGCCACGCCGCGCTCGCGCTGGCGCTTTCAGGTCGTGTGGCTGGTGCCGCTGATCGCGGTGCTCATCGGCGGCTGGCTGGCGGTGAAGACAATCCTGGAGCAGGGACCGACGGTCACGATCAGCTTCGAGACGGGCGAAGGGCTTGATGCGGGCAAGACCAAGATCAAGTTCAAGAACGTCGACATCGGCGTGGTCAAACATGTCACGTTATCGGGCGATCACCGCCGCGTGATTGCCACCGCTGACATTTCCAAGGACGCCACCGGGCTGCTGGTGGACGACACGCGTTTCTGGGTGGTGCGTCCGCGTATCTCCGGCGGTACCGTGTCGGGCATCGGCACCTTGCTCTCCGGCTCTTTCATCGGCATGGACGTGGGAGCGTCGACAAAGTCGCGGCGCGACTACACCGGCCTCGAGACGCCCCCTGTTTTTGCAAGCGGGGTGCCGGGTCGTGAGTTCGTGCTGAAAGGCCCGGACATGGGCTCGCTCGATGTCGGCTCGCCGATTTATTACAGGCGGCTGCAGGTGGGTCAGGTGACCTCGTACCAGCTCGATCCGAACGGGAAGGGCGTGACGATGCATGTCTTTGTCAACGCCCCCTATGAAAAATACGTGAAGGCGGATACGCGATTCTGGCACGCGAGCGGCGTCGACGTGTCGCTAGATACGAGCGGGATCAAGGTCAATACGGAATCGCTGGTGGCTATCCTGATCGGCGGACTCGCGTTCCAGACGCCCGAGGAAACGGAAGATAGTCCTGAAGCCGCCGCGAGCACCGAGTTTTCGCTATTCCGCGATCGTGCCGAGGCGATGAAGCAGCACGATCGCATCGTCGACCACTATGTGCTCGTTTTCAGGGAGTCCGTGCGAGGTCTGTCAGTCGGCGCGCCGGTCGATTTTCTCGGCATCGCGGTCGGCGAAGTAGCGAAGATCAATACACGGTTTGATCCTGTCACCAAGCAGTTCAGCATACCGGTCGAGATACGGCTTTTCCCGGAACGTTTCACTTCGCGCTTCGAGAAGGGCGAAGCCGGAGCCGGAACCGGAGGCAGAATCACCAACGATCGCCAGGACCTTGCGAAAGCGCTGGTGGACCATGGTTTGCGTGCCCAGTTGCGCACCGGAAACCTGCTCACCGGGCAACTCTATGTTGCACTCGACTTTTTCCCGAATGCGGCTAAGGCGGCCGTGGACTGGACTACTAATCCGCCCGAGATGCCGACCATACCGGGAGGCCTGCAGTCACTGCAGGATTCGGTGACCAGTCTCGTCGCGAAGCTAAACAAGATTCCGTTCGAAGGGATCGGCAAGAACGCACAACAGACACTGGCCGACGCGGACACGCTCCTCAAGCAACTGAGCACCGAGGTCATGCCGCAGGCTAAGGAGACGCTAGCCGCTGCGCAGACGGCGCTGAAGTCGGCCAATGGCGCGATACAGCCCGATTCACCGCTGGCGCAGAACACCAATGACGCCATGCGCGAACTGGCGCGCACAGCGGCTGCTTTCCGCACGCTCGCGGACTATCTGGAACGCCATCCAGAGGCGCTGATTCGCGGCAAGCTGGAGGATAAAAAGTGATACGCCTATCTTTATCCCTTGTCATCACGCTAGCCGTCGTCGCGCTGGCGGGTTGTGCCAGCTCGCCCAAGGCGGACTTCTACACATTGAGCCAGCAGGCGTCAGGCGATAGCGGACGTCCCGTCGCGCCGCTCACGGTTCTGGTTGGACAGGTGAGCATCCCCGAGCTTGTGGACCGGCCGCAGATCGTGACGCGCGCTGGCGAAAATCACGTGACGATCGATGAATTCGCGCGTTGGGCGGACCCGCTGAAGAGCCAGATTCCGCGTGTGGTCGCCGCCGATCTTTCACAACTGTTGAACAGCCCGCGTGTGTCCGTCACGCCAATGAGTGGAGATCCGACGTGGCGCGTGCGGCTCGACGTCCAGCGCTTTGACGCCGACATCGGCGAGGCCGCGACGGTCGATGTCTTGTGGTCGGTGTTGCCGCCGGGGAAAGCGTCGCCGATAACGGGGCGTACCACCGTGCGCGAGCCTGCCACCGGCGCTGGCTACGATCCGCTGGTGTCAGCCTGGAGCAGGGGACTGGCCACGGTTAGTCGCGATATTGCCAGCGCTATCCGTCCGGCGTCGCCCTGACGCGTGGCCGTGCCGGCGAAACGGAAAGCGCATTGCGTCGACGAGGAAGTCGCATGGCAAAGCTGCTGATCGATGTGGTCATTTTTCTTGTGTCGGCGCTGATCGCTGTGCCGCTGTCGATACGTTTAGGCTTCGGCTCCGTGCTGGGCTACCTGGTGGCCGGCGTGATGATTGGCCCGTGGGTGCTGAAGCTCGTGACCGACGTCGACTCGATCCTGCATTTTTCCGAACTGGGCATCGTGTTGATGATGTTCGTGATCGGACTGGAAATGCGGGTCGACACGCTCTGGGCGATGCGCAGGACGATCTTCGGTTACGGCGCGATGCAGATGGCGCTCTGTGCTGCTGTGATGACAGCGATCTTTCTGGTCTACGGGACACCCTGGCGTATCGCATTGACCGGCGGACTCGCACTCGCGCTGTCGTCGACGGCCATGGTGATCGCCGAACTTCAGGCCCGCGGCATGATGGACAAGCCGGCAGGCCGCGCCGGCTTCGGCATTCTTCTGTTCCAGGATATGGCGGCGATTCCGCTGATCGCGCTCCTTCCGCTGCTCGGACCCGGAGGCGCCACACCCGCGACGGAGCCGGGCTGGCTCGTCGCGGTGAAGGCGCTCGCCATGCTGGGCGCGGTGGTGCTGGTCGGCCGCTACCTGCTGCATCTTGCGCTGCGTTTGATCTCCGCGACCCGTGCGCCGGAGATATTCACAGCGTTTGCGCTGCTCTGGGTGGTGGGCATAGCGCTACTCATGGAGAGCGTCCATCTGTCGATGTCGTTAGGCGCCTTTGTCGCGGGCGTGCTGCTCGCCGATTCGGAGTTTCGCCACGCGATCGAAGTCGATATGGCGCCGTTCAAAGGCTTGCTGCTGGGTCTGTTCTTTATCGCGGTGGGGATGTCGATCGATTTTGGCGTGTTGATGCGTGAGCCTCTACGGGTCGCGGTGCTGGTGATGGCCGTGGTCGGCATCAAGGCGATCGCGCAGTGGTTTCTCGCCCCCCGATTTGACGTGCCGGCTTCGGAGCGTGCGTACTTTGCGATTCTGCTCTCGCAGGGCGGCGAGTTTGCCTTCGTCGTGTTGGCCGCTTCACTGGCCGCGCGGGTGATCGATGAACGCCTGTCGTCACTGGTGACGCTGGTCGTCGCGCTTTCGATGGTATCGACGCCGCTGCTATTGCTGGCGCAGCGCCGGTTTGGGCAGCCCCGCGAATTGCTGCCTGAAAAGTGAGGTGTTTGCGCCGTCGCGAATGGAATGCGCAGCACCGTCGTTTGTCGAGTGTTAAGGGGTCGTGAGCCATGCAACGAATCGTTCCGGTATTGATCGGTTTTCCGATCTTGTGGCTGGCATGTGCGGCAATGGCCGCGCAGCCGATCATCTATCCCGCACGTGGACAAAGCCCGCAACGACAGCAGACCGATACGGCAGAGTGCAATGCATGGGCGCAGCAGACCACTGGTGTGAATCCTGTCGCGCTGGCGGAGCAGATGTCGAGCGCCCCGCCGCCGCCGTCGCAGCAGGGGCGGCTATTCCGCGGCGCGGGAGGTGGCGCGTTGTTTGGCACGCTGATCGGCGGCGCTGCCGGCGGTCACTGGGGCGAAGGTGCAGCGATTGGTGCGGTCGTTGGCACGATGGGAAGTGGCATGCGGATGCGGCGCGAACAGGAGATGCAGGCTTCGCAGCAGCAAGGCATGCAGCAGCAGGTGTCGGGCCAGCTTTCGACATATAACCGCGCGGTGGCGGCATGCATGACCGGGCGCGGCTACACAGTCGAATAGCAGTCACACGGCCGCCGTGTGTGTGAAAAGTCCGCTCGCCGCTGCACAACAGGGAAAAGGAGCAGTCATGCTGAAGACATTACGGGCAACCGCGCTTGCGGTCCTTGTTTGCTCCACGCCTTTGTGGGCGCTCGGCGCGGACTTCGACGGCACCAAGCCGCTCTTGTGCGCCACCATCGATGCGCACTTCTGCGAGCCCGGCGATATCTGCTATCGAACGTTGCCGGGCGTATTAGGCGCACCGCAGTTCATGCGCATCAATTTCGCAAAGAAGCTTATCGCGGGGCCGCAGCGCACGACGGAGATCCGCTATATGGAGCCGGCTGAAGGGCAACTGCTCCTTCAGGGCACGGAACTGGGCTACGGCTGGAGCATCGCGCTGGACATGAAGACCGGCGCGATGTCGACAACGCTTGTCAGCAACGAAAACGTGTTTATTCTGTTCGGCGCCTGCACGCCGTCCTGATTTGCGTGGCTGTTGGGGCTGAGAGCGTTATCGGTTTCGATCACTTCACTCGACAGGAGAGTCGCCAGACCCGTCAGCCGCGACGTGAAGTGACACCAGGCGTGCAAGCACGATAGCTGGATAGAGCTGGCCTATGAGTGCTTCGAGAATCGAGAGCGACCGCGCTGCATGAGCGATCGGTGTGATATCGCCATAACCCACGGTGGTGAGCGTGACAAAGCTGAAGTACACCCATGTCGCACGATCCGGTCGGGCGTCGACCTGGTGAATGCCGGCGTACGCATCGGGGATGTGGATGCCGACGAGTTGATAGGCTTCTGCCCAGACCACTCCGATCAACACGTAAAGCGCAATCGCGCCGAGGATCCGGTCGAATGTCACCCGTCCTGGCGCAAACACGTTAATCCCGATCACCGCACCCAGGACGCCCTGCGCGAGGAGTGCCGTTTCGTCACGCAGACCGGGCGTCCACGCGGGCGGGAGAAACCATCCCGTGCCGAGAAACAGGATCGCAACGCCCGCGACCAGCGCGACGATCACGCGTTGCCCGCGATGGTTCGATACTGCCGCGATCCCACTCAGGAGCGTCAGCGATAAAAGCACGTCTCGCGCGACGCGCGTGATGGCACTGTCGTGAGCGAACGCGAAGGGCACGACAAACACGTTTAGCCCAAGCGCAAGGAGCAGACCTGCCATGCTGTCGATGCGTAGCTGCGCTGCGCGGTTACGCCACCATTGCGCGAATGCCATGGTCGCTCCTGTCGTTTTCGATCCGGGCGCTTACCGACCTTGCCGATCTATCCGTCGGGCGGTCTCGCATGCCATTGAACATTGGGACCGGGTGTGCGTCGCACACCTGCTCGCGCGTGTTACCGACGGAAGCCGCCACCGCCCCTCGCGCCTCCACCGCTTGCAACCCGGGTGCCGCCCGATTGCGCGTAGCGCTGGCTCTGTGCGGCGCCCTGCTGCCGTCCCTGCATGTCCCGGTTCAGGTCGCCGTAGGAGGGCTGCGTGCTTTGCCGGCTGGCTCCGCCGGCGGGTGTTTGCGGCTGGGTCGCGGGCCTCGTGGCAGTCGTCGATGGTGCCGTACGCTGCTGATAGCTCTGCGCGTTTTGCCCGGGGTTGCCTGCATTGGCGGTCTGCGTCCCCGCGGGCCGCTGTTGCTGGTATGTCTGGGCGCTTTGCTGGGTGTTCGGCGTTCTGGCCGGCTGTGTCCCGGCGGAGCGCTGCTGCTGATAGTTCTGGGCGTTCTGCTGGGTAGCGCCGGCGTTTGCCGTGCCGGGCGTACGCGGCGATTGCGAAGGTGACGTCTTTTGTTGCGACGACTGCGGTGTCGGCTTGTTCACGTTGGACCAGGAGCCGTTGTCGTATTTCTGCCAGCCTGAGCCGGTGTTCTTGTACACGTTGCCATCGCGACCGGCGTACAGGTCACCGCCCGCGGTCTTGCCGGCGATGGCCTTGCCATTGGCCGTGCTACTTGCGACCGCCTTGCCCCCCGCCGAATTCTGGTACCTGCCCACCGTGCCATTAGCGGTTGTCGTGTGCTGGGTTGCCGCCCACTGGTTTCCCTTCGTCACAACCGAACTGCCCCACTGACCATACGCGTTCGATCCCTGACGGGTGGCCGCATACGCGCCGGTATAGGGGTTGTAGGCCTGCGCGACAGTCGCGCTGCCGTATCGTCCGGATGCCGTCGCACCGCGTGCATAGGTGCCCGTATAGGGGTTGTAGGACGCGCCCCATTGCGCGCTGCCGGCCGGCCCGTAGACACCGCCGCGCACACCGCTTGCCCCCGTATAGGGGTTATAGGTTCGATATCCATACGGCATGGGTCGTGGGTAGTAGACCGGATACGGCCCGCGGCCTATGGCGACATAAGGCGGATAGTAATAGCCGTTACCTTGAGCAACGATCGCGCCGATGGCCGCGCCCGCGATAAATACGCCGAGATAGCCTGCGGTATAGCTGGACTGGACATATCCGCCGGGCACGACCTGCTGGGTCACATAGGTGACGTTGTAGACGGGCGAGGACACCGGGATCGTATAAATCACGGGGGGCACGACGGTTGTCGTTTGCCAGGGGCCAGCGGGCGACGGCGAGTCGAACCATACGCCCTGTGAGCACAGGTAGTAGCGGTTCTGCACCTGGATGACCTTGTCAGGCGTGTTGGTTGCGTAGGACATCGGCGTACCCGGAATGGGCGCAAATTCAGGGTCGCCGCTGTAGGCGACCTTGACCGCAGCGGCGGCCGCGGTCGGATTCACTTCGACTGTCGTCGGAATCTGTGCGAGCAGCACGGCGTCCTTCGCTTCTGGCGTGCCCGGTACCGAAGCGAGGACGCGCGAGGCGGGGCTGGCATGGGGAATCTTCGCGAAATCGGGCGGGAGGTGGTCGGTCGCGTACGTCCATGGGCCATTTGGGCTGGGTGATGAAAACCATCGGCCCGCAGTCAGGTAGTAGTACGTTTTGGTCGGCGTATGGACAAACACATCGCTTTGCGTATTCGTCGCGAATACCAGCCCGGTGCCGGGGATCGCCGCATAGACCGGCTGGCCATCGAAGACAATCAGATCGGCGGGCGTGCTGCTGAAAAACACAGCGGGTGGCTTCCCTGCGTTTTTCGAGGACGGTGGAATATAAGGTTTCAGATCAGTCCAGGTCGGATCGGCGGAAACCTTCGTCATCTTCGGCGGGAGTGTTTTTGTTTGAGCCCAGCCGGTTTTCATGTCAGTCGATGTCATCCATGACTGGCCCGTGAACAAATAGTACTGGTGCAGAGCGGGGTCGACGAACAGCGGCCAGCTCGAGTTGACGACGAATTGCAGATCTGAATTCTGGATCGGCGCCAGCACGGGTTCACCGTCTACAAACAGCAGCACCGCCGGCCCGAAACTCACGAAGATCGCCGGCGGGTCGCTCTTGATGGCCGCGACCGGCGACGTATCCTTTTTATCGACGCTTGCCGCGAGGCGGTCCATCGAGATCGTCAGCGACGCCTGCGGGTTGAGGAATTTTCGAACCAGTTGATCGAGCTTCTGACTGGTCGGCGGGTCGGTGTCGGGGAACGCAGTGCTGATGATTTGCGGTGCACTCAACAGGACGTTCCGGCTGTCGATATCCACGTCGGTGTGCATCTGGAACGCGATTACGCCAACCTGCGGTTTGCCGCCGTGCTGGGTCACGCTGATCGCCATCCGGCCGGTGAGTTCCTTGAAGTCTTTCCAGTCGTCGATCTGTGGCTGGTAATAGACGACACGAGCGTCGTCCTTCGTCAGTTCGCGTGGCCAGCCGGGGTCTTGAGTGGCGGCAAGGCCTGTCTGCATCAACGGGAATGCCAGTGCCAGCGCCAATGCACGGATGGGAAGCTTCGATGTCGCCATGTTTGCTCCAGGCCGGTCTCAGACGTTTTCGGCGCGCAACCGGAGCGATGGACAAAGGCAGATTTGCGGACCCGGACTACGGATCCTGGCGGCCCGGTCGCAGTCGTCGTCAGTCATGCCCACCAGAACAGTAGGTTCATCACAGCGCGTATTCAATTGGACCTTGGTCTAATCGCGTGTGCTGCGCCGCGATCGTGCGGCCGCTGGTCGGGCGTTGCCAGAGGGAAAGACATGCAAACGCCCAGACGCACGCGAGCCGGGTGAATTCAGGGCGTTCGTGAACTATGCTCAATGTTAGTTAGACCCTGAATATCCAGTCCCTGGATCCTCTATTCTTACGACGGCGCGGACATGCTAAATAATCTGCTCAGGTTTTCCTTCATTGCGATGCTTGTCAGTTTCTGCGGGTTGGCGGCGGGTCAAGCGGAGGACGTGAACTCGCCTGACGGCATGATCAGAATGGTCACGCAGCAGGTGCTCACCGAGATCAAATCCGACAAGGAGATTCAGGCGGGCAACCTGACTCGCATTACCGAACTCGTCAACCAGAAGATTCTTCCCTACATCGACTTCAACCGCACGACGCGTCTGGTCATGGGCCGCTACTGGGCCTCGGCGACGCCGCAGCAACAGCAGCAGATCACCGAGCAGTTCAAACTGCTGCTGATCCATACCTATTCAGGGGCACTCGCGCAAGTACGCGACCAGCAGATGACCTATCAGCCGTTCCGCTCGTCGCCCACTGATACGGACGTGATTGTGCGTTCTTCGGTCGTCAATAACGACAAGACAATTGAACTCGACTATCGCCTGTACAAGACGCCGAATGGATGGCGCGTGTATGACCTCAACATACTCGGTGTATGGCTTATTCAGGTGTACAAGCAGCAGTTCGCTGACCAGATCGCACAGCACGGCGTGGATGGTCTGCTTGACTTCCTGACGCAGCGAAACCAGCAGATCACGACGGGTGGGTAGGCGAGGGCCGCGTGACCTGAACGTTGGGCTTCCTGCCTGCGTGCGAATAGATAAAAGACGTGTGATTCGCGCCGGATCATTCCTCTACGGCCTCTGTCACACCGGGCTGACAGATCGCTCTCCCAGCTGGAGAAGAACATCGTGAACCTCGACACGCCGGAAACGCTGATGGCCGCTTCCCTCGTTCTTCTCATCGGGCGGCAGATCCTCGCACGGGCAGCGATACTGCGGGCTTACAGCATCCCCGAGCCGGTTGTCGGCGGGCTGCTCGTCGCCGTGCTGGTGTTTGCGCTGCGCACGATTTTGCAAATCGACGTGCGTTTCGATACGGCAATCCAGACGCCGCTGATGCTCACTTTCTTCGCGACCATCGGTCTTAACGCCGATCTCGCAGGGCTCAAAGCGGGCGGACGTACCCTGATCGTCTTTCTCGGCGTCGTGGTCGGCCTGCTTGTGATGCAGGATGCACTCGGTCTCGGTCTCGCCTGGGCGCTGGGGCAGGATTACCTGCTCGGTCTGCTCGGCGCGTCGGTAACGCTCTCCGGCGGTCATGGCACGGGTGCAGCGTGGGCCAAGGTTTTCTCGGAGCGTCACGGGCTCGCATCCGCGACGGAGATTGCGATTGCGTGTGCCACGTTCGGCCTGATCCTTGGAGGCCTGATCGGCGGCCCGGTTGCGCGCTTCCTGATCACACGCTATTCCCTTACCCCCAAACCGGAAGTCTCTGAGGTCGTGGACACGACCGGTTTCGAGCAACCCAAGGCTGTCCGGATGATCACGGCGGACGCCGTGATCGAAACAGTGGCGCTGATTGCCGTTTGCCTCGCTGTCGGCTCGGCCATCGCGTCGCGGCTGGCGGGCACAGCGTTCGAACTACCGTCGTTCGTGTGCGTACTGTTCGTCGGCGTCGTGCTGCGCAATGGCCTGGCCGTACCCGGCTGGTATCAGGTCCTCGAGCGCGAAGTGTCACTGCTCGGCAATGTCAGCCTGGGGCTCTTTCTCGGGATCGCGCTGATGAGCCTGCGCCTCGGGGACCTGGCTTCGCTTGCACTGCCGCTTCTGGCAATTCTCGTCGTGCAGGCGATCGCGATGGCTGTCTACTCCATTTTTGTCACGTTCCGGGTCATGGGGCGCGGCTATGACGCGGCAGTACTGGCCGCCGGGCACTGTGGGTTCGGCCTCGGGGCCACGCCGACTGCGATCGCCAACATGCAGGCTATTACAGGCCGCTTTGGCCCTTCGCACATCGCCTTCCTGGTGGTGCCGATGGTGGGCGCGTTCTTTATCGACATTGCAAACGCGATCGTCATCAAGTTGTTCCTGCTGCTGCCCATTTACGGGTGAAGCGCATCGGTCGCCGGGGCGGCCCTCGCTATCGGTGACGATCTTCGTGCGCGCTCAGGCGAACGCGTTTTCGTGCAGTTCGAACGCGGCGAACGTGTCCTCGTAGAGCAGGACCGCAGTACACGATGGACGATGGACGACGGGCCGGCTCGCCCATGACTGTCTCCCTGGTTCACGCGCAGCAGACGCCACCGAACCAGCGTCAACCACACCGAAAGCTAAACGAATAAAACAACAGGCTTTTAGCAAGCGACGCGCCGCGAAACGATAACACTGGAATGGTCCAATTCGCGCTGTTTCAAGTGGTATGTCGCAACCGCTACATTTCAAACAACAACGCCAGCGTCCTCCATGCGCAACTGACGGGAGCGCTGAACTGCGAACCTGGAGCCCCGAGAAATGTTCCGTAGAGCCCTTTTACCCATTCCGTTTGCGGCGCTGATGCTTGCGCTGTCCGCGTGCGGAAGCAGCAACGACAACAAGTCTGCATCGACGCCTGCGCCGGTCGTCGCTGTGTCGGCGCAGGACGCAGCTGCGACGGCCACGCCGATCAAGCATCTGGTGGTGATCTTCGGTGAGAACCGTTCGTTCGATCACTACTTCGCGACTTACCCGAACGCGATCAACCCGGCCGGCGAACCTGCGTTCAACCCATCAGCCAGCACGCCGACGTCGATCAACGGACTGACCCCGGCCCTCCTGACGTCGAACCCGAACAAGACGGCAGCCGGTAACGGCGCGAACGCGTCTAACCCGTTCCGTCTCGATCGCACGCAGGCCAACACCGAAGGCCAGAACCACGCATACACGGCTGAACAGCAGGCCTACGACAACGGCCAGATGGACCTGTTCCCGGAATTCACGGGTAACAACACGGTCAGCAGCACGGGCGTATTCGGCACGCCGGGTCTCGTGATGGGCTACTACGACGGCAACACCGTCACGGCCATGTGGAACTACGCACAGAACTTCGCGATGAACACCAACACCTACACGGACACGTTCGGTCCGTCGACGCCGGGTGCGATTCACGTGGTCTCCGGTCAGACGAACGGTGTGATCCCGAGCGGCGGCGTCGCGGTGGCAGGCAGCATGATCTCCGACGGGCAGGGCGGCTTCACGATCACGGGCGATCCGGATCCGACGGGCGATATCTGCTCGGGCGCGACGACTGGCAAGATGTCGGCGGCGAACAAGAATATCGGCGACCTGCTGAGCGCGAAGGGCCTGACATGGGGCGGCTTCATGGGCGGCTTCGACCTGACGGCAACGAATCCGAACGGCACGACGGGCTGCACGCGCACGACGTTCTCGTCGGTGCTCGCTTCGTCGCCGAAGGATTACAGCCCGCACCACAACTGGTTCCAGTATTTCCCGACGACGGCCAACCCGGCGCACACGCGTCCGACTTCGCTCGCCACGGTCGGTTTCACCGATCCGCTCGACAGCACGGCGACGCCGGTTCACCACGAATACGACGTCAACGATTTCTTCGCAGCGGTGAAGTCGGGCAACTATCCGTCGGTGAGCTACCTGAAGGCGCCGGCTGTGCAGGATGGTCACCCGGGCAATTCGGATCCGCTCGACGAACAGGCGTTCTACACGAAGGTCATCAACTTCCTGCAGCAACAGCCGGACTGGAAGAACACGGCCGTCATCCTGACGTATGACGATTCGGACGGCTGGTACGACCACCGTTATGCAGCACCGACGACGGCTTCATTCGACGCCGCCGACCAGCTGAACGGCGCCGCGACGTGCGGCACGGCGGGCACGACGCCGCAGGGCCTCAGCCCGGCTGGTCTCGCGATCAACGGCCGTTGCGGCCCGGGCACGCGTATCCCGTTCGTCGTGGTGTCGCCGTATGCGAGGGTCAATTTCGTGGATGACACGCGCCTCACGCAATCGTCGGTCGTGCGCTTCATCGAGGACAACTGGCTCGGCGGTCAACGCCTTGGCGGCGGTTCGAACGATGCAGCAGCGGGCAGCATCATGGGCCTGTTCGACTTCACGAACGGCGGCAGCACGCCGACGCTGTATCTCGACCAGAACCTGGGCACAAAGCTCTCGGCTCCGCCGCAGATCTAGGCCTCAGTTCGTTGCAGTCGTGACCCGTGTCGAGCCAGCTTCATGCTGGCTCGACACGTTTGTTCGTGTTCCGCGTTCTTCATCGCTATCGCCATGACCCTTCGTACGAATGTCGCGCTTCCGCCGCCGATGCCGGCCGGCAAAAAACCCGATCCTCGCGCTGCCCGTCGCGCGTTCACACGTGTGCTCGCGTGGGTCATACCTGGCGTCGTGATCGCCCTTGCCGCCGTTGCCGGCTACGCGCTCGTGTATCCCGAGCGCATGCCGGAGGCCGTGGGCCAGTTCGTCGAAGACCTCACCGGTGCGAATGCGCATCCGGTCCATCTTGTGCGGCCCGACGCAGCGCCGCTCAGCGCTGTCGCGCTGCTTGGACGCGAACTGTTCAATGACCCGTCGCTGTCGGCGTCGGGCAAGCAGTCGTGCGCGTCGTGTCACAGCGCGCAACACGCGTATGGGCCGCCGAATGACCTGTCGGTGCAGCTCGGCGGTCCGCATCTGACGGACGCCGGCTATCGGCCGCCGCCGTCGCTCACGTACCTGTATCGTCAGGCGCCGTTCAGCATCGGGCCGGACGCAGGCGATGTCGACGTCGCCGTGAATCTCGATCAGGCTGCCGCGGCCGCACAGGGCGTGCAGCGCGCGGTGAAGACCGCGGGCGCGGCGCCTGCAGCGCCTGCGATGGTGCCGCAAGGCGGTTTGTTCTGGGATGGCCGCGCGGATTCGCTGCAACGCCAGGCGATCGGGCCGCTGTTGAACCCGGTCGAAATGGCCAATAAGAACGTTGGCGAAGTGGTGCAGAAACTCTCGACCAGCAAGTACCGCGATGCGTTCAGCAAACTGTTCGGCAATGCGGTGTTCGATCATCCGGATCTGCTCGCGTCGGAAGCGATGTTCGCGATCGGCCGCTACCAGGTCGAAGACCCGTCGTTCCACGCGTTCAGCAGCAAGTATGACTACTGGCTCGAAGGACGCGCGCATCTGACGCAAGCCGAATTGCGCGGTTTGCATCTGTTCAACGACAAGGACAAGGCGAACTGCGCGGGCTGTCACGTGAGCCAGGTGAGCCGCGACGGCCTGCCGCCGCTCTTCACCGACCAGCAGTACGAAGCGCTCGGCGTGCCACGCAACAACGCGCTGCCGGTCAACAGGGATCCGAAGTTCTATGACATGGGCGTATGCGGCCCGTTCCGGCACGACATCGCGACGCAGACGCAGTACTGCGGCATGTTCCTCACGCCGACACTGCGTAATGCCGCTTCACGTCACGTGTTCTTTCACAACGGTGTCTATCACGACCTGAAGCAGGTCATGAACTTCTACAACCTGCGCAACACGAGCCCGGAGAAGATCTATCCGCGCGACGCGTCGGGCAAGGTCATGAAGTACGACGATATCCCCGCGAAATATCAGGCGAATATCGACGTGGCCGACGCGCCGTTCGACCGCAAGGCCGGCGACCCGCCCGCGATGACCGACAGCGAAATCGACGACATCATCGCGTTCATGAAGACGCTCGACGACGGCTACAAGGTGGACGGTCACTGACAGCAGTGGGCCGGCGCCGACCAGCAAGAAGGGGAAGCCTGGCCCGCCCCAACGGTTTCGGGCGTCGAAATCAGCGCGGGTCGCTCAGGTCATCGAAGCAAGACCAAGCACGGCGTCGCGCTTTTCCAGCAAGTGGTGGCGCAAGATGGCGGCAAGACGCTTGCCGTCGCGCGCGTCGAGTGCCTCGAGCATTTCCTCATGATCGTGAATCGCACGATCCCACTTCGGAATCTGGAAGTTGGACCGAAACCGGAGTGCCTGCAGGCGACGATTCACCGAGATGTACATCTGCCGCAGTGCCGAGTTGCGCGCCGCCTCGTTGATTTTGTCGTGAATCGCCTGATTGCGACTGTAGTACCCGGCGAGGTCATTCTGCGCGCGGCACGCGAGCATCGCGTAGTGCAGCGCCTTGATCTCCGCGATCTCCGCCGCAGTGATGCGCTCGGCCGCAAGTTCGCCCGAGAACGCCTCCAGCCCGCTCATCAACTCGAAGGTCTCGCGCAACTCCGCTTCGGACATCTTCGACACCGATGCACCCCGGTTCGGGGAAATCTCGATCAATCCTTCCGCGGCCAGCACTTTCAACGCTTCGCGTAAAGGCGTACGCGAGATGCCGAGCGTTTCGCACAGTTCCCGCTCATTGAGCTTCTTCCCGGGCTCCAGAACGCCCTCGACGATGAACCGCCGCAGGTGATCCACCACGGTGTCGTGCAGACGCTGGCGCTCGACTTTAGGCATGACGGAGCCCAGCCGTTTCTCACTCTCGAAGTTCAGTTCTTGCATACAAAATGTTCCTGATTCCTTTCTTGCATAGTAGCGCGGATCGAAATCCCAATAAAAGAGCAGGGTAAACACGGATCGAATTGGACTTGGAGTGCCTCGATTCATTCGCGTATAGTTTTTTGAATGCAAAATACAATCGGAGAGGCACAATGATCAAACTGGACTTTCATCCTGCTGGCCGACATTTCCTGCAGATCCCGGGACCGAGCCCGGTGCCCGATCGCATCCTGCGCGCGATGAGCTACCCAACCATCGATCATCGGGGGCCGGAGTTCGGCGCACTCGGTCTGAAGGTGCTCGATGGCATCAGGAAGATCTTCAAGACGCAGCAACCGGTGGTGATCTATCCCGCGTCAGGCACAGGCGCCTGGGAAGCTGCGCTCTCCAATACGCTGAGCCCGGGCGACGCCGTATTGATGTTCGAGACCGGCCATTTCGCCACCCTCTGGAAAAAGATGGCGGAAAGCCTCAGCCTCAAGCCGGAGTTTCTTGGCTTGCCGGGCATCGAGGGATGGCGGCGCGGTGTGCAGCCGCACATGATCGAGGCGCGCCTGCGCGCCGACACGCAGCACACGATCAAGGCGGTGTGCGTCGTGCACAACGAGACGTCGACGGGCGTGACATCGGACATTGCCGCCGTGCGCCGGGCCATCGATGCAGCGGGTCACCCCGCGCTTCTTCTCGTCGATACGATCTCGGGTCTTGCGAGCGCCGACTATCGGCACGACGAATGGGGCGTGGACGTGACAGTGTCGGGTTCGCAGAAGGGTTTGATGCTGCCGCCCGGCATCAGCTTCAACGCGGTATCGCAGAAGGCCCTTGCCGCGAGCGCGACCGCGAAGCTGCCGCGCAGTTTCTGGGCGTGGGACGAAATCATCGAGATGAACAAGACCGGCTACTGGCCGTACACGCCGAACACGAATCTGCTGTATGGCCTGTCCGAAGCGCTCGACATGATTCTCGACGAAGGGCTCGACAACGTGTTCGCACGTCACAAACGTCTCGCCGAAGCGTGCCGGCGCGCGGTCCGCGCGTGGGGACTCGAGATCCAGTGTGACGACCCTTCCGTGTACAGCCCGGTGCTTACCGGCGTCATGACGCCGGAAGGCATCGATGCCGATGCAGTGCGCAAGGTGATCTACGAGCACTTCGACATGTCGCTCGGAACCGGGCTCGGCAAGATGAAAGGACGCATGTTTCGCATCGGACACCTTGGCGATTGCAACGACCTCACGCTGATGGCGACGCTCGCCGGTTGCGAGATGGGGCTGCAACTCGCGGGCGTCCCGCTCGCGGCGAGCGGGTTGCCGGACGCGATGGCCTGGCTGACGTCACAGGCCAAAGGCGCGGCGTCGCTCAAGGCCGCGGCCTGACCCAGCCCGGCGGTCCGCGTGACCGCCTGGCCGTCACGCCCAGCCGGGCACGAACGAATCACGCGAATCACGCACAGAGCCCATCCGCGCCAGCGCGCCATTCATGAGCCTGCGCTCACGGCACGCGAGCCGGAACACGAAAGCAACGGAGACAGACGATGAAACGGTTTCGTATTACCAGCGCGACAAGCATCGTTCTAATCATGCTGTGCATCATGTACTTCATCACCTACCTCGACCGCGTGAACGTCAGCACGGCAGCGGCAGGTTTCGGCAAGGAATTCAGTCTGTCGAACACGCAGATCGGACTGGTGTTCTCGGCGTTCGCGTATCCGTACCTGCTGTTTCAGGTGATCGGCGGATGGGTGAGCGACCGCTTCGGCGCGAGACGAACGCTTCTCTTCTGTGGGGCACTGTGGGCCGTTGCCACGCTGTTGACCGGCTTTGCGGGCGGCCTCGCTTCGCTGCTGGCAGCGCGTGTGTTGCTAGGACTCGGCGAGGGCGCGACGTTTCCAGCGACGACCGCCGCGATGTCGCGCTGGATCGCCAAAGAGAAGCGAGGCTTCGCGCAGGGCATCACACATGCCGCTGCACGCATCGGCAACGCGGTCGCGCCCGGTGCGATCGTCCTCGTGATGGCGACCTGGGGATGGCGCGAGTCGTTTTACATCTGCGGCGCGATCAGCCTGATCTGGGTCGCGGTCTGGTGGCTCACTTTCACGGAGCATCCGAAGGACCATCCGCGCATCACTGCGGACGAACTCGCGACCCTTCCTTCGCCGAAGCCGAAGGTCGCCAGTGTTCCGTGGATGCCTCTCTTCAAACGCATGGCGCCGGTGACGATCGTCTACTTCTGCTATGGCTGGACGCTCTGGCTGTTTCTCAGCTGGATTCCACAGTACTTCCTGCACAGCTACCACCTCGACCTGAAGAAATCGGCGCTCTTTGCCTCTGCTGTGTTCTTTGCGGGCGTGGTGGGCGATACGCTCGGCGGCATCGTGACCGACAGGCTTCTCGTGCGCACGCGAAGCCTGAAGTGGGCACGAAGCAGGATGGTCTCGGTCTGCATGCTGCTCACGCTGGCGTCGCTCGTTCCGCTGATGTTCACGCACAACCTGTATGTCTCGATGACGTGTCTCTCCGCTGGATTCTTTTTCGCCGAAATGACGATCGGGCCGATGTGGGCCATTCCGATGGACATTGCCCCGCAATGCTCGGGCACGGCGAGCGGAATGATGAACACGGGTTCGGCGCTCGCCGCGATCATCTCGCCGGTGCTGTCCGGGTTCCTCATCGACCGGTTCGGCAACTGGGAGTTGCCGTTTGTCGGCAGCATGGCGCTGATGGCGGTCGGCGTGGTGCTCGCGTTTCGCATGCAGCCCGAAAGCAGATTCGAAACCGGCGAGACGCAGCGCGAGCATGCCGTTTCGCATCTCGGAGTGTGAGCGGTATGGCCAGCTATTCTGCGATCAGCCGCAGTCTCGCTCAGGCGTGGAGCGACCGGACCGTGCTCGAAAGCCTGCCGGCGGAACGCATTCCCGCCGATGCAAACGCCGCCTATGCGATCCAGCACGAAATCATCGCGCAGCGCGGCGGGCAGATCGGCGGCTGGAAGGTCGGCGCGAAGTCGCCTGCCGGCCCGATCCAGGGCGCGCCTCTGCCGGCCGAGGCGTGTCTCGCGAACGGGGCGCGTGTTGCACGCAGGGACTACGCGCCGCTCGGTCTGGAACTCGAAATTGCGTTCAGATTCGGCCGTACTTTCGAGCCGCGCCACGAGCCCTGGTCGGACGGCGAGGTGATGGGCGCGATCCAGTCGATGGCGGCGGCCGTCGAGATCGTCGCGAGCCGTCACGCGGCCTGGCCCGATGTCGACAAGCTCGCGCAACTCGCGGACCTGCAGAACCACGGCGCGCTGATCGTCGGCGAAGAAGTGGCGTATCGCGCGGACTTCCCATTCGTGTCGCCCGCGCTGCAATTCACTTTCGATCACGCGAACATCGCCGCGCAGGCGGTGACGAATCCCGCCGGCGATCCGCGGCGCCTCCTGCCATGGCTCGTCAATCACTGCACGTGTCATCGCGCGATCGCCGTGACGCCGGACATGATCGTCACGACTGGCTCGTACACCGGCATGGTGTTCCCGTCCGCTGCGGGCGTTGCCCGCGGCGAGATCGATGGACTGCCCGCCGTTCACCTTGTGTTGTCGTAGTCTCGAACAGGTTTGCCGAAATGACCCATCCCAGCGCCGGACTGCTCGTCAAACCGGTTCATCTTGTGCCGTCAGCGGCGCGCCATGTCTCGCCGCTCGCCCGCCGCCTGCGCGAAGCCCTGCGCGGCGATGTCTTCTTCGACAACGCGAGCCGCGGACGCTACGCGACGGACGCGTCGATTTACCAGATCATGCCGATCGGCGTTGTGGTGCCGCGCGACCAGGACGACCTGCGCGCCGCACTCGAAATCGCACGGGGCGAGGGCGCTCCGCTCCTCGCGCGCGGCGCGGGCACGAGCCAGTGCGGGCAGACGGTGGGCGAGGCGCTCGTCGTCGACACGAGCAAGTGGCTGAACAACATTGTCGAGTTCGATGCCGATGCGCGCACCGTGACGGTCGAGCCGGGTGTCGTGCTCGATCACCTGAACGCATGGCTGAAGCCGCACGGCCTCTGGTTTCCGGTGGACGTTTCGACGGCTGCGCAATGCACGATCGGCGGCATGGCGGGCAACAACTCGTGCGGCTCGCGTTCGATCGAATACGGCAACATGGTCCACAACGTGGTGTCGATCGACGCCGTGCTGGCCGATGGCAGCGAAGCGCGCTTCGAGTCCCTGAGGCTGCCCGCGCAGGGCATGCGGCTCAACGGGATCATCGACGGCGTGCGTCACATTGCGACGCGTGAGCGCAGCGAAATCGCGGAGCGCGTGCCGAAGGTGCTGCGGCGCGTGGCCGGCTACAACATTGACCTGTTCGACTGTCAGAATCCGCGCGCCTATACCGACGACGGCTTGGCCAATCTTGCGCATCTGCTGGTCGGGTCGGAGGGCACGCTCGCATTCAGCCGGCAATTGACGCTCAAGCTCGTGCCGTTGCCTGCGCACAAGGCGCTTGGCGTAGTGAACTTCCCGACGTTCTATCAGGCAATGGACCTTGCGCAACACATCGTCAGGTTGCGTCCCACGGCCGTCGAGCTTGTCGACAGTACGATGATTGAACTGTCGCTGTCGAATCCTGCCTTTCGACCGGTCATCGAGAAAGCGCTGGTCGGCAAGCCCGCGGCGATTCTGCTCGTGGAGTTCGCCGGCGACGATGGCGCCACGCAGTTCCAGCGCCTCGCGGAACTCGATGAACTGATGAGCGACCTCGGTCTGTCCGGCTCGGTCGTGAAGATGCCCGATGCAGGCGAGCAGAAGGCGCTGTGGGAAGTGCGCAAGGCGGGCCTCAACATCATGATGAGCATGAAGGGCGACGGCAAGCCGGTGTCGTTCATCGAGGACTGCGCCGTGCCTCTCGAACATCTCGCCGAATACACGGAGCACCTGACCGGGATGTTCCACGAGCACGGCACCGAAGGCACCTGGTATGCGCACGCGAGCGTCGGAACGCTGCATGTGCGACCGATTCTGGATATGCGTCGCGACGGCGGCGTGAAGATGCGTGCGATCGCGGAACAGGCGGCCGAACTCGTGCGCGAGTACAAGGGCGCGTATTCGGGCGAACACGGTGACGGGCTGTGCCGTGGCGAATGGGTTGCGTGGCAGTACGGGCCGCGCATCAATCAGGCGTTCAGCGAGATCAAGCAGCTTTTCGATCCGGAAAACCGCTTTAATCCGGACAAGATCGTACGTCCTCCAAAGATGGACGACGCGCGCAATTTTCGCTTCGCACCGGGCTATCGCGAGAAGGCGTTCACGCCGTCGCTCGACTGGTCCGCATGGAACGTGAAGCGCGATCCGCTTACCGGCGTCGAGACAGCGCCGGGCACAGGCGACGACCTGAGCGGCGGCCTCGCCAAGGCTGTCGAGATGTGCAACAACAATGGCCACTGCCGGAAGTTCGACGCCGGCACCATGTGCCCGAGCTATCGCGTGTCGAAGGACGAACAGCATGTCACGCGGGGACGCGCCAACACCCTGCGCCTCGCGATCTCCGGGCAGCTCGGCGAAGAAGGGCTCGCAAGCCGCGAGGTCAAGGAAACGCTCGACCTGTGCGTATCGTGCAAGGGTTGCAAACGCGACTGCCCGACAGGCGTCGACATGGCGAAGTTCAAGATCGAGGCGCGCGCGGCGTGGACGAAGCGTCATGGCACCCCGTTGCGCGAGAGGCTGGTCGCGTTCATGCCACGCTATGCGCCGTATGCCGCACGCGTCGGCGCGTTGATCGCCGCCACCGAAAAAATTCCCGTGCTTTCCGGCTGGATGAAACGCGCGCTCGGTTTCGCTTCCGAGCGGTCGTTGCCGCGTTTTCGGACGTCTTTCCTGTCGAATGCGGTGACCCGTCGACCAGGCGCATCTGGTGCATCCGGCGCATCCGCTACAAAGGAAGTGCTTCTGTTCGTCGATACCTTCAATGACCACATGGAGCCGGAGAACGCCCGTGCCGCGCAGACAGTGCTGGAAGCCGCGGGCTATACCGTTCACTTCAACACGCGAGCGGGCGAGCGGCCCGTATGTTGTGGACGCACGTTCCTCGCGGCGGGCCTCGTCGACGAAGCGAAGCACGAAGCGCGGCGTCTTCTGGATACGCTGATGCCGTTCGTCGAGCGCGGGGTCGCGGTGGTCGGGCTGGAGCCGTCGTGTCTGCTGTCGATGCGTGACGAATTCCTGCAATACGGCTACGGCGACGAGGCCCGTCAGCTCTCGGAGTCCGCCTTCCTGTTCGAGGAGTTTCTCGTGCGTGAGAAAGCGGCGGGGCGGTTAGACCTTCCGCTGCGTGCGCTCGATGCCCCGCGCGCGTGGGTTCACGGCCACTGTCATCAAAAGGCGTTCGACGCGTTTCGCCCCGTGCAGACCGTGCTCAGCTGGATCCCGGGGCTGGATGTGAAGACGATCGAGTCGTCCTGCTGCGGGATGGCGGGCAGCTTCGGTTACGAGAGGGAGCACTACGCGGCGTCTAAGGCGATGGCGGAGCTGTCGCTCCTGCCCGCCGTGCGGCAGGCAGCACAAGGAGATCTTGTCGTCGCAGACGGCACCAGTTGCCGCCATCAGATACGCGACGGCGCGCAGGCGGATGCACTGCATGTGGCGCGTGTGCTGGCCCTCGCACTTGATGCCGGATCTTAAGTGCCCGTCTGTTGTGCAACTTCGGTGTTAGCCTGGAGGCACCCGGACTCACGTCGGGCGCCGGACTTCGAACTGTCCGGCGCCCGCCGCTCCAGGCAATGAGCGCTTCACTTCGGTTGCGCAACGTACCGCAGGTAAGGCTTCACGGTTTTGAAACCCTGCGGATATTTTTGCATCGCAGCATCGTCGGAAACGGATGTTGGAATGATCACGTCTTCACCCGGTTTCCAGTTCACCGGCGTCGCCACCGTGTGTTTCGCGTTGAGCTGCAGCGCATCGAGCAGACGCAACACTTCGTCGAAATTGCGGCCGGCGCTCATCGGATAGACGAGCGTGGCTTTGACTTTCTTGTCCGGCCCGATGAGAAACACGGAGCGTACGGTCGCGTTGTCCACCGCGGTGCGCGGGCCGCCGCTCGCCTCAGGGTGAATCATGTCGTAGAGCTTCGCGACCGTCAGGTCCGGGTCGCCGATCAGCGGGTAGCTGATCGCGTGGCCCTGCGTCTCTTCGATATCCTTGACCCACTTCTCGTGGTCGCTGACGGGATCGATGCTGAGCCCGATAATTTTCGTGTTGCGCTTATCGAATTCTGGCTTCAGGCCCGCCATGTATCCGAGTTCCGTGGTGCAAACGGGGGTGAAATCCTTCGGATGCGAAAACAGGATCGCCCAATGGTCGCCTATCCATTCGTGAAAACGGATCGTCCCTTCGGTGGTTTCGGCGGTGAAATCCGGAGCTTCTTCTCCTAGTCGAATCGACATCATCATTCTCCATAGTGCGGGTGCACCAGGGTACTAGTGCCGCTGTCGGAGCGACGGCCCCCGGGCTGCCTGGGTGTTTAGTCAGGTGATTGGTTTGACTCGGGATCAACCTCCGGCTCGTTGAACCGTATCGCGCGGGAGGACACTCTGCGGGCGCAGCGGATCCAGAGGCCCTCATCAATAGACGTGATGCGGGACAAACATCGGGACGCGCTGCAGGTCGCGCTTATAGCGTAGAACAAAAAAAGACTTTCGAATGGCGCGATCTGAAGGGCCGATATTTCCAGGCACTGCGTTCGGCATGCGTTTTCATACGGCCTTGCGTAAATCGTGCCTGAAAGTGGCCGCTCAGGGGTGCCGTCAACCTGCTTTTGCCGGTCGCGAGCGTCCATGCGTCGCTCGTGTCACAGCTCGCGCATGCGCTGGACGGCGGGCACGCGCGTCTCGCGAAATGCGGCGATCACGGCAATCACAACCGACAGCGCTGCCACGCCGAGCAGGAAAGCAAGAAAGACCCAAGGCACACTGAGGTGCTCGGGTGGAGGATCGAACACACCGGTCAGCAGCTTGACCAGCATCCATGCCAGCGCAAAGCCAGTCAGCGTTCCGATGGCCGCCCCGCCGACCAGGAGCATGAGTGCCTCGCTCCACAAAAACGCACCGAGCTGACGCGGCCTGGCACCGAGCGCAGACAGAATCGCGAACGTGCGCCGCCGGTCGGCGAAGCCTAATGCAATGATGAGTCCCGTTGCGCCTGCGACCATCAGCGCCGCCGCACCGAGTTCGAGTTGCGTCAGGCCACGCAGATCGACGGCCGTCAAGCTCGAACTGATCATATGCTGGACCTGCCCGATGTCGCTGACCTTGACGGCGCCGAGTGGCGCGACCACCGCTCGCGCTGCCGCGGCAACCTGCTCTGGCGGCGCGGTTGTCTTCAGCAAAACGATTTCCGCCGCGCTCGTGCCGGTTTGCTGTGCGACGTAGCCGGCGTTCGCGACAAGGAACGAGTCGCGCGGCGCGGTCGGGAATTCGCGCACGACGCCAACAAAACGAAACGGCACTACGTGATATTGACGATCGCCCGCGTTCTGAAGTCGAAGATTGATCTCGTCGCCCGGGTGCAATTGATAGTCCTTCACGGTCTCTTCGGACACGAGGATGCCGTTCGGATGCTGGAGAAGCGCGTCGAGCGATCGTTGCGCATCGCCGCCTTCGAAAAAGGCGTCTGCCATGCGCGTCGCCTCTCCGATGTGGCGGGCGTCGATGCCATACAGGTCTTGCAGGTCTGTGCCCACATAGGCGAAGCGGTGTTGCATTCGTTGGGCCGCGCTGATTCCGCGCAACGCCGCAATTTCGTCGAATCTGGCTGACGCGGGCGCCTGCGAAGTCCCGGTCACCGTCACGTCTGCGCCGTTCGTGAGTTCCGCGTCCACCCGCGCCTGCGCGTTGTAGGTTGCGTTGAATACGGCCGTAGACGTCGCAAATGCGAACGCCAATGCGACCAGCGCGATGCCCTGCGTCATTCGATTGCGTTGCCGGCTCATTGCTGCGACGGCCACGCCGGCGAGCGAGTGCGCCAGCGGACGAAACCATACGGCGAGCGTGCCGCGGCCACGCCGCAATCCCGCGAGACCCAGCCGGATGGTCAGCAGACCGGATCCTGCCCAGGCCATTGCGGGCGCGAGAAAGGCGACGTAGTCGATTGACGATGACGGCGTTCCTTCGGGTGCCAGCACAACCTGATACCCCGTGCTCCATGTCCGCCAGAAAATGACGGCCGACAGTGCGAGAAGCACGAGGTCGAAGTAGACCCGCTGCCAGAGGCGCGGTCGGATGGAACCCGTCATCCGGCGGGCACTCGTGACGGACGTCGTACTCGCATCGATCCAGGCTGTCACGAGAATCGCGGCATTTGCCAGCACGATGCCCGCTATGGCCGCGCAGGCAATCCAGACCATCGACGAAGCCCCGAAATAACCGGCATCGGGAAACAGACGCGACAACAGTGCAGCGAGAATCAGTCCAGCAAGCGTCCCGCCGACGCCGACGCACATCGCCTCGACGGCTGCCAGCTTCATGATCTGGGCGCGCGATGCGCCACGGATCCGTAGCAGCGCCTGATCTCGCCGTCGCCGTCCGGAACCTGACGCAACGACTGCAATCGTCAGTAACGCGCCCAGGAGCGCGCCGGGTGTGCCCAGAAACAGGAACAGGACTTTTGCGTAAAGCGCGTCGCTGCGTACGCCGTCGAGCCGCGCAGCAAGATTGTCCGCGACGGGCGCACTGCCCGCGATGCGCGTCTCGAGGTTCTTCGCGGCGCCCTGCACCTGGGCCTGGGCAGCTTCGGGATCGCCCGGAAGGCCGTCGTGCGCGAGTCCGACGTGAAGCTGTATGCGTACCGCATGCGGTTGGGCCGTGGCCTCTGCGTCGAACAGGCGGTGCCACGCGCCGATCGGAAGCAGAAGCACATTGTCCGGGGGCGCTTGCGGTACTGCGCCGGGCGCAGCACCGATCGTCTGAAACATCGCGTCGGCGTTGGGCAAATCGACGATGCCGGTGATCAGTACATCGGCCGGAGCCCGGGCCGGACGACGAATGCTCACGGTATCGCCAATGCTCACGTGCAGGTTCGCGGCCGTTTGCTGCGCAACCAGAACGCCATCCAGATTACCCAGCAGCAACCGGACCTGACCCGGAAAGTCCCGGAAATACGAGTGGGAGAGTCCGAGCACTTTACCCTTTCCGGTTGTCTGTACGGTTTCTCCTGTGGTGGCTTCGAAACCATCGACATCGGCATAGCCGACAGCTTGCTGTCTGGTGACGCGCGCGGCCTTTTCGATGGCTGCCGCCGCTTGCAGGACCGAAAGCGCGTCAGTCGTCGCGGACTCCAGTTGCACCTGCCAGTCGACGGGCAGGCTCGCGGCGGCCCGCAGTGTCATCGAAGCGACACTCTGCGCGATGAAGGCGCCAAGCGATGCGATCAGCGCGACCGTCACCGCGACGCCCGCCGCCATGCCCACGAGCCTGCCCCTGCGCGCTCTGACGAGTCCGGCGAACCATAGACCGATCATGTTCGGTTATCCGTCGATCCGGCGCCGGTGAGCACGCCGCGCTCCATGTGCCAGATCGTGTTCATCCGTTCTGAAACAGCCGGATCATGCGTAGCGATGACAAGCGCCGTCGACGTGTCCGCGAGATGCGCGATCAGTGCGTCGAGCAACGCCTGACCGGTAGCCTGATCGAGCTGGCCCGTGGGTTCGTCGGCGAGAATGATGAGCGGCCGTCCGACCGACGCACGCGCCACAGCAACGCGCTGCATCTGCCCGCCCGAGAGTTCCTCCGGCATTTTCTGCGCAAGCGCCTCGAGACCGAATGTGGCAAGCGCGTCGGCCACGGCGCGTTCGACACTGTCCGCGCAGGCGCCGGAATCCGCTGTATCGGCCATCAGGAGCGGCAGCGCAACGTTTTCGCTCACGGTCAACGGTTCCAGCAGGCTCGGTGTCTGGAACACAAGCGAGATTTTTGCGGGGCGGAGCGTATCTGGCGAACCCAGCGCGGGCCAGGCGATCACGCCACTCGTCGGCGTATCGAGTGCTGCCATCAGATGCAGCAAGGTTGTCTTGCCGCTCCCCGACCGGCCCGCCAGCGCGATGCGAGCGCCGCGTTCGAGGACGAAGCTGGCTGAGGCGAGCGCCACGACCTGCGTCTCGCCGTGCCGGTAGATGCGGCTGAGCGACTGGGCTTCGATGAGTGCATCACGCATCGACGAGCCTTCCATCGCGAATCAGGAGCACACGGTCCGCACGCGAGGCCAAAGCCTTGCTATGCGTTGCGATCAGCGCCATGTCCCGGTTGCCGTGACATCGCTCGACCAGATGATCGAGGATCACGGTTTCGGTTGCCGCATCCACTTCGGCGGTCGGTTCGTCCGCAAGGAGCACCTTGGGCTCGGCGGAGAGCGCCACCGCGAGTCCGGCGCGCGCCGCTTCGCCGCCAGACAACTGCGACGGATGCGCGCCGCGTCGTCCGGCAAGGCCAGTCATTTCAAGCAGCGCGCCGAGTTTGCCTCGATCCTTCCTGCCAGCCAGCGACATCTGCAAGCTCATGTTGCCCTCGACGGTGAGGTGCTCGAACAGGTTTCCCGACTGCATCAGCATGCCGATGTGTCGTGCCCGCAAGGCCGCACGCACCGCTTCGGGTCTGCGTGAGAGGCGTTGGCCCATCACATCGACGTGGCCGCCGTCCGGTTCCTCCAGTCCCGCAAGACACGCGAGAAGCGTCGACTTGCCGCTGCCGGAAGGCCCCAGCAAAGCGACGAGTTCGCCTGCGCACAGTTGCAGTGAGATGCCCCTGAGCGCTGCGGTCTCGTCGTCGCCCCGGTGATAGAAGCGGTAGAGTTCGAACGCTTCGAGCCGAGGCTCATCAACGCCACTGGAACGAATGAACGATGAGGTTCCATTGATCGGCATTGTCGGCTCCCAGGGGCGAGGAGAGATCTATCGTGGCGAGTGTGCCGCCGCGATAGATCAAATACCGGTGATTCTCAAGACGGAGTCGCTTGTTCGTAACGGGGTTCGGTTCCGAATTGGACGTGTAAATAATGAGCACGGCCGGTCCGGCGTGCAGCGATACATTTCTGATTGCACCGATCCTGACTGCATGGCCGGTCCTGGCGAGTTCAGCGGCTTCGCGCCCGGTAACCGACGATGCCGTGGGCGCGCTCGCAGCTGGCGCAACGCTAATCTCGACGATGTTGTACTTATCCACAAACCTCGCGCCGTCGTGGCGTTCCTTGCGCGCCCAGCCTTCGGGGACCTGGAGCGAAAAGCCTGCGGGAGACCGGTAGGTGACGAAGATCTGGCTATCCGGAATGTCACCCGGCGGGCTCTTTTCGGGCGTGGCGGCTTGCCCGGTTGTCGCCACTCCGCCTTCGGCGGCTTGCAGTGTGCAGGGCAAGGCTGCGAAAGCAAGCGCAATGGCCGAATTGCGCAGTACATGCTGACGGGCTGGCTTCGGCATCGGTCCCTCCATGCGGTCGCGTCGGAGCAGGTGACGGCGACCGACGCTCAGCGCCCCAGCGATCTAAAAAACATGACCGCAGGTCTATTCCTGCAGGAGCGCTGGTTCGTACGATCCAGATTCAAACCATAGTCCGCCAACCTTAGGACACGCTTAGCCGCCTTGCCTGGTGTGAAGCTCGCATATACCCCGGGCGTTCTTCGGCCAGGTGTGCCGATCGGGATCACGCGGTCAGTGAAGCGCCGGGATCGATATTGACACCGGCCCTTTTAATGTGGAATAGTATTCCATATATTGTGGGATAAAATTCCACACGGTGTTTACCCCGCAGACAACACGCTAGGGAGGCAAAAATGGCAAGCACTTCGCAGGAGCTCAGCTACTCCGGCGTCCTGGACCGTGCTCTGGCAATCATCGAATTACTGACAGAAAGTGCGGACGGGCTGCCGTTGAGCGCTATTTCGGAGAACCTGCGGATTCCTCGCAGCGCGACGCACCGGCTGCTGACGTCGCTTTCCGGTCACGGCTACGTGCGTCAGGAAGAGGAGCGCGGGACGTACGTCCTGACCTCGAAGATTCAGGTCCTTGCCTTTCGGCATCTGTCGGTGAGCGGATTCGTGGATGCTGTCCAGCCCGTGATCAACCGGCTCGCGATGGAAACCGGTGAACTGGTGCGACTTGCGGTTGCGGACAACGGGCGACTGACCTGGGTGGCCCGTGCGCAGGGTGCCCGCTCCGGGCTGCGGTACGACCCGGACATGGGCATGGAAGCGAGACTGTCCTGCTCGGCCACAGGTTATGCGTGGCTTTCGTGCATGAGCGACGAAGCAGCACTCGCGCTCGTTGAAGCGCAGGGTTTGGGCACGCCCGATGAGTTCGGCCCCGCAGCGCCGCAGACAGGTGCCGAAGTCCTCGAACGCGTTGAATTGGCCCGTCAGCGCGGGTACGCAGTGGCGATCCAGACGTTCACGGACTGGATGTCCGCGATGGCCGCGCCGCTCGTGCACCCGGTCAGCGACAAGGCAATTGGTGTGGTGAGCGTGGCGGGCCCGGTGTTTCGCCTGACCGAAGCGCGCCTGCACGAATACGCGCCGCTCCTTCTGGAAGCCGTAGAGGAAATCAGTCATCTCATTCCGGGGTCTCCCGCCCTGATGAACCCGGCCATGGCAGCACTCAGCGCCCGACAGGGGCTCATCTCGTAGCAACTGTGGAAATGAACAATCCGGCGCAGATGAATTGCGATCTGCTCGTCGTGGGTTCCGGCGCCTCGGGTCTGGCCGCCGCTGTCACTGCGGCGTGGCATGGTCTCAAGGTGGTGGTGGTCGAGAAAGATGCCGTATTCGGCGGCGCGACCGCGTGGTCGGGTGGCTGGATGTGGGTGCCAGGCAATCCGCTCGCGAGGCGCGCGGGGATTATCGAAGACCCGCAACAGCCGCGCACTTACCTCAGGAACGAGCTGGGTGAGCGCTACGATCCAGTGCGGGTGGACGCGTTTCTCGACAACTGCCCGCACATGGTCGCCTTTTTCGAAGCGCACACGGCGCTGCAATTCGTCGACGGCAATGGCATTCCGGATATTCACGGCAACGTTGAAGGCGCAGCAACTCAAGGCCACCAGGTCATTGCCGCGCCGTACGACGGACGGCTGGTGAGACCGCTCATCAAGCGTCTGCGCAAGACGATGCGTGAGACTTCGTTCATGGGCATGCCGATCATGGCCGGTGCGGACCTCATGGCGTTCCTGAGCATGACGCGCTCGCTCAAGTCGTTCATTCACGTGACGAAGCGCTTTACGCGGCACCTGCTCGACCTGGCGCGCTACGGCCGCGCGATGCAACTGGTCAATGGCGTCGCGCTGGTTGCACGCCTCGCGAAGTCGGCGGAGAACCTGGGCGTCACGCTGATGGAGTCCGCGCCTGCAAAGCGTCTCGTTTTAGAACACGGTGCGGTACGCGGCGCGGTGGTCACGACGGCAAAGGGCGAAGTCGAAATTCGCGCGAGCAAGGGCGTCGTGCTCGCGGCCGGCGGCTTCCCTAACGACGTGAAACGACGCAAGGCGCTCTTCCCGCGCACGCCGACTGGCCGTGAACACCTGGCGCTGCCGCCCGAGAGCTGTTCGGGCGACGGCATCAGTCTTGGTGAATCCGCGGGCGGTTATCTCGTGACGGATGTCGCATCGGCTGCGGCATGGGCTCCCGTATCGAGGGTCACGCATCCGGACGGAAGCATTGGCCACTTCCCGCACATCATCGACCGTGCAAAGCCTGGCGTGATTGGTGTGCTTTCCAGCGGCAAGCGTTTCGTGAACGAGGCAGACGGCTACTACGACTACACCTCGGCGATGATCGCGGCGGCGCCTGAAGGGCAGGAAGTCGCATCGTGGCTCATCTGCGATCACCGTTTTCTGCGCCGATATGGCCTCGGTTACGCGCGGCCTTTCCCGGTTCCGGTTGGCGCGTTCATCCGCCGTGGCTATCTGCAGCGCGGCGCGACCATCGAGGAACTTGCAAGGCGTTGCGGTATCGCGCCCGAAGGCCTGGCCGCGACCGTCAAGGTCTACAACGAGTACGCGCGGCGCGGCGAGGATCCGCACTTCGGACGCGGCTCGACACCGTATAACCGCAAGGGCGGTGACCCGTTGCACGAGGGCCTGAATCCGTGCGTCGCGCCGATCGAACAGGGACCGTTTTACGCGGTGAAGGTGTTCCCGGGCAGCTTCGGAACGTTCGCCGGCCTGAAGACGAACGGCTCCGCGCAGGCGCTCGATCAGGAGGGCAACGTGATTGCCGGCCTCTATGCGGTGGGGACGGATATGGCCAGTGTGATGGGCGGTTTCTACCCGTCGGGCGGCATCAATCTCGGTCCGGCCATGACCTTCGGTTATGTGGCGGGCCGCCACGCGGCGGGTGTGACGGGCTACGAAGGTAATGACGGGGTAGACACCGTCAGCAGGACAGCACAGGCGGCGGACCCGGCGCCGCTGTCCACCCGCTGACGGCAAGTCCAGCTTCAATGCAATACGAAAAGATATTTCGTTAAAGCGGGAATCACACAGCGGGGAGGCGCGAATGAAGCCGATTCGCCGCCGCGCTAAATGGAGAAGACATGTCACAGCACAATCATCGCCCGTTGTCGCTTGCTGCGTTGACGGTGATCGAACTGACGCCGCCGCAGATGGTCGAGTGCGCGGCCGAGGCCGGCTACGATTTCGTCGGCCTGCGGCTTCTACCCGCGACCGGGCATGAAGTGCGTTACGACTTCATCGGCGATACGCCGCTGAAACGCGAGACGCTTCTGCGCCTGAAGGACACCGGCGTGCGCGTGCTCGACGCCGAGATTCTTCGCCTCAAGCCCGATACCGACGTTGCCGGCTACAAGCCGATGCTCGAAACCGCGGCCGAACTTGGCGCGCGCTATCTGCTCGTGGCCGGCAACGATCCCGACGAAGTGCGTACAGCGGAACACCTGGCGCAATTGTGCGATCTTGCCGCGCCGTTCGGGCTCACGCCTTCTCTCGAACCGATGCCTTGGACTGACGCGAAAGACGTCACGCAGGCCGCGCGCATCGTGAAGGCGTCCGGGAAGCAGAACACGGGTCTCATCGTCGATCCGATTCACTTCGATCGCGCGGGCTCATCGACCGATGAGCTGCGTTCCCTGCCGCGCGAATACTTCGGCTACCTGCAGTTCTGCGATGCGCCCGCCGGGCGTCCGAAGGATCTTGAGACGCTGCTCTATCAGGCGCGTTGCGAGCGGCTGATTCCGGGCGAGGGTGGCCTTGATCTCGCGGGCATTCTGCTGGCGCTGCCCGACGGTGTGCCGATCAGCATCGAAGTGCCGATGGAGACCTGGGCGAAGACGGCGAAGGCCGTCGAGCGTGCACGAAGGCTACGCGAAGCGACGCTCGCCGTGCTCGATAAAACTTATGGGCGGAACTGATCACCTGCCGGTCGGCAGCCCGAAACGGAGCATCGCGAACCATGATGGCCGGGCTGGCCGAGTGCAGCCAGACGTCCGCATACCCTTCTTCGAACGCACACGCTGCGGGCCGCCGTCTCAGTTAGCGAGCATTTCGATCACGCTGACCACGAGGGCAAAAACGCTGATGCAGCCGCCGAGGGTGACTGCGCCTTGCATAAAGGGTGACATACGCTGCTCCGTTGAGGTGAGGGACGGCGCCTATTAGATCTCAACAGAAAGGAAAAAGAAAGGTTTGGATCAGGCCGATCAAGTGTCGCTACCGGGCAGGACCGGACGCTGGACAGTTACATGCCCGGCCGGAAAATACGCTCCGACTCCAGGACTATGGATTCGATGACGCCACCGGAAGAGGTGTCGACTGCAGGCGGGCAGCAAGCGTCTCAAGTACATTCAGCGCAATTTCCAGGTCCGGTTGAGTCATGGTTTTAGCGAGCGCTTTCGCCCACACTTCCTCGGAAGCGATCGCGGCGTTGTAACTGCAACGGCCAGCGTCGGTCAGCTCGTAGAGGGGCGAGCGTTCGTGGCGTGGATTTTCCTGCGCCGCAATCAATCCGTCTCGTTGCGCCTGGTTCAGTTGCTTCTGCGCGCCCTGCCTGGTCAATCCCATCGCGGCTGCAATCTGCGGGCATGAAAGTGCCCGGCCGGATAAAGCGATCGCGCCCATGACCTGCCAGCGCGCGCTCGTCATACCCAGGGGCGCCACGAGCTGATCGCCTTTGTCCAGGAGAAGCGAGTTGACCCGAAAAACCGTCGTCATGATCTGGGTCAGGACGTCGCCCGGCGCGATAGGTTTGCGATCCAAATTTAGCCTCGACTAGTCGGTACAGATGTTGGGTACGGCGACCCTGGTGAACAGGTGCGGCCTCGCCGTGACGCTCGACGGGTAAGCGCGAAGCTTGCTGGCAAACTCCGGATTCGTGAATGCAGCGCGAAAGTGCGCGACCGATTCCCAGACGGCGTAGTTCATGAAGACGCTGCTGCCGGCGATGCCGCGATGCAACTGCGTGGAGATATAGCCGGGCTGCTGCTTCATCCAGTTTGCGTCAGCTTCCCATGCGGCGAGCAACGCGTCGGCATCGGCCGGATCGACAGTGAATACATTGACCAGGACGGCCGGCGAAACCGACTCGTCGAGTTGCTGGCTGAGCGGCATGCGGGGATCGAGTGGTTCAAACGTGGGTATGATTTTCCCCTGAAGAAAGTAATAGGCGGCAGGGCGTTGAGGACGCTTCACCGAATGACAACCAGTTTCCGTTATTGGTAACCGGTTGTCAATGATGATTTTTTCCCGAGCTGTCGCTTTACGCGTCGGACCAATTCCGGCAATTGCATCAACCAAAACCGGCGAGCCAGCAAACTTACGAGTGGTGCGCCCGGCGGGGTAAGGTCAGTTCGCCGGAATTGCGAGGATAGGACCTTCGTCGCATGGGACGAACGCCTCAGTTGAAGCGGTCATTGCATAGGTCCAGCGATAAAAGTTGGCCGTGCAACTACTGAGCTACCAGTTTCGTGCTGCGTCGAGAAGAAGTTGACGACTCACATTGACCCGGTCGACTCCAGCGCTCCCTTTGCTGCGAGCTATGTAGAGGGATATTCGAGCCTTGGCTCTGGCATTTCGACCGATCAACTGACCCGTTTGCAGCATGTCGCTGCACAGGCACTCGGGAACGACTGACAGTCCGGTTCCTGCAGCGGCAGCGTCAAGCGCTGCCTGATAGTCCGGGACGGTGACCGAGGGGAGGTCCGGATTCCGCCCGAATGCCACGCGCCAATAGCTGGCGAGCGCAGGTAGCGGACCCTGGACTTCGATCAGCGGCACCCCGCCTGGCGCACCTGTCCGGAGCAATCGCTCACGCCAGCGTGGCGCACAAACCAGTATTAAGGCGCCTTCGTACAGGAGATCGTATTCGACTGCCTTGTGGGGAATTCGTGCCGGTGTCACGGCAAAATCCAGTTCCCCGTCGACTAGAGCCTTCATCAGGACAGGGGGCGGTGCCAAGCGCAAATCGAGACGGATTCCATACTGCGGGAGGGTCGCGAGGCCAGAGAAGATCAGTTTTGCGAAGCCGCTGGTTGATCCTGCATGAATGATGCCCTCCAGCGATGCGTTCTTACTGCCTGCTGAATCTACGACTCTTTGCAACGCGTCCAGGTGGGATCCCACCTGGCGCTCCAGTTCGGTGGCAGCCGGTGTCGACGCCAGGCCGCGCGGCAGGCGCTCGAACAGCTTGCACTTCAGGTGATTTTCCAGAACCTTGATGTGTCGCGATACAGCGGGTTGAGTCAGATGGAGTGCGTCGGCAGCTTTCGAAATCGAGTTGTGCCGGTAGACGCTGAGAAAGCTTCGAAGGTAGAGCAGCTGAGACATAAAAATATTTATGCGTAGACCGAAAACACATGATTTGTTTTTAGTCTACATCCGCCTTAGAGTCCGATCAACACTACCAGGAGGCATGCCACCATGGCCACACCACCGTCAGTCGTCCCCACGTTTCCCGATCTTCAGGGAAAGGTCGCCGTCGTTACCGGCGGCTCACATGGAATCGGAGCCGCAACGTGCCTGGCACTTGCGAAGAACGGCGTGAAAGTTGCCGTCAACGGTCGCGACGAAACGGCGATTCTGTCAACCGTGCACGCCGTGCGCGCCGCGGGAGGGAAAGCGATTGCTGCGCGCGCGAACTGTGCCCAACTGTCTTCGGTTGAGGAGATGCGGGTACGCGTCGACGCTGAACTTGGCGCACCTGATTTCGTCGTGGCATTTGCCGGCGGCGGCACCGGTCGGCCGGTGCCGTTTGAGCAGATCACAGAACAAGACTGGCGCTCAAGCATTGACAACAATCTGACGTCCACATTTTTCACCTTGAAATGCTTCCTGCCCGCAATGATTGCGCGCGGTTCCGGATGCATTGTCAACATGGCGTCTGCAGGTGGCAGGATTGCCGCCGGTGCACCCGCCGGCTATGGCGCCGCCAAGGCCGGGGTCATCATGCTCACACGTCATCTGGCGCATGAGGTGGGCCGGCACGGCATCCGGGTCAACTGCGTTTCGCCATCGGCGGTCCTCACGGAGCGAACCCGGCAGGCCATCACGGACGAACAGGAGCGACAGATGATCCCCGCTTTCCCGCTGGGTCGGCTGGGTCGTCCAGAAGATGTCGTCGCTGCGACTCTCTTCCTGCTGTCCATGACCTCATCCTGGATCACCGGCGTGACCCTGGATGTGGCCGGCGGCCGCGTCATGTCGTGAAAGATCACGTGGCGGCGGATGCCTCGGTGAAATGCTGCTGGCAGATTCAGACCTGGAATGCAATTCGAGGCATAGGTCATCAGGGCACATACGCCGCCCTAAAAACCTTGTGCGCTCCGCCATCGACGTCTTTGGGTCGATGTGCGAAATTCGCGAAGGTCTGTTATCGCGGAGGACGGCCGGCAGCCTCGAGTCCACTTCGGAAGTTCGTCGTGGTACAGGTCCGGCCGTCACGCCGGTCGTAGTTGCATTTCACTTGAATGCTATCGGGCTTCGGCTATGTTGTATCCGTAGCGAGACAAGAGTCCTTTCCTGGCCAGAACAGACATTCGGTCACAACCGGTGAGGGTCGCGAAATGAGCGTACAGCTAAACCATACTATCGTCTGGTGCCGCGACAAGCAGAAATCGACACGGTTCCTCATGGACATCCTGCAGGTGCCGAGCCCTATCGAGTTTGGGCAGATGCTGGTCGTTCAGTTCGCAAATGGCGTCTCGCTCGACTTCTTCGAAAGCGACAGCGCGATTTCCATGCAGCACTACGCGTTTCTGATCAGTGAAGAGGAGTTCGACGAGGTCTTCTCTCGTATCCGTGACCGAGGTCTTCAGTACTGGGCAGACCCCGGCAAACAACGTGCCGGCGAAACCTATCAGCACAACGGTGGCCGGGGAGTGTATTTCGACGATCTTGACGGTCATTTGCTTGAAGTCATGACCCGCCCTTATCAAATTGGTGCCTAGCAGATCGGCGTTCAACTGGAATCGGCACCCACACACGGGAAACGGAGTGTCGGAATTTTTGTGTGCAAGGCAGATAAAAGCCTGCCGTCTGGCAGGTCATCAATTGCATTCTACAAATGATTCCTGGTGAAGCGGTCCTCGTAGAGGATCGCGAACTGGTTCATCGCGGCTTTCCAGTCTGCGTGACAACGATAGAGACCGTACATTGACGAACCCGTCACCAGCCATTTTGTCGAAGTAACGTGGCTGGAGTTCACCTCATGAAGTCCTTTCGCTCTACCGCCGCCCTTGTCGTGCTCGCTGCCGGCTGCTCCTCGACCTGGTCGCCCGCCAGCAAGCAGACGGCCCGGCATATTCCGGCCGACACGGATACATGCATCCCGTGCGCTAACCACGGTGTGACGCATGCTGACTCCACGTCAAAGCCACCGGTGCTCAGCGTCAGTGCCAGCGATCCCGATACGCAATTAATTTTGCCCTGGTTCATCACTGACATCATCAACGCCGTTAACGAGCACGAATCTGTCGGCAACTTGCTGAATACGTTAAGAAGCGGCTTCTGACTACCCTCTTTAAGGCGGGCAGCGCGGATTTGAGAGTGTCACAGTGCGGCTGCGGGCATTCGAGCCGGATCTGAAAATGTCCGCCAGCTGGCAGCAGAGATCCACGCCGCGCCCGCTACGCTTCGCGCTCGCGAGCGAATTCACAAAGCCCATATCAGTGAATCTTCGTTTGCTCTCCTGAAGCCTCAAGCACGTTTGGATGGCCTTTGCGATGCCTTCCCGGCGCAAAAACAGCGTGAAGAGTCAGACCGATCGCCGCACCGACCAGTTCGGCAAGTACAAAGCCCGGCGAGCTGGCCGGCGCGATGCCGGCAAAGCTGTTGCTGAACATGCGACCGAACACTGCGGCCGGGTTTGCGAACGACGTTGATGCTGTAAACCAGTAGGCCGCACCGATATAGCCCGCCACCATTGAGGATGCACGCCCGGCTGGCGCACGCAGAATGACCAGCAGCAGACCGGCGGTCGCTACTGCTTCGGCAATCCACTGACCGGTGCCGGCGCGCATCCTGGTCGATAGTTGCAGGATCGGCAGGTCGAACATCGCATGGGCGAGCCACGCACCGAGAATCGCACCGATCAGTTGGGCAGCCACGTACGGCACCAGTTCAGACGCGGGCAACTCGCCTCGAATTGCCATCGCGGCGCTGACGGCGGGGTTGAAGTGCGCGCCGCTCAGAGGGCCGAACACCTCGATCAGCACATACAACCCGCCGACCGTGGCCAGCGTATTGGCGAGCAAGGCGATCGCGACATTGCCTCCCGCCAGACGTTCGGCCATGATGCCGGAACCGATCACGACAGCGAGCAGCAATGCTGTACCCACGAGCTCTGCGAGAACCTTACGCCGCAGATCGACCATGATGCTCAACTCCCTGAAATGACGGTCAGGGCTTGCTGAAGGTCCGCATCGCTCATCGTTTCAAAGGGCAGCGCGAGGAGTTGCAGCATGCGGTACCCGATCGCCTGACGGGTCAGTTCGAACGCGATGCGCTTACCCTCATCGCCACCCCGCGCGTCTGACGGATCGGCATACCCCCAACGGACCTTGACGGGACTGCCCGGCCAGTACGGACACGTCTCTTCGGCTGCGCTGTCGCAGACGGTAATGACGACACGCATCGATGGGGCGTCTTTGCCGGCAAACTCGTCCCAGCTCTTGCTGCGGTAGCCGCTCACGTCGATGCCCACGTTGGTCAACACTTCAACTGCAAAGGGATTGAGGTAACCACCTGGTGCGCTGCCAGCGCTGAAGGCGCGAACCTTTTTTCCGAGCTTTGCTGCCCAGTGGTTCAGCATCGCCTCGCCGAGCACGCTACGCGCCGAATTGTGCGTGCAAAGGATTAACACATTGGACGTCATCTGTTCCTCGTCAATCAGGTCCGGCCTCAACAGCACGACGACGAAGGCTTCACCGTGATCACAGCTGGCGTGCTTCGCGCCGACGCACAGCATGCGGAAGCATCGTCAGCGGATTTGCTGCCCGGTTTATCGTGCGATTCGCCAAACACCGGGATATCGGTCAGCGTGTGGTACGACTCCCATGCGATGCCCTGCGGGTCGACTGTCCAGTACTTGTCGGAGCGGACGTAGCAGCAGGCAGTGCCAATCTGCTCATCGACCGACAATTGCGCGTCTTGAAGGCGCACGTGCATCTCGGCAAGTTCCGCTTCGCTCTCGACCTGTACACCCAGGTGATCAAGGCCCGGGGTTGCTCCCCGTTGCGAGATCGCGAAATTGATTCGCGGATCATCAAGCATCCACTTGGCGTAATCGCCCTTGACGACAGTCGGCTCAGCCGCGAACAGCGCTGTGTAAAAGCGAATGCTGTCGGCAAGATCGGTGACGGCAACGTGAACGTGAAAATGCTTCATGACTGATTCTCCCGGGTGGGTGAACACACCGATTCCGGCGAGCAGGGGTTGCCGCCGCAGCAGTTTTCGGTGAGATAGGCCAGCAGGCCGTTCATGGTGGCAAAGTTCGCGCAATAGATAACGAACCGGCCTTCCTGGCGGCCCGTTACGAGCTGCGCGTGCGCTAACTCCTTCAGGTGGAAGGAAAGGGACGACGGCGCTACGTCCAGCAGCGTGGCGATCTGGCCCGCAGCCATGCCCTGCGGGCCAGCCTGCACGAGGGCGCGAAAGACGGCGAGCCTTGATTCGTGCGCAAGCGCAGCCAGTGCGGTAATGGTTTGGTTTGTTTCCATATTTCAATGATAGTCGAAATGTAGAAATTTGCAAACTGATGTCTGGCTGTCGCGCGCAAAGCCGGCGGCAACCTGACCCACGGCGCCCTCCGGCTACCAGATTCTCTATGGCTGACCTCAATCTGGGTTCGATGAGATCCGGCCCGCCGTGATCGACGTGTCGGGACGCGGATGTTGCCGGCCCTCTGTGCTGCGAGGAGTGCCGATCCAGTGGATTGCAGAAGCGATGAGCCCGAGCGCGATACCAAAGACGACGATGCCCGTCCAGCCGAAGCGGGTCATCAGCCAGCCGCTCACGATCGTACCGAGGGCGCCGCCAAAGAACGTGGCGGTCATATAGAGGCTGTTGATGCGGCCCTGCGCTTTAGGATCGACTGCGAAGGCGCGAGTCTGGTTGGACACCAACCCGGCCTGCACGCCGATATCGAGCACAATGACGCCGATCACCAGGAAAGTGAGCGAGGTCGCCGCGCCGGAGAGAAGCACGTAGGCAAGCGTAACGATGCCGATACTGGCCGCAATGACAGTGCGGAACCCCAGCTTGTCGGAGGCGCGGCCGCCGAGTGAAGCGGCAAACGCACCGGCTGCGCCGATGATGCCGAAGCCGCCTGCCCACGCGCTGCCGAGGTGCCATGGTCCGCTCGCAAGGAGTGCCGCCAGATTGACCCAGAAGGCGTTGAAACAGGCCCACAACAGCGCCTGGATAATCATCGATTCACGAATCGGACGATTGTCCCGCGCCAGTGGCCACAGCGATGCAAGCAGGCGTCCGTAGGAAAGATTCGTGGACGGCACACCCCGCGGCAGGAGCGAAGCGGCGGCAATCCAGACCGGGACCATGAACACAGCTTCGAGCCCGTAGACCGCGCGCCAGCCGTAAGCCGAACCGACCACGCCGGCGATCGTGCGGCCGAGCAGGATACCGACCATGATGCCGCTGACGACCGTCCCGACGTTACGCCCTCGCTCGCTCGGCCGCGACATGACGGCCGCGAAGGGCACGAGTTGCTGTGGCACGCAGCTGACGATGCCAAGACCAAAGGAAGCCGTGATCAGCGCCCAGATGCCGGGCGCGAGCGCCGCCGCCAGGGCGAAAATGAAGGCGAGCGCGATCTGACCGAGCACGAGCTTGCGCCGGTCGAAGCGGTCGCCAAGCGGCAACAGCAACGCCAGGCCGCTCGAGAAACCGAGCAGCGCCGAGCCGGCGACGAGATCGACCGTCGTCAGGTTGACCCGCAGGCCCGCTGCGATCAACGGCAGGATCGGCTGGGTGCAATAGATGTTGGTGATCACCGCGCCGGCGATGATCGCCATCATGACGACCTTGCCGCGCGACGCTACCGCGGGCGTAGATGGACTAACGGGTGTGGTGGGCAGGCCGCTCACGGCATTCTCCTTGATATTTCGATCTCTCCAGCATTTGCAGCGACTTGCTGCGGTCCAGAGCCTGATGTCGAACGTTACACACTTGCATTTACTAAGAGAATCCATCACGATTGGGAATCATCCTTCCGTTATTTGATAGACTCCATGAATCGTCTTGAATCCATGTCTACCCTCGTCGCTGTCGTTGATTCGGGCAGCCTGTCGGCTGCCGCGCGTCGCCTCGGCATGCCGCTGGCAACGGTCAGCCGCAAGGTTGGGGAACTGGAGTCGCATCTGAAGACGCGTCTGCTTCACCGCACGACGCGACAACTTTCGTTGACGGAAGCCGGGAGTTCATACGTGGCCGCGTGCCGGCGCATTCTTGAAGAAATTGGAGAGGCCGAGCGCGCGGCGACGGGTGAATACGCCTCGCCTAAAGGCGAGCTCGTGGTCACCGCGCCCGTCGTTTTCGGGCGCCTGCACGTCGTGCCGGTGGTTGCGGATTTTCTCGCGCACTATCCGGAGATCGACATTAGCCTGGTGCTCACGGATCGCGTCGTGCATCTGATGGACGAGCACGCCGACGTCGCGATCCGGATTGGCGAATTGCCCGATAGCACGCTGATGGCGACGGGAGTCGGAACGGTCCGCCGGGTCATATGTGCAAGTCCCGGCTATCTGGCAACGCATGGCGTGCCGGCCAGACCACGCGATCTCGCCGGGCATGAGTGCATTAGCTTCGAGGTCCTCGCGTCCATGCGCGCCTGGGTTTTCGGGTCCGGCAAGTCAGAGCTGTCCGTGCCCGTTCATTCACGGCTTGCAGTCAATACGGCGGAGGCAGCTATCGCAGCCGCGATTCGCGGAGTTGGACTGATACGTGTGCTGTCCTACCAGGTTGCAGACGCTATACGTGACAACGCGCTTTGCGTCGTGCTCGACACTTTTGAGTCGGCGCCATTGCCCATCAATCTCGTGCATAAAGGACAAGCGCCCCTGCCGTTGAAGTTGCGTGCTTTCCTCGACTTCGTGACGCCGCGCCTACGCACTCATACGTCGCGCGAACTCGCCGACGTCAAGACGGCTTGACTGCCGGGGCGGGCGCGCCGTCGTCTTCGCCAGCATGGCAACAGCGCTCTCGTCTCTTCCACCAGCGGTACGGCCATCGTGTCCAGGCTGGAGCGAAATACTCGCGGCCGCCAGTGAATCAAGGGATTTCCCTGGGGGACGATTGCAAAGAAAATTCGAGGAATCTGGTCGTCGATCGGCCTGTTCGCGAGTGATCGATGTCCAGTTTGACGGCGGCAAGAACCTACAGGTGGAACCCTGTTTTTAAAGGGAATTATTGCGATTCGCCAGCGTTTTTCCGCAGTGCAAGGTTCAGGCTTAATTGAATCTCGACAGCAACTGTCGAGATTCAATTAGCTTTGAACTGGTCATGCCGCTTGGACGAAGCTTTCGGGGCGTCCTGCTCAGCCAACTCTGAACCCGCGGTTCACTTAAGTTTGAACTATCTGAAGTTTTGTTCGTTTAACTTTGAACTTTCTGGAGCGCATCCAAAACTATAACGGCCGATATCGGCGCATCAGTCCTGAGTGGCCATGTCGGTAGCGTCGGCCTGTACCAGTGCGCGCACGAGCAGGTACACGGCAGGCAAGTTGTCGTCGTCACGTCGCCAGTCGACGGGTTCGTCCAGATCCATCCCGGACAAACGGCTGTCCTCAAACCGGACAAACGTCGAGCGCACGGTCTCGTTGTGCCTCGACCGGAAGCCCCGATTCTCAAAGACCTGTTCCTCGATTGTCAGCAGCGTCCGCCAGGTCGGCACTCGCGCGCCATTTGAGTAACGGCGACGGCCACTCTCGAGATAACGACCCGCGACCGTGGCAATGATCTGTTGGAGGTCGAGCGACGCGCTGCGGAGGGCGCGTTCGAAGGCGACAGGATTGGTGTCGTGGACATCCATATCAAGAGCAGAGTCGTTAGTCATGCCGTTATTTTCCTGAGGGCTTGCGGTAACTCGCAGCATCAAAGTTGATGCTTCAACAACGTTTGGTTTCGCTGTGCCAACAACTGGCGGATCTGGGCAAGATAGTTGTCGCCGACCGTGCAGTCTTCAACGGGCCGGCTATGTTGATGAGGCGTTGGCGGAGGTACGCCAAGATAGCGGCACACCGCAGACAGGTACGGTTTGCCGTTGCTTCCTAGATGTCGCGCAGCAGCAGCCACGCGCACGTCTCCGACATGCTTGCGCAGCCACGCAAGCGTGTCGCGATCACCGTCGTTCAAGATGCGGATGAGTTGGTTCATGACCGATCCTGTATATAAAAAAGGGCTATCCTGTTAGCACCAATTCGGCCATGATTGCAGGATGAAAGAAACCCTGCACATGCCTACTGCTGGCGAGGACTATCCTCGAACGTGGACCCAGTTTGAGGAATGGTTTGCCACCGAAGACGACTGTCTCCAATACATCGAGCGGCTGCGATGGCGAGACGGATTTGAATGTCCTCGCTGCGGATACCGGCACGAACCTTACCGTGGCAGCCGTTCCCGACTGATCTGCCGATCGTGCCATCTTCAATG